>JAXHVI010000177.1:0-2819 GCA_034189195.1 Thermodesulfobacteriota bacterium | reverse complement strand
CATGAATCAGCGACGGCTGGAGCCTGGAGAAAAGGCAATCCCCGCCGTTGTTCAGGCGGCGTCGGTGAGCGAGCTGGCGCATTCCGCCGAGGCCATTGCCTTTGACAAGGCCGAACAGGCCGAAAAAGTGGAAAACGCAAAGCAGCGGCTGGTGCGGGAAATCACGGAACTGGAAGCCGGCCTGAAACAGGCTGTTGATGAAAACGAAAAACAGGAGAAGCAGAAGGCCCTGGAGCAGAAGCGCCAGCACCTCAAGGCGGTCGAGCACGCAGGGCAGGCGCCCCAGGCAAAGGACTCATGATACATGCGGGCAGGCTGGTGTTTACTGTAATCGACGGGGAAACAGTCAAAGCCGAATTTGATAGGGGGCTGCCATGAATGCGTCAAGCCATTTTCTCAAAGTGCTGCTGCTCAATGCGGGTAACGGGTTTTACCGCATGCAGCGGTATCCGGTGGGCGATTTTTTCGGGCCCGTGGACCTGGGCATTCACCTGGCCTACAAGCACCACAGCCTCAACTTCGGGGCCGGGCTTATGGCCGGTTCGGTGCTGCCCGGCTCCAACCGGCTGATTGTCACCGGCATATCGCCCTGCTGGCACGGCTTTTACATCTCCTCCATGGGCGGGGCGGCCCTGGTATTTGATAACCTGGGCATCAACATGCTCTCTATTCTCGGCAAGGCCCCTCAGCCCTCACTTTTATATCTGAACCGCACCCACGGTGAGGAGATCGAGGTGGAGCTGGTTCCGGTCCAGCCCGACCGAATTTGGAACCAGGGCCGCCGGGGTGTCTATGCGGTTATGGACTATGCCCTTGAAACGTTTGCCGCCCGGTATGAAGATGATCCGAGAGTGCTGGCCGTGGGTCCGGCGGCCCTGTACACCGATATCGGGGCGATCTGCTCGGCGCCGCTGAAAAAAGGGGCGCTGACCCACGCCGACACCTGGGCCGGAAGAGGGGGCTTTGGCACCAAGCTGCTGCAGGAGCACGGCATCCTTGGCGTCATTTATGGCGGCACCCATGTGGACGAGGACTTCTGCAACCGGTCCGTGGCCGACCAGTGGTTTGAGGACAAGTTCAACCAGCGCATGGCCGCCAAGGACATGGAGGCCACGGCCAAATATCGGTTTGATCCCAAGTTCAACACCGGCGGCACCTTTGGCGTGAACTACGCCTCCATGGAGGGCAACCTGCTGGCCTTGAACTATCGCTCCATCTACTGGAGCGAGGAAGAGCGCCGAAGCTTGCATTCGCGCCTGGTGCTGGACCACTACCTTAAGAGCTGGGCGTGGAGGGCCGGCCCCGGTGGAACATGGACGATTTTGACGTAACGGATGACTCCATGCACAACGCCCGGCTGGGCATCGCCCTGCTGGACCAGATGGCAACACCCGGCGGCAGAATTCCCCTGGCGTTCGGGGCCCGCAAGTTTGCCCGCCGCCTGGCCCGGGAAAAGGGGAAAGCGGTACGGGACCGGTTCGTGTATCTCGCCTTTGCTCGCCAGGGCTGGATGGTGCCCAACCAGTACTGGACCCCCGGCGCCTTTGCGCCCATGGCCATCATGGGCAAGTACTACATGCACTATGGCCGCGATTTTCTGCCGCCCCGGGACCTGGGCCGCGAATGCGCCCGCCGCCTGGTCCAGGAGCTGATGCTCGACAACATGGGCATGTGCCGGTTTCACCGGGGCTGGGCCGAAGAGATGATGCCCGATATAGTGGAAAAGATTTTCGGGGAAAAGAAGCGGTTTTTGCGTTCCATTCACCTGACCGCCGGTCGTATCGCCAGCCGCAATGCCTCGGTGTTCTGGGAGCCGGAACGCGTGGCCGACCTGGTGGCCGGTTTCCTGAAAAAGAAAAAAACGGTTGATGGCATCAAGCACGAAGAGCTGGACCGATGGATCGATTTTTTTGACCGGGACAAAAACGCCGCCGCCTATGAATTCTGGTACGAAATTCACAAGGGCATCCACGAATCCCTGCGGGAGTTTCCCGATTGAGGGGCCGGCAGAACGTTTTTCTCTTTTCATCGGCCCGGCGCCGGGGTAAAAAGACGAAGGCTGTTGATCAACAGAGAAATACGACACGGTAATCGGAGTATTATATGACACAGACATGGCAACGCATCATCAGAACCCCGGTGTTGTGGTACCGGTCAGTCCAGGACCGGCTGCGGCAGCAGCGGCAGAAAAACGAATTAGAGGAGTGGCAAAAAAAGGGACGCCCCGCACCGCCGCCCCATATCATCAAACAGCGAATGCTGGCCGAATATGCCGGCCGGTTCGGGCTGAAAATTCTGGTGGAGACCGGTACTTTCTATGGCGACATGGTGGACGCCATGAAGAACACCTTTGAGCGCATTTACTCCATTGGACTCAGCGAGGCCCTTTACCAGCGGGCCTCGGAAAGATTCCGCAAATTTTCCTACATCAAGCTGATTCAGGGCGACAGCGGCATCAAACTGGGTAACCTGATGGCAGCAATCGATAAACCGGCCCTGTTCTGGCTGGACGGCCACTACTCTGCCGGAGAAACCGCCAAAGGGGAAAAGGAGACGCCTGTGTTCGAGGAGCTGGGCCACATCTTCAGCACGACGGAACAGGGGCACGTGATTCTCATTGATGACGCCCGCTGTTTCGGCACTTATCCCGCTTATCCCGCCATGGAGGAGTTGACCGGTTTTATCCGGTCAAAACGCCCTGAAGCCGGCATCGAGGTGCGGGACGACACCATTCGCATTACTCCGGCGCTTTAACTCAACTCTTTTTCCAGCCACCGCCGTGTGGGGCCTTCGATGGAATAGACCCCCTTGTTGCTGCC
>JAXHVI010000176.1:0-18777 GCA_034189195.1 Thermodesulfobacteriota bacterium | reverse complement strand
CTGGCGGACAACTGCCGGTACGGAAGTAGACCTCATAGTGGATACCGGTGAACGCCTTATACCCATTGAAGTAAAACTGTCTGCCACACCCCATCCGGCGATGACTGCGGCTATAAAAACATTTCAGAAAGATTTTGGAGATGCGGCCGGGCCGGGATATATCATCCATCCTGGAGATACGGCTCTTCCACTTGGCGCCGATGTTTCAGCACTGCCTCTTTTAGAACTCTGATCATTTTAAATTGGCGCGCCCGGAGGCCCTCCTTTAATAGAGGTTGTAAGTGGTAATAACGGTGTCGGCCGCAGAATCTACCAGAACAGCCTTATCGGCACAGCTTTCCAGGAGCTTGATCTTTTGGCGCATCTGCTCGATAAGCCGGTTTTTTTCTTTTCTCCCTATGTAATATTCTATAGCGTTGCCAGGTTTTATACGGGGGCTTCCGTAGTTTAAAATCAAATCAACATGCTTTTTATTAAAACCCCTTTGTTGTGTCCGCGTACGGGCATGATTTGTAAGATGCATTGTTTACCTCCTACCTCCTGGCTATTCCAAGTCCATCTCGGCAACGGTCGTGATGTGCCGCTGATTGAGATCCTGAATAATAGAAGCAACCTTTTTAAAAGTACCTTCAAACTCGGTGGCAAGAAGGCTCTCTGCTTCTTCAAACTCACCAAGTTCACGGAGCGCTTCCGCTTTCATAAGCCGATCATGATCATCAGATTCATTAAGGAAGGTGATAAGAGCACGCAGGTTCTCGATCTCAAAAGGATCAAGCGGTGTTGGTTCTGACTGGTCCGGTTTACGCCGGGGGTCATTCCCTGCCCACCATGCGCGGAGTCGTAGATAACGCTCCTTCTGCTTGTCATCCACACCAGCTTTGATTAACCTTGCGTAATCCCAGAACGTCGGGGTCAATCCAGGGATCACGCCTGTAAATCTACCCGCTTTAGAATTGTTTACCCCCTCGTTGACTGGTGGTGGTTCTTTGTATCCATATCTTCTCTCCGCCGGGGCAATTTCTCCAATTGGTTTCTGCTCCTCAATCCATATGAGGGCACCGCAAAATTCACACTTGACCAGTTCCGGTTGGTCGGGGAGCATGGGTGCCTTTATTTTGCCATCCGTCCAGAAACGGGCTCCAAAAGTGTTACCGGATGAAACCGTGTCCTCTATAAAAAACTTTCCGCACGCCGAACACTCACGAACTATACTTGGTCCTGGAATCATGTCGCCCCTCCTTTCGATTGCCTAACAGCTTTGTGAAAAATCATCTGGATCGATGGGTGTGCCGTCTTTTAATTCGTTTTCCACGGCAAATATCAGGTTATCGAGGACGATTGAAACGAACCCGATTCGGGAATAAATCGGATCTTCTGGATCTAAAATTTTTTTAACCTGCTCCTCTGTCTTCCCCACGCGTTTTGATAATTCATACAATAGCTTAAGTGCCTTGGGGTGATTTTCTTTGGACTTTTCGATGTCTTCTTCACGTTTTGCCACGATGTATCGATAAAACTTTAATAAAGCATCAAACAGACAGTCCCGGGATACATGCAGTGTTTTTGCCGTTTTTTCCAGTAGAGCAACTGATGACTTATTGATCACATAGGTCTTGCGGATCAGGTTTTTTTCTTCATTCCAGCTTTTATTAAATGCGCCAGGAGTCTTTGAATACACCTTCACTGTGGCGTCGATAAATGCCTTATTACATATAACATCGAAATGGTCTTTCACCGTAATTCCCTGCTCTTTGGCCAATTTTTTCAAGGCGGCGGCATTGTCTTCCTGGAGCTTAAATGTCGTTCTTACGGACTGTGGCGCCGGCTGGGGTATGAACTTTTTAAGCTCTTCCTGGCTGATTGCATTCTTGTCTGTCATAGGTCTTCTCCTTGAATGTTGATGTTTGAAACAACATTAAGCGATTAAAAATGCATTGTCAATACTTTTTTACATCTAATTACTAAAAAAGCATAAATTTTATAAAAAGTAATCTTTAATAAAATGCAATATACTGGAACTATATCGTTTTTCTTTTTGGTCTGGCAGAAAAATAAAAATAAACCGGGATTTCACACCCAAAATCGGTCTCAAAAACGGCTTTTCTTCCCCAAAATCAGGGATAGCCCCGCCTCTTTATATATATGAATAAACAGAGAGCCTTTCTTCATGTTTTTTCAACAACTTATTTTGGAGGTGGACCATGTTAAACGTACTGACACTTGCAGGAAACATCGGCAGCGACATTGAAAACTTTTTCACACCCGACGGCGGCACCCACATTGCCTCTTTTTCCCTGGCCTTTGCTTCCGGGTTCAAGGACGGACAGGAGCAGACCGGCTGGATCAAGGTAAAGTGCTTTTCAAAACTGGCCGACACCACGGAAAACTACCTGCACAAGGGCGCAAGAATCGCGGTCTCAGGCTATCTTCAGCAGCAGCGGTGGGAGACGGAGAACAATGAGAAGCGCAGCTCCTACCAGTTGAATGCAAATAGCATCGAGTTTATCCGGATCAATGACAAAGGGGAGGAGCCGGCCGCCGGGACAGATCAGCCACCATTTTAAAAGGGGAGACGTATGATCCGACTGGGAAAAGTCTCACACGGATTCTCACACAGAGATAGGTGAGATGGTGGGGTGAAGAGTGTAACTACTTGAAATAATTGGCGCGCCCGGAGGGACTCGAACCCCCGGCCTACGGATTCGAAGTCCGGCGCTCTATCCAGCTGAGCTACGGGCGCGAATGAAACCGGTGCCGGTTGTATGTGAACGGCGCCGGTCTGGGGTAAAATGGGGTGAGTGATGGGACTTGAACCCACGACACCCAGGGCCACAACCTGGTGCTCTGCCAACTGAGCTACACCCACCATATGAGATGCTATCTTCTAGCATCAAGCCGATTCGGTTTCAAGCAAATTTGTGTATTTTTAAAAAAGGCCGCCGACCAAGCCATCAATCAAAATACGCTTCCATGTGTTTAAGGAAAAACGCGGCCTTTGACTTGGCAATATCGGTCAGCACCGGGCTTTCCGGCAGAATATCCGGATCAGCGGCAATCACGCCTTCCAGCTTTTTTACAAAGGACTCCCGGTCGTGTACCTGGGTATCCAGAAACCGGGCCTCAAACACATCCACCAGCAGAAGCCGGTCGCCGGTCACGGCCCTGGCCTGGTCAAACATCGCCCGGGAAGCTTCCGGCCCGCCGCCCACGCCGAAAAAGTCGGGAATAAAGGAGTAGTAAACACCGAGAAAGGCATTGCCCATGCCGAAAAAGTAAGTCTCGTCCAGTTCCAGGGAGCGCTTTACCATGGCCACGGCATCGGCCAGCTCCACCAGGGCCTCCGGATCGGTCATGTTCTGAAGGATCCACAGTCCCTGGCTCAGTCCGGTCCAGCTCAGGGCCTCCATGTAGGTCTTGTCCATATCGGCCACCAGTTCCGGAATGTTTTTCCCCTGTTCAAGTCCTCTTCGGAAATTCCGGTTGGTTTTAAGGGCACGAAGCCCATACTCCTTGCTGATGGCATATAATTCAGTGGCATAGACGGGATCTTCATCCTCCACCAGCAGGCCGTAGGAACAGTAGATAAAAGCGCCTTTTTCCAGGTAGGCCCGGTTGGTGGGCGATATGCGAATCAGGGCCGAGACCAGCAGGCCGTTGGCGGCAATGCCCTCGCGAATGGCCCGGGCGCTCTGTGTGCCAACCGTCTCTTCCACCATCTGGGTGACGACAGGAGAGACAACATCGGCCTGCATGCGGAAAATCAACGCACAGCCGGTGCAGGTAACGGTCAACATGCCCGCCATCACCAGCAGGGCCACTATTTTTTTAAAAAACCCATGTCCATGGCTTCCATCTGTCATGTAATGAAACCTTTTCCGTCCTTACATGGGGAAAGCTCAACAGAACCGCTAACATCCCAATGTTTTCCCATACAAACAACCCGTCTTAATCATCAGCCTCGCTTTTTTAACACCGCAAAGCGCGCAAAGGGCCATGTTCCGGCAAACGCTGTTTTACGCACAGCGCCCATGCTTTTCTTTGCGTCCTTTGGGTCTTTGCGGTGAATCCAATTTTCAGGTGTTCCTTTAAAATTGAAGCACCGGCACTCTCTTGCCCGACACCTCCACCAGCCACAGCGACAGGGCCGGAAAATAGCTGATCAGCAGAAGGGCCGCCACCAGCAGGGCCAGAAACGGAATTACCATACGATATAGCCTTACAATGGGGATGTCAAACCGCAGGCTGGAGATAAAAAGGTTGATGCCCACCGGCGGGGTCAGGTAGCCGATCTCCAGGTTGGCCAGAAAGATGATGGCCAGGTGGACCGGGTCGATGTCAAAGGTTGCGGCCACCGGCGCCACCAGGGGCACCACGATGACAATGGCCGAAAAAATGTCCATCAGGCATCCCACGATCAGCAGAAAAATGTTGAGCAGCAGGAGAAAGAGAATCTTGCTGGAGACATGGGCGGAAACCACCGCCACCAGGCGCTGGGGCACCTGAACATCCACCAGAAAATTGGTCAGGCCCAGGGCCACGGCCAGCACAATGAGAATGGCGCCTACCATGACCATGCTGTCAATGGCCACGGTGACCAGCTTTTTTGCCGATATTTCCCGGTAGATAAGACACTCGGTGACCAGAGCGTACACCGCCGTCACCGAAGCCGCCTCGCCCACGGTGATGATGCCGGTGTAGATGCCGCCGATCACCACAAAAGGAAGGGGCGCGATCCACTTGATCTCCCAGAGGGCCGCCACCAGCCGGGCCAGGGAGAAGGGGGTGGTGGGCACCTGTCGGCCAATGCCGCAGGCCACACCGAAACCGGCCAGCAGGCAGACGGTCAGAATACCGGGCAGAATGCCGGCGATAAACAGCTCTGTGATATCCACCCCGGCGACCATGCCGTATATAAGGATGGGCAGGCTGGGCACAAACAGCACACCCGAGCTGCCAGATGCCGTGATCAGGCCCAGGGAGAACCCCTCCGAATACCGGTTGTTGACCAGGGCCGGCAGCAGCAGGCCGCCGCAGGCAAGGATCGTGATGCCGCTGGCCCCGGTGATGGCGGTAAACACCGTGCAGGCCGCCACCGTCACAATGGCCAGCCCCCCCCGGAATCCAGCCGGTAAGGGCATCGGAAAACCGGATCAGCCGGTCCGGAGACCGGCTCTCCGCGAACAGATATCCGGCAAAGATAAACAGCGGAATGGCGATAAACCCCGGCGCGTTGGCCAGCCGGCACATCTCGATCACCGGCACGGCAATGCTTTCTCCGGCCACCAGGCCGAAAAGCAGCACCGTGCCGCCGCCGATGACGGCAAACAGCGATGCCCCGGCCAGAATGGCGGCCACAAACACAATCCCAATGGAGATGATGACAAGATTTTCCACGCAAAAGATCCATCTGCCGGACGACCCGGCAACCGGGCGGGCCGGATTATTGGACGGCCGTCTCTCTTTTCAGCCGACGCAGGCCGGTAACCACAAACGCTGCGCTGCGAATGGCCATGGCGGCAAAGGCATAGGGAATCACCAGCCGCAGCATCCATTCCGGAGCCCCGAAAAACACGGTCTCCGGCGAAAAGGGCCGGGTCAGGACAATATATTGAACCGCGGCCCAGAACAGCAGAACCGAAGCAGCCGCGCAAAACAGATCGGCAAAGGCGTCGGTCAGACGCCGTATGACAGCACGGTTTTTGAGCAGGCGGGAAACAAGATCGATCCGCAGGTGACGCCGCTGGTCGGCGGCCAGGGCCGCGCCGATAAAGACCAGCCAGACCACCTGTGCACGCAGCACTTCGTTGAGCCAGACAAAGCCGAAATCAAAAAAGTTTCTCAGCACCACCTGGAAAAAGGACAGGCCGATCATGGAAAACAGCAGCAGGCACAAGAGGATTTTTTCAAGGCCCACCAGGCTGCGGTGGGAAAACAGGACCATCCGGACGATCCTGGAGGGGGCAAGGGTCAAGGGTTTTGGCTCCTGTACTGGTCCAGATGGGCCAGTATCCGGTCAAGCAGTTCCCTGGAATAAAGTTTGCCGGCCTGATCGTCCCACACGGTCACGGCCCCTTTTCGAATGGTCTCCACCTGGGCGTCGGTCATGTCCACCCGCACAATGCCGTATTTGACCATGGCGTCCATGGCCTTTGCATTGTCTCTTCGGGTGGCGGCCACAAACTCTTTTTCCATCTCCGGCCGGGCCGCGCCAAGGCCGGCCCGGGACGACGCCGACAGGCCGTTCCACGCATCCAGGGTACAGACAACCACTGCCGGGGAGTAACGGATATTTAACGGCACCATGTAGTTGACCACCGGGTAGAGCTGGGTGGCGATCATCCAGAGGGCCGGCGCGATCAGGGAGTCGGCCACGCCCTGGCGCAAAGAGGGCGCCAGCTCGGGAATGTTCACGGGAATGGGGCTGGCGTTGAGGCTCTTGAGCAGGTGCTCTTCCAGTGTGCCGTACCAGGTCATGAACCGGGCCTTCTGAAAATCGGCCAGATCCGTAAAACTCCACTTCACCGAGTATATCTGATCAAAATCCTGGTCCAGCCAGGCCAGCAGCTTGAAGCCCCGGGCCTGCATCAGGCGGTCGAATTCAGGCCACATCTTTTCCCGAATGTGGTCCACCTCGGCATAACTCTTAAAAAGAAAGGGCAGCTCCACCACGGCAAACTCCGGGCAGGCAATGGTGGCCCCCTGGCCGGTGAGGCCGGCGGCCTGAAGCTGGCCCACCCGCATCTTGGCCACGATGTCCTCATCGTCACCCATCAGGCCGCCCCAGTAAACCTTCACCTTCAGCTCGCCGCTGGTGCCGAATTGAATCACCGGCATCATGATGGTTTCAAACTGATGGGCCCAGCCCACGCCCTTGGGCGTGAGTGTCCCCACCTTCCAGACAACCTTCGGCGCTGTGTCGGCACGGGCAATGGTCACAGGTCCTGCCGCCCAGACGGCCGTGACAACCGCCGCCAGCATCCAGACCGCCTTTTTGATTGTGCCCTGCTTTTTCATCATTAATAGCGTTGGTCCGCGTAATTGAGCCATCCCCCGGCCTCGATCAGCGCCCGGTCAAACCCGCCCAGGGAGAACGGCACCTCTTTTCGAATGTCCCCGGCGGTAAACACGAACACCGACCGCTCCAGGTCGGTCTCCACCTGCACATTTTTGCCCGCAAATGTTTTGAACAGTTCATCAATGGTTTTTGCCGGCAGTTCAGCGGCCAGCATGCCGCAGTTGTACATGTTCTGCCGGAAGATGCGGGAAAAGCTCTCGGCGATCACCACGTCGATGTTGTTCACCTCCAGGGCCCAGGCCGCGTGCTCCCTGGATGATCCGCACCCGAAGTTGGCCCGGGTGAGAATCACCCCTTTGCCCTTCACGTCCCTTGCCGGGTCAAACCCTTCCAGGGCCAGGTCTTCCAGCAGGTGGGGGCCCAGGGCCTGCTTGGAGATTTCGGTCAGGTATTTGGCCGGAATGATCTCGTCGGTGTTGATGTCCGACCGGTCTAAAAAAAGTATTTTGCCGTCAAAGGATTTCATGCCGCTTCTACTCCGCGCGTTTTTTATACAGTTTTGAGTTGGTGATGCACCCGGCAATGGCGCCGGCCGCGGCCGTGGCCGGGCCGGCCAGATGGACCATGCCGCCCTTGCCCATGCGGCCGTTGAAATTCCGGTTGGTGGTGGACAGGCACACCTCGCCCGGGGCCAGCACGCCGTTGCTCATGCCCAGGCAGGCCCCGCAGGTGGGGTTGGTGACACAGAAGCCCGCTGCCATGAAGGTCTCGATCAGCCCCTCGCGAAGCGCGTCCTGGTAAACCTTCGGCGTGGCCGGAGAGACAATGCCCCGCACCGATGGATGCACCTTTTTGCCTTTCAGCACTTTTGCGGCCACCCGCAGGTCCTCCAGCCGGCCGTTGGTGCACGAGCCGATGTAGACCTGGTCGATGGGGGTGCCCTCCATCTCGGCCACGGGTTTGACGCAGTCCGGCTTGTAGCCGTAGGTCACCCGGGGCGACAGGTCGCTGATATCCATTTCCAGTACCCGGTCGTAATCCGCGTCCGGGTCGGATGCCAGTTTCTTGAACGCCTTGAGAGCCGCCTGCCGGGAGGCGTATTCGCCCTTGATGAACTCCCACAGGTAGGCCACGGTGGTCTTGTCCGGGTAGCAGATGCCGCAGGTGCCCCCGGCCTCAATGGCCATGTTGCACAGGGTCATGCGGGCCTCCATGCTCATGGCGTCCACGCAGGGGCCGGCAAACTCAATCACCCGGTTGGTGGCGCCGTTGACCCCCAGATCGGCGATCACCGCCAGGATCACGTCCTTGGCATAGACACCGGGCGAAAGCTTCCCGTTTAACACCACCTTGATGGTGGCCGGATAGTTTAAGGCGCAGACGCCCTTTAAAATACCCACCTCCAGGTCGGTGGTGCCCACCCCCGCGGCAAAGGCGCCAAAAGCGCCGTAGGTGCAGGTGTGGGAGTCGCCCATGATAATGGTGTGGCCGGGCCGCACAAACCCCTGCTCAGGAAAAAGCGCGTGGCACACGCCGTTGCGGCCGATGTCGAAAAACCCGTCGATGCCGTGACGCCGGGCCCACTGCCGCAGGATCTTTCCCTGGGCCGCGGTCTTGGAGTCCTTGGCCGGGGTCACGTGGTCGATCACCGCCTTGATCTTTGACGGATCAAAGACCCGGTCCTTGTTTTTTTCCATCAGATCGCAGATGGCCGTGGGTGTGGTGATCTCGTGACAGAACACACCGTCAAGCCTTATCACATGGACCTCTCCAAAGGGCTGGTCCACACTGTGCGCGTCAAAAATTTTCTGTGCAATCGTTTTTCCCATTCACAAATCCTTATTCCATCGGTGGCGTACCGGACCACACCTCTGTTGAAAGGGTTCCCATGGCGATTTTTGCCGCCGGTCCGGTCAAGCGTATTGAATAGTCGTCTTTTACGGTGATGTCAAGCGTTCCGCCGGGCATGTGCACCATAATAGATTGGTCACAGAGGCCGATTCTGCGGGCCACGGCAGCGGAGGCCGAAGCGCTGCTGCCCGAGGCCAGGGTGTAGCCCGCGCCCCGCTCCCAGATCTCGATGGCGATATTGTTTCTGTCGATCACCTTCATGAACTGGACATTGGTGCGGTTGGGAAACCGGGGGGCGTTTTCCAGGGTGCTGCCCAGATCCAGGGCCATTTGACCGGATATCTCCTTGCACAGCACCACGCAATGGGGGTTGCCGATGGTGGCCCCGCAGTAAACCAGGTCCCGGCCTTTCACGCAAACAGGCTGATTCAGGACCTCGCCTGTGATGCCCGTCACCGGGATATCGGCGGCGTCAAAGCTGACGGTTCCCATGTCCACGGTGATCAGGCCGTCGGCCCCATGGACCATGGCATGGACCACGCCCCCTTTGGTATCAATGGCAAAGGGCGCGTCAGCGTCCACCAGCCCCATGTCCCACAGGTACCGGGCAAAAATCCGCAGGCCGTTGCCGCTCTTTTCCGCCTCGCTGCCGTCGGGGTTGAAAATGCGCAGCCCGAAATCGCCCCGGCTGCCGGCAAAAGGCCCGAACAGAATGCCGTCCGACCCGATGCCGTAATTGCGGTGGCAGATGCGCCGCACCTGGTCGGCGGAGAGCGCTTCCCCGGCATCCGCCGGGTCGATGACGATGTAGTCGTTGCCCAGTCCGTGATATTTGTGAAACTGCACCTGGCCCCCTTTCCCGTGTCCGGCCCCGGTTTTTGCTTGACAATCCGACGGCCGGGGACCGATAGTGTGGAGCATCGGCCGGTTGCAAAACCGGCCGAAAAACAGGATAAGGATTTAACCACATACAGCCATGAAACACAATAATGATCCGGCGACACGTTCCGGCTTTTACATGGGCATCGACATCGGCAGCCTCTCCTGCGATGCGGTGATTATAGACGATTTGCTTTCCATGCGGGGCTTTTCCGTGGTGCCCACCGGCGCCCGGAACACCGAGGCGATCCGCCGGGCCACCACCGAAGCCCTGAACCTGGCCGGCCTTTCGAACACCGACATTCGAGCCACCGTATCAACAGGCTACGGCAGAAACCGGGTGGAGGAAAAGCTGGCCGCGGTTACCGAGATCACCTGCCACGCCAGGGGCATCATTCACCTGCTGCCCGAGACCCGGCTGCTCATCGACATCGGGGGCCAGGACAGCAAGGCCGTCCGCCTGGGCCCGGACGGCCGGGTGACCGACTTTGCCATGAACGACAAGTGCGCCGCCGGCACCGGCCGGTTTCTGGAAGCCATGGCCCGGGCACTGGAGGTGGACATCGACCAGATGGCGACCCTGGACAAAGGGGCCCGGGAAAACCTGACCCTGAGCAGCATGTGCACCGTGTTCGCGGAAAGCGAGGCGGTCTCCCTGATCGCCGGGGGAAAGCCCATCAACGAGATCGCCCGGGGCCTAAACCGGTCCATTGCCTCCCGCATCCTGGCCCTGGTGCGCCGCGTCGCCGGAGACGACCTCTCCGCCCTGCCCACGGCCATGTCCGGCGGTGTGGCCCGCAACGCCGGTGTGGTCCGTGCCCTGTCCGAAGCGCTGGGAACCCCTGTTCATGTACCCGGGCACCCCGATCTTGTCGGCGCCCTGGGCGCGGCCCTGATCGCACTGGAGCGATCGGACAGAATGTAATTCAGCCGGCGCCCGCGCTGAACATGACCCGTACCCGCACGCCCCGGCAGTTTGAATTTGCATTTATTCCAACGGTTATGATATAAGAGACCTTCTGCGTGACGTTGAAAACCTTAACTTCATAAACGGGAGACGCAACGCATGATCATCGGGCTGGATGTCGGCGGAACCCATACCGACGTTGTCTTACTGGACAAGGATGGCCTGATCAAAGACATCAAGGTCCCCACCGACGAAACCAACCTGTTTCAGACCGTTCTCTCCGGCATCGAACAGATATCAAAAAATATCAAGCCCAAGGCCATTGAGCGGATCGTCCTCAGCACCACCCTCACCACCAACGCCATTGTTCAGGGCCAGGCCCCGGATTTCGGCATGATCGTTCTATCCGGACCGGGCATCGACCCGGAAGCCTTTCGCACCCACGAGCACTACTACTCCATCGGCGGCGCACTGGACCACCGGGGCCGGGAGACCGAGCCCATCGACATGGAGCAGTTGAAATATGTCGCGCGCAAGCTGAAAAGCGCCGGTATTCGCCACGTGGGCGTGGTGGGCAAATTTTCCGCCCGCAACCCGATCCACGAACAGAAGGTGCGGGACGCGCTGAGAAAATCGTTTCGCAAGGTATTTCTGGGCCACTGGATATCAGGCAGCCTCAACTTTCCCCGGCGCATCGCCACCACCTTTTTAAACGCCTCGGTCTATCCCCTTCACAAGAAATTTTTCGAGGCCGTTCAAAAATCGCTGGACAGCAGGGGCCTGCGCATACCGATTCACGTTCTCAAGGCCGACGGCGGCACCATGAGCCTGGAGTCTTCCATGAACTTTCCCGGCCAGACCATCCTGTCCGGCCCGGCGGCCAGCATCATGGGCGCCATTCCCTTTTGCGAAAAAAACGAAGAGGTCATTGTCCTGGATATCGGCGGCACCACCACCGACATCGGCGTGGTGTTAAACCAGGTGCCGGTGCTCGAGCCGGTGGGCATTGAACTGGCCGGCCACAAAACCCTGATCCGGGCGCTGAAAACCACCTCCGTGGGCCTGGGCGGCGACAGCGTGCTGGCCCTTGCCGACGGTCACCTGAAAATCGGACCTGGGCGGCGGGGCCGGGCCATGGCCTTTGGCGGACCGGAACCCACACCCACGGACGCGCTGCGGATTCTCGACAGAATCGCCACCGGGGACCAGCAGAAGTCCCTGGCCGGCATGCAGGAGCTGGCGGCCCGAATGGAAATGCCGGTAGCCCAGGCCGCCGAACATATCTACCAGCACTTTTGCAGGGAGGTGATCCGCCACGCCACGGCCCTTGTGGATGAAATCAACAGCAAGCCCCTTTACACGGTCCGGGAATACCTGGAAGGCCACACGGTCAGGCCCAACAGAATCCTGGTCCTGGGCGGCCCGGCCCCCTGCTTTGCCAGGGAGCTGGAGATGATTTCAGACATTCCCACCATGGTCGTACCCAAGTGGGGCGTGGCCAATGCCATGGGCGCCGCCTTTGCCCGCACCACCAGCGAGGTCACCCTGTTTGCCGACACCCAGCGGGGGATTCTCACCGCGCCGGAAGAAAACTTCTTTGACAAAATCACCGGCTCCTTTTCCCGGGAAGACGCCGTCAAAAAGACGCTGGCCCTGCTCAAGAAAAAGGCCCTGGAACGAGGCGCCTCCGAGGCCGACCTGGAGATGGAGGTGGTGGAAAACCTTCAGTTCAACATGGTGCGCGGCTTTTCCGCCGCCGGCAGAAACATCCGCATCAAGGCCCAGGTGGTGCCCGGCCTGATCAGCGGGTATGACGTGATCGCCAGAAAACTGACAACCGAAATGGCCATGCAAGCCGAGGCAGGCAACGTATGCTGAAAGCCAAACGAAAAACCGGACTGGTCTTTTTCCCGGCCTTTGACTGGGCTATCAACCCCACCCACCCGGAGCGGGAGGAGCGGCTTCTCTACACCCAGGACCAGGTCCTGGAAGAGGGGCTCTTTGATATCGACGGCCTGGTGGAGTTCAAGTCCGACCTGGTCACCGAGGCGGACGTGAACCGGGTTCACTTCTGCGTGCCCAACGTGGCCGCGGTAATGACCGAGTCCCACTTCATCAGCGCGGGCAGCGCCAAGCGCATCGGCGTCGCCGTCATGAACAAGGAGATCGTAAACGGGTTTGCCCTGGTGCGGCCTCCCGGCCACCACGCCAAGCGGGTGGTGCACGGGGCGCGGGGCTTCTGCAACGTCAACATCGAAGCCATCATGATTGAATACCTGCGCACCTTTCACAAGGTAAAAAAGGTGGCCATTGTTGACACCGACTGCCACCACGGCGACGGTACCCAGGACATCTACTGGCACGACCCGGACACCCTGTTCATCTCCATTCACCAGGACGGCCGTACCCTTTATCCGGGGTCGGGGTTTCCCGAAGAGATGGGCGGCCCCAATGCCGCGGGCCGCACGTTGAACATTCCCCTGCCGCCCCGGACCTCGGAAGACGGGTTTCTCCATATCATCGAAAACGTGGTGCTGCCCGTACTCAAGGATTTTAAGCCCGACATCATCGTCAACTCCGCCGGCCAGGACAACCACTACTCCGACCCGCTTACCGACATGAACTTTTCGGCCCAGGGGTATGCCCGGCTCACCGATCTGCTGAAGCCGGACATTGCCGTGCTGGAGGGGGGGTATTCCATTGAAGGGGCCCTGCCCTATGTCAACGTGGGCATCATCCTGGCCATGGCCGGCGTGGATTACAGCAAGGTCAAAGAGCCGGGATACGACCCCGAGGCCATTCGCCAGTCCGCCAACGTGACCGCCCAGATCGAGCGCATCGGCAACGCCGTGCTGGAGCTGTGGCAGCAGCGGGACAGCCTCACCGAGCAGCGCCAGGCCGGCAAGGAATTTGAGGAGCGGACCAGCCGCATCTTTTACGACACCGACGGCATCTACGAAACCCAGCACGAAACCATCCGCATCTGCAAAGAGTGCGGCGGGGCCCTGCGCATCGACTCCTCCTCGGACCGGGGCAACCGCATTCTGGCGGTTCACATTCCGCTTTTCGCCTGCAACGCCTGTAAAGCCACCGGACACCAGTGGTACGACGAGGCCGATGTCTCCCAGTACCGCAAGGTCTTTCTGCAGAACCGGCCCGATGATAAATACCTTGAGAAGAAAAGTTAATCCAGACGCCTTTCCAGGCCTGAAGCGTTATTGCGAAAAGCGCCCCACCTGTCATTGCGAGAAGCGAAGCGACGAAGCAATCTCCTTCGCATATGGACAAGATTGCTTCGCCTCCGGCTCGCAATGACGGCCCACACCCATACCCCCTGGTGGAACCGTCTTCATGCCCACCCGTCACCACTTACAAACCAGAGCACTTGCCATCAACGTGGTGCGCCGGTTTTTTCTCGACCGCGACTACCTTGAAGTGGACACCCCGGTACGCCTGCCCTCCCTTCTGCCCGAAGCCCATATCGATCCTGTGGCATCAGAAAACTGGTTTCTGCAGACCTCGCCGGAGCAGTGCATGAAGCGGCTGCTTTCAGCCGGCCACCAGCGCATTTTTCAGATCTGCAAAACCTTTCGAAAAGCCGAGCGGGGCAAAAAACACCTGCCCGAGTTTTCCATGCTGGAATGGTACCGGGCCGGGGCCGGTTATGTAGACCTGATGGCCGAGACAGAAGCCCTGGTCCGGTTTGTGGCAGAACAACTCGGCACAGGCAACACCCTTTGCTACCAGGGCGCCGCCATCGACCTCTCCCCGGACTGGCCGGCCATGACCGTGGCCCAGGCCTTTGAGCGGTACACCGACCAGACCCTGGAACAGGCCGTAAAAACAGGCTCCTTTGACGAGAGAATCGGCTGCGACATTGAGCCCGAACTCGGCCTGGACCGGCCCGTGTTTCTGTATGACTATCCGGCCGCAACCGGCGCCGCCTTTGCCCGGCAAAAAGCCGCGGACCCGGCGGTGGTGGAGCGATTTGAGCTCTATATCGGGGGCCTGGAACTGTGCAACGGGTTTTCGGAACTCACCGGTGCCGCTGCTTACGAAGAACGGTTCAAACAGGAAGAATCCCGCCGAACCGGCCGGGGCCTTGCCCCCCTGCCCCGGCCAAAGCAGTTTCTCTCCGACATGGAGCGCATGCCCGAGGCAGCGGGCAACGCCCTTGGCATCGACCGGCTGGTCATGCTCTTCTGCGACGCCACCACCATCGATGATGTGGTGGCGTTTCCGCCGGAGAGGCTGTAACCCGGTTTTTTACACACAAGCTGTTTGAAAAACATGTAAACCGGCACCACCGTTTTTATCGAAATCGGGATCGGGATCGATTTTGTCCGGTTGCAACAACAGTCGTTTGCATTGTGTTTGCGGTGACGCCGTCAGGCGTTTATCGACCGGGCATGTTCGATGCCCTTACGGGTAAACTACAAACCCGATGTTTCAAAAAACAATAAAAAATTTATTTGAAATTCAAACGGTAAAAATACGGCAAAAATGCCCGGTTAAAAGGCGCCACTCCTGTGGATAATTTTGAGCGAATAAAAAAGCTGGTCATCATAGCAATGTTCTCTGATGATGACCTAATGGACATCTTGGTTTTAAAGGGCGGCAATGCCATTGACACAATCCACAACATTGCCCTTCGTTCCTCTATAGATGTTGATTTTTCCATAGAGAATGAATTTTCCAAGGATGAACTGGAGGCGATAGGTCAAAAGATCGTTTGAATATTGCCGATCCAGACAGGAGCAAGACCTGAATGGATTTACAATTTATGTTTACACTCCAGAAATGATTGTCTTCGAAAAGATAACCTATTTTAATTACAACAGAAAAATGGTGCCGAAGGCCGGACTTGAACCGGCACGGGTCTCCCCACTACCCCCTCAAGATAGCGTGTCTACCTAATTCCACCACTTCGGCAATGTTTGATACCCTCGTAAAAAGTCGGAAAACGGTCATTTTTTAAAATTCGTGTTCAATAAATTCAGTATGTTATCGTGCTTAATTTGATAAAATTCGACCTTTTACGAGTTCATCATGTTTAATCCGCCGCCGGTTCACCGGCCGGCGCTTCCTGTGGCAACGTCTGTTCCGGAGCCGGCTGGGTCGCCGGAATTGTTTTGTCCTCCATGATGGAGGCCGGTTGCCTGTGCGTTGATACATAGGCCAGGGTGAGGCAGGTCATCATGAAGACGATGGCCGCGCCGGTGGTGGCCTTGCTCAAAAAGGTACTGCCCCCGGTGCTGCCGAACAGGGTCTGGCTGCCGCCGCCGCCGAAGGTGGCGCCCATGCCGGCCCCTTTGCCTGTCTGCAGCAGCACGATCAGGATCAACGCAAAACAGACAATCACGTGAATGATTGTAATCAGTATGGTCATTGGTTCGCCTTTACTCCAAAATTTAGTACGTTACAATGTCGGCGAAGGTGGCCGCCTCCAGGCTGGCACCGCCCACCAGTGCGCCGTCAATGTCGTCCATGGACATCAGGTCCGCGATGTTGGACGGCTTGACACTGCCGCCGTACAGGATGCGTATGGCCGCCGCTGCCGGGCCGCCGAACAGTTTTTCTACCACCGAGCGGATAAACGCGTGGGCTTCCTGGGCCTGTTCCCGGGTCGCGGTCTTGCCGGTGCCGATGGCCCAGACCGGTTCGTAGGCAAGCACCAGGCCGCTTACATCCTGTAAAGCAAACCCTTGTAACCCGTTTCGAATCTGTTTGTCAAGTACAGAAAAGGTCTGCTCTGCTTCTCTCTGGGCCTCGGTCTCGCCGATGCACATCACCGGCACCAGGTTTGCCGCCCGGGCTGCCTGAATTTTTTTGTTCACCGTTTCATCGGTTTCACCGAAAAACTGGCGGCGCTCTGAATGGCCGATAATTACATGGGTGCAGCCCGCGGCCTTCAGCATGGGACCGGAAATTTCGCCGGTAAAGGCCCCCCTGGACTCCCAGTGGAGGTTCTGGCCTCCCAGGCCGATAATGCTGCCGGCAATGGCGTTTTGTACCGCGGCCAGGGCCGTAAAAGGCGGGGCGATCATCACCTCCCGCCCGGTGACCCCGGCAATGCGCCGGGCCAGTTCCGCGGCCGTCTCCCCGGCCTCGTCGCCGGTCTTGTGCATCTTCCAGTTTCCCGCGATCAGGGGTGTTCGAGCGCTCATTATTGTCTCCTGTCTGTGATTATTTTGGCATCTACAGGCTTTCACCGATCATGGCCGCGAGATCCACCATGCGGGTGGAATAGCCGGTCTCGTTGTCGTACCAGGACAGCACCTTCACCATGTTGCCCATCACGTCGGTGGTGGGCGCATCCACGATGGAGGACAGCACCGAGCCGTTGAAATCCGATGATACCAGGGGCAGGTCGCTGTAACCCAGAATGCCGGAAAGTTCGTTTTCCGACGCGGTTTTCAGGGCCGCGTTGACGTCCGATGCCGTGACCCCCGACGCGTTGACGGTGGCCACAAAGTCAACGATGGAGACGTTGGGCGTGGGCACCCGAATGGCCAGGCCGGTCATTTTTCCTGCCAGTTCCGGCAGCACCAGGGCCACGGCCTTGGCCGCGCCGGTGGTGGTGGGAATCATGGAAAGGGCCGCGGCCCGGGCCCGACGCAGGTCCTTGTGGGGAAAATCCAGCAGCCGCTGGTCCCCGGTGTAGGAGTGAATGGTGGTCATCAGCCCGGCCTGAATGCCGAACTTTTCATGGATCACCTTGGCCACCGGCGCCAGGCAGTTGGTGGTGCACGAGGCATTTGAGATGATATGGTGCTTTCTGGGGTCGTAGCCGGTTGAATTAACCCCCATGACGATGGTGATGTCCGGCTCCTTGGCCGGCGCCGAGATGATCACCTTGCGGGCCCCGGCTTCCAGGTGCTTGGACGCGCCCTCCCGGTCCCGGAAAATGCCGGTGCATTCGGCCACGATGCCGGCGTTGACGTCCCGCCAGCCCAGCTTGGCCGGATCCTTGACCGCGAAAACCGGAATGGTTTCCCCGTCCACGATGATGCTGTTTTCCCCGGCTTTGACGGTGTGGCCGAACCGGCCGTGCACCGAGTCAAAGGCCAGCAGATGGGCGATGGTCTCGGCGTCGCTCAGGTCGTTGATGGCCACCACCTTGACCTGGGGGTGGTTCATGGCCGCCCGGAACACCATGCGTCCGATTCTTCCAAATCCGTTGATTCCCAGCCGTATGGTCATTTCATGCCTCCTTTAAAGTGTGAATCATCATGATTGCGTCATCGTTGTCGTCGTAATAGTAACCGGGCCGACGGCCGGCCACGGTAAATCCCGTTTTTTCATAGAGTTTTATCGCGGCGGTGTTGGACGCCCGCACCTCCAGAAACACCTGGCGCAGGCCCATTTTGCGCGCCCGCCGGATCGCCTCGTCCATCAGCAGCCACGCGCCGTGGCGGCGCTGCCAGGGCCGGGCCGTGGCCACCTTGAGAATGTGCATCTCGTCAAGGACCCGGCGAAAAAAAACGTATGCGGCAATACGGTGAGTGGCGGCGCAGCGGGCCGCCACCCCGCCGGCGTGGGGCGCTGATAACTCCAGGGCCACAGCGGCCATGCTCCACGGATCCTTGAAACAGTCGGTTTCGATTGCGGTGATGGCGGGAATGTCGGCCGGTGTGATACCGCTGGTATAAAACAGCGGAAGGTCATCCACCACGCTTGTTGCCTTTTAGAATGCTGCTGGCAATGGAGATACTTTTCTTGCCGAACGCTTCCACCGTCAGGATCAGGTCGGTCAGCGGCATGTCCTGCCGAATCCGTATGGCCTTGATGAGAATCGGCAGATTCACGCCGGACAGCACCTCCACCTGGCCCTCTTCAAGAAAGGAGTAGCTCAGGTTTGACGGGGACCCCCCGAACATGTCGGTAAGAATCAGTACCCCGTTTTCCCCTTTGACCGTTTTTATGCCGTCGGCGATTTTTTTACGAAGCCTGTCCGCGTTTTCGTTCAGGTCGATGGAGACCGCCGCGAGTTTTTCCGGCTTTGAGCCGAGAATAAACTGGGCCGCTTCGATCAATGCGTCGCCGAGCTTTTCATGGGTGACTATCAGTATGCCGATCATGTGGTCTGGCCCGCCTCTTTGAGGTCTCTGTGTGATATCTCCAC
>JAXHVI010000175.1:0-2041 GCA_034189195.1 Thermodesulfobacteriota bacterium | reverse complement strand
ATGGCAATGGCCAGGTCTTCGTACTCGTCGGAGCCGATGGGAAAGATGGAGGAAAAGACAACGGGCTTGGCCTCCCGGAACCCGGGCATGGCGGTCGGGCACCGGTTGTTTTTCAGGGTGATGGTGTCGCCGCACCGGGTGTCGGAAAGCGACTTGATGCCCGCGATAATGTACCCCACCTCTCCGGCGGCCAGCACTTTGCGCGGCTTGCGCACGATCTGAAAGATGCCCACCTCCTCCACCTTATAAACCGCGTCGTTGGACATGAACATGATCATGTCACCGGGCTTGACCCGGCCATCGAAAATACGAACATGAATGATGGTGCCCCGGAAATCGTCGTAAGTGGAGTCAAAAATCAGGGCCTGGAGCGGGGCATCCGGGTTGCCCTTGGGGGGTGGCAGCTTTGCCACGACGGTTTCCATCAGGTCCTCAATGCCGACGCCCTCTTTTGCCGAGACCTTGACTGCGGCACTTGAGTCCAGGCCCAGGTCTTCTTCTATCTGTTCCATCACCCGCTCCACGTCCGCGGAGATCAGGTCGATCTTGTTGATCACCGGAATGATCTCCAGATCGTGGTCAACAGCCAGGTAAAGGTTGGCAACGGTCTGGGCCTCCACGCCCTGGCTGGCGTCGATCAGGATCAGAGCCCCTTCGCAGGAGGCAATGGCCCGGGAGACCTCATAGGAAAAATCCACGTGTCCCGGCGTGTCGATCAGGTTAAGGGAGTAAACCGCCCCGTCTTTGGCCTTGTACGGCAGGCAGATGGTCTGGCTCTTGATGGTGATGCCCCGCTCCCGTTCCAGGTCCATGGAGTCGAGAATCTGGTCCCTGAAATCACGGGCCGCCACAATGCCGGAAACCTGGATCAGCCGGTCGCTTAAAGTGGACTTGCCGTGATCGATGTGGGCGATGATGCTGAAATTGCGAATACGGTTCATTGACTGCTCTTTTCTGGATTGGAAACCTTTAGAGATAATGATTTGTATCTTACATGAAATTCACTTTTAAGAACAGGTCTCCTCTGGTGCCGTCGGGAGCGATCCTTCCCAGGCCCTTTAACCGCAGGGTGGCGCCGGATTTTGTGCCCGGCGGTACCGCCACTTTGTAGAGCCGGGATTGAAAGCCCCAGGGAATGTTCACGGTCTTGGTGGCGCCGGTGATCCCTTCCAGGCTGGTGATGGTGATATCGCCGTACAGGTTGGGATCATTGCCCGGTCCGGTGGGATGGATCACCTGAATGCGCGGGCTCTTTCTTCTCGTGGTGATGTTTGTCGGCCTCTCCGAAAGGGCCTGGGCCGGCATGACCTTAAACATCCTGAGCAGCACAATGCCGGCCACAAACCCGCCCACATGCGCCCACCAGGCCACACCGCCGCCGGCGATACCGCCGGAGGAGCCGGCCGCGCTTAAAACCTGCATCACAAACCAGAACCCCAGAAAGAAAAAGGCCGGGATCTCAAAAAAGAGCGGAATAAACAGCAGGGGCACCAGGGTCAGCACCTTTGCCCTGGGGTAAAGGATAAAATAGGCGCCCATCACCCCGGCGATGGCGCCGCTGGCCCCCACCACCGGAACCGTGGACTGAATGTTGGGAATCATGTGAGCCAGGCCGGATGCCAGGCCGCAGAGCAGGTAGAAGGCCGCGTACCGGCCATGGCCCAGACGGTCCTCGATATTGTCGCCGAAAATATAGAGGACCCACATGTTGAACAGGATGTGCCAGAACCCGCCGTGCAGAAACATGAAAGAGAGAAAAGAAAACGCCTGCTGAAAAAAAGAAAAGTAAGCGGCCATTTCCGGCACGGAATAGCGGGCCGGCACCAGCCCGTAAAGATAAAGAAACTTGTCAAAGCCACTGCCCTGGCCCAGTTCGATCAGAAACACCACCACGCAGATGCCGATGATGGTGTTATTGACCACCGGAACGGTGCGGGACGGGTTTGAATCACGAATGGGCAGCATTTGTGGTGTTCATGTTTTTCTTTGCGTCTTGGCGTCTTAGCGAAAGGCGCAAAGTGCGCAAAGGGTTGTGTGTTAG
>JAXHVI010000174.1:0-17757 GCA_034189195.1 Thermodesulfobacteriota bacterium | reverse complement strand
GTAGTGACGCCGTCAGGCGTTCTTTGGCTGTCCGGTTGCGATGCCCTTGCGGGCACACTACAAACAGCCCATCCGGTGGGGTGTGCGCGCCTGAGCCACCTTTTTTTACCGGCTGTCTGCGGACCCGGCCCTCCCCCCTTTCCCTGCTTGCCCTGAACCTTCCGGCCGGGTATAAAGGGAAAACAGCACATATTTCAAAACAGGAAACCAACGGGTATGAAAAAGCGAGTGGGCGTTATATCAGACACCCACGGGCTGCTGCGGGAATCGGCAGCCGCGGCCCTGCACGGGTGCGACCTGATCCTTCATGCCGGCGACATCGACCACCAGGGTGTTTTCGACGCGCTGGCCGCCATTGCCCCGGTGGTGGCGGTGCGGGGCAACATGGACCGCGGTGAATGGGCCGACCGGCTCCCTGTCTTTGAAACCGTCACCGTGGCCGGTGCAGACATTTATATGCTGCACGACCTTCTGGCCCTGGACCTGGACCCGGCCGGTTATTTTGCCGTGGTGGTCCACGGCCACACCCACGCGCCGTCCCGCACGGTAAAAGACGGGGTCCTTTATTTCAATCCCGGCAGTGCCGGACCCCGGCGCTCCAGCCTGCCGGTGTCGGTGGGGGTGCTGACCATTGAGGAAGCCTCGGTAAAAGGGACGTGGGTGATGCTGGATGCCTGATAGGAACAGGCTTGCGTTGCTGCGCTTCCGCCGTCGCCAAAGGCTATGGCGGACAGGCGCAATGACGTTTTGCAGTGGAATTGGAAACTACAGCCCCTTCAACCGATCCACCTGCTGCTTGTACGACCTGTCCAGCTTGATAGCCTTTTTGAAAAAGGCGTCTGCCCCCCGGCCGTCACCCGACTCCAGGGCGTCCACGCCCCGGGCAAAGAGCAATGCCGCTTCGATGCTGCTTTTGGAGCTGGCCTGGGCCACCGCTTCCTTGGCCTGCATGGATACGGCGATCTTCCGGGCCAGGTCCCGTTCAAGGGTAAAAAAATCGTCGGTCTTTCCGGTGATGGACTCGGCCATGATCAGGCCGCCAGTCTCCACCTCGACCATTCTCATGTCGATGCGGACGTTTTTGCCCATCACCATGAAGGCCCCGAAACCAATGGCCTGGGCCCCGAGCATCTTGCCCATCTTCACTGCCGTGGACGCGTCAATGACCCCGGTCTGGCCAAGGGCGATTTCGTCAAGCAGGGCGCGGATCTTTTCCCGCTCCACCAGTTTAAAGGCGGCTCCGCTGTTGGCCAGCTCGGTCATCAGCATCACGGACAGACCGCTTTTTAACGGATCATAGGTCTCCGGCGTGGTGACGGAGTTGTTTTCAAAGGGCAGAATGGCAAGGGTCCGGTCCCCGTCCGGGGACGCCCCTGCAGGAGCCACAGGCAGCACACACGCCATCACGAAAATGGCCGCCGCTACAGACAAAATCCGTGTTTTCAAGGCGGGATACCTTTCTTTGTAAAATTAAAACCATGATAGGGCGGTGAGGCGGCCCGGCCGGACCGCCCTATCATCAACGTTTTAATGGCCGCCGCCGCCGCCGCCGCTCAACGAGTCCTGCTTGGCTTTGTCCGCTGCCGCCTGGGCGTTTACCGCGGCGGCAAAACTGTTTTTCAGCGACTCAGGCGTCACCTGGCCCATACCCCCCGTGCCGGATGAGGAGTCGTCCGGGCACGACTCGCGGCCCAGCAGGGCCAGCTCAAACTGGGGATCGGCCTGAAGGGCCTTGTTAAAAAGATCCAGGGCTGTTTTCCAGTCCGCCTGGTCCATGGCATCCAGGGCCTGGCCATAGTAAAGAACCGCGTCGATGTTTTTGGTGTGAACTTTTCCGACAGCCGCCTGTTCGGCCGGGGTGAGTTTTATTCCCTTCATCTCCGCCACACCCGCGGCAATGGCGCCGGGCAGCTGAAAAAAGTTCTCCCGTTTCACGGTCAGGGCCGCGTTGCCGATGACCTTGCGTTTCGTGGTGGAAGCCAGGGCCGTGTCCGTGCGAATGTCCTTGGACAGGGTGCCAACGATCAGGTGTTCCGCGCCCACCAGCCGGCCCAGGCGGGGCGCGGTTTTTGAATCCACAATACCGGTCCGGCCCAGGGCCATCTCCTCCATCAGGGCCTGAAGCCGCAGGCGTTCAACCACCTGAATGGAGTTGATATGTGAAAGATTGCTGATGGTCATGGCGGCCAGGGCCTTCTGAAAGGCCGCCATGTTCCTGCCGGGTGTTTTGTCTTCATAATAAAACACGGCATAGGTCTCTACGGAGGGATTGACCGTGGCCAGCTTTTTCTCCGATGCCACCGCCTCTTTGGCAAGCTTCTTGTTGTAGTCGATTTTCAGCAGGGTCAGCTGCTGGCCCACCGCTTTTTCCAGCAGGGGCCGCGAGGGATCTTCAAAGCTTTCAAAGGTGGCGATGGCGTTTTCATAATCGGCTTTTGCCACATAGGCCACGCCCAGAAACAGGATGGCTTCAGGGTCGCCGGGATTCATTTCCAGGGCCTTTTTGAGGGTGGCCACCGATTTGTCCGGCTCCCCCTTTTCCAGGTAGGCCCGGCCCAGCATGTAGGTGGCCTGGAACGAATCGGGCTTCTGCTCCAGGTAGGCGGTAAAATCGGCGATGGCGCCGTCATAGTCCTTTGTCTGAAACTTGTAGTCCCCCTTCACATAAAGGGAGCATCCGGCAAAACCGGCCAGCAGAAAGCCGGCCAGGCACAGGCATGTAAGGATTCGTTTCATGAGCGGGTTTCCTTTCTTCTTGGTACTCGATTATATTGTTTATTAATCATGTTATGCCATGACTGACAGAACGCAGCGGAGTATCCCTTTCAAAGTCCGAGTATAATACCGTTTCAGGCCATGGTTGTCAAACATCAACACCGGTGATCAACCGTTCGGAACGGTTGACATCGGCCTGCCACTGAGACTATGCTTGACGGCAGCAGCAATCAGGCCGCTTTTTAAATACAGGAACAAAATGAATCAAAACAGGTTGCAACGGTTTTTCTTTCCGGCCCTCTCCCGGCGGTATCTGCTCCGCGTCATTCTGGTGGCCGCGGGCGCGTTCCTGTTTTTCGGGTATGTATGCATACCGTTTCGCATTCAGGGTCACAGCATGGCCCCCACCTATGAAAACGGGGCCGTCAACTTCTGCTTTACCCTGCGCTACCTGTTTTCCGACCCCGCGCCCCCGGACGTGGTGGCGGTGCGGCTGGCCGGCAACAACGTGATGCTGCTGAAACGGGTGGTGGCAACCGAAGGCCAGGCCGTTGCGTTTCGAAACGGCGACCTTCTGGTGGACCGCCGGAAGGTGGACGAACCTTATGTGTCGGAAAAAAGCGACTGGAACCTTGAGCCCCGGAGAGTGAAACCCGGCCATGTCTATGTGGTGGGGGACAACAGAAGCGTACCCATGGAAAACCACCAGTTCGGCCAGACGCCGACAAGCCGCATTGCGGGGGTGCCGTTATGGTAAAAAGAAAGTGGTGGATCGCGGCGGTGCTGCTGGCCGGGGCCGCAATCGGCCTGGCCCTGGTGCTGGTGGACTGGGAGGCCAGGGCCGTAAAAAAACAAATGACCGCCATTGAAAAAGAGCTGCAATGGGCCCCGGGTGACAACGATCTGGTGGCGGCGGCCCGGATCAAGCGGGTGGGCGCCATGGCGACCGACCCCTGCCGCATCGACATGCCCACCTATCAGATCGCCCGGTCCTTTTCGCAAAAGGATGTGGCCCCTTACCTGATGATGGGCCGTCGGCGATACAGCCGCCTGGCCGTGGAATTTCACGACATGAATGTGGATATTTCCATCCCCGGCACGGCCCGGGTGGTGGCCACCGCCCATGTCCGGGCCGTTGCCCCGGACGGTCAGCGGGACGATGAAGTGATGGAAATCGCCCTTGTGCTGCATAAAACGGAAAAACACTGGTATATCACATCGGTGGAAGAGCAGGTGGTGCTGGAGAGATAAAGCCGTTCACCGGGTTGACAGGTTTGCAAAAAGCCCTGCCCCGTTTCCGGGTGCAGGGCCGATCGTTTAAGGTCCGGCCGTCGACACGCACCTTCATGCCGGAAGCCGGCGCTTTTAACGGTACAATGGCGCTGGCCGCCAGGAGGTGCTCGGGAAGGCCGGAAAGGCCCATGGCTTCTGCCTGCTTTCCGATATTGATCTCCAGGTAGTGACGGGCACGGGGATCAATCCGGTCTTTGTATGTGTCACCGATGGTGGTAAGAATGGTATCAATGGATGCGTTCATTTTTCATCCTTCAAAGCGGTTGTTTGCATGGCCAACCGGATGAAACGAAAACGGGTTCCGGGAAGTCTTGAGCACCAAGAAGATAAGACCCTGGGCCGGAAAGGCTGGCCCGGATCGGTTAATATATTGAAAAAACAAGAGATAAAAATAGATTCAGCGCCGGCAAAGCCGTTTGATTTCTGGAACGACCACTCCAGGATCTTTCTTGAAATGGCCTTTGACATGACCCGCAGGGGAAAAATGGCCCCATTTGACGGGCATGGAGTTAAAACCGGGGAGTGCGGGGATACGGTTGAAATGTTTATCAAAAAAGGCGCTGGCGGCATCATCGAACAGGTGTTGTTCGACATTCGCGGATGCCGCAATACCCATGCTTCCGCCAATGCCGTGGCTGTTCTGGCTGAAGGCAGAAAGATTGATGACGCCTGGGAGATCACCCCGGAAGCCGTTATCGGCTTTCTTGAGACCCTGCCCCCTGACCATTTTCACTGCGCCGAGCTGGCGGTGGGGGCCTTTTACCTGGCCCTTGCCGACTGCCGGAACCCGTACGAATCACCAGGCAGCCCTGAATAAAACCATAAAAAACGCCCGGCCAGAACCTTGAAACAGGCTCTGGCCGGGCGTTCTCGGTTTTATAGTATCAGACGAACGCTACCATCCCAGCGTCAGGTAGTCATGAATAGAGTCCGCGGCCACGCGGCCGGCACCCATGGCCAGAATGACCGTGGCCGATCCGGTGACGATGTCACCCCCGGCCCAGACCCCTTTCCGGGTGGTCTTGCCGGTTTTTTCATCCGCCACGATATAGCCCCGTCTGTTTAATTCCAGCCCTTCGGTGGATTGGGTCAGCAGGGGGTTGGCTCCGGCGCCGATGGCGATGATCACCACGTCGCAGTCAATGCGGAACTCCGATCCCTTGATCTCAACTGGCCGGCGGCGGCCCGACGCGTCCGGCTCGCCCAGCTCCATCTGCAACGCCTCCATGCCGATCACCCGGCCGTTGTCGTCACCGAAAAAACGTGTGGGGTTGGTCAGCAGCTTGAACTGGACCCCCTCCTCTTCGGCATGGTGGACTTCCGCGGCCCGTGCCGGCAGCTCGGTCTTGGACCGGCGGTACACGATGTAGGAGTTTTCCGCGCCCAGGCGCAGGGCCGTGCGGGCCGCGTCCATGGCCACGTTGCCCCCGCCCACGGTGACCACGTTTTTGCCCCGGATCACCGGGGTGTCATACTCGGGAAACCGGTAGGCCTTCATCAGGTTGGTCCGGGTCAGGTATTCGTTGGCGGAAAACACGCCGGCAAGGTTTTCGCCGGGCACGTTCAGAAACATGGGCAGGCCGGCGCCCACACCCAGGAACACCGCGTCATACCCCTGCTCGAACAATTCGTCCACGGTGACGCTGCGGCCCACCACCACGTTGGTCTCCACCTTGCCGCCCAGGGTCTCAAGACCATCCACTTCGGAAAACACAATCTCTTTGGGCAGCCGGAACTCGGGAATGCCGTACACCAGGACCCCGCCGGGCCGGTGAAACGCCTCAAAAATGGTGACATCATGGCCCTTTAACAGCAGGTCCCCGGCCACGGTCAGGCCGGAGGGGCCGGAGCCCACCACCGCCACTTTCTTGCCCGTGGCAGGGGCCTTTGCCGGAACCGGGGCCTTGCGGTTGGCCCGCTCAAAGTCCGCGGCAAACCGCTCCAGGTTGCCGATGGCCACGGGGTCGCCTTTTTTGCCGAGGATGCACTTTCCTTCGCACTGGGCCTCCTGGGGACAGACCCGGCCGCACACCGCCGGCAGGCCGTTTCTCTCCCATATTTTGCTGATGGCGCCGGTAAAATCGTTGTCTTTAATCAGCCGAATAAACCCGGGAATATCCACCCGCACCGGACACCCCTCCACACAGGAAGGGCTCTTGCACTGAATGCACCGGGAGGCTTCTGCCACGGCCGCTTCCGGGGAGAGCCCCAGGGGCACTTCGTCAAAATTTTTCGCCCGCACTTTGGGCGGCTGTTCCGGCATGGGCTGCCGGGGCGTTTTTTCTTTTTTTTCTGTATCTGCCATGGTGATTCCCCCGTTATCCTTGCTTTGCTTTATTCAAAAAACAGGCGTGGCTCTCTTTTTCGTCCGCCGTATAGGCCCGCAGCCGCAACGCCAGCTCGTCAAAATCCACCTGGTGCCCGTCAAACTCCGGGCCGTCCACGCAGGCGAACCTGGTTTCGCCGCCCACCGAGACCCGGCACCCGCCGCACATGCCGGTGCCGTCCACCATGATGGGATTCAGGCTCACCATTGTTTTGACACCGAACCCCTTTGTCAGGTTGGAACAGGCCTTCATCATGGGCACCGGACCGATGGCCACCACCAGCTTGATGTCGTTGTTCTCTGTGAGAATGCTCTTCAGCACGTCGGTGACAAACCCGTGGTGCCCGTAAGAGCCGTCATCGGTACAGACCCGCAGATCATGGGAAGCGGCCCTCATCTGCTCTTCCAAAATCAGCAGATCCTTGTTGCGCGCCCCGATGACGCAGAACACGTGATTGCCCGCCCCTTTTAACGCCCGGGTGATGGGATGGAGCACGGCCACGCCGGTGCCGCCGCCCACGCACACCACCTTGCCCAGCTTTTCAATGTGGGTGGGGGTCCCCAGGGGACCGATCACGTCCATGTAGGCGTCCCCCTCCTTGAGCGTGGCAAACAGGGCCGTGCTCTTGCCCACGATCATGAAAATAATGGTGATGGTGCCCTTTTCCGGGTCGGTGTCGGCCATGGTCAGGGGAATCCGCTCTCCGGTCTCGTTGGCCTTGAGAATCACGAACTGTCCCGGCTTTGCCTTGGCCGCGATCAGGGGGGCCTCGATCTCGTTGAGCACCACCGTGCCCTGGGCCATCTCCTGCCGTTTCACGATTTTAAACATGGCATGCCTCCTTTGCGAAAAAGCATCAGATTCGTTTTGCTTTTCCCGCATTCATTTTTATTTCCACCGGCAAAAACACCTGAAGTCCACCGATGACAAACCTGTTTCACCTGTGGTATGAAAGAACAGTCTATAGCACACGTGACCTGACAAAAAAAGAAATTTCGGAAAGGACGTCATGACGCAACTGTTTGACAGCCACTGCCACCTGGACGACCGGTCTTATGCCGACGACCTGGACAAGGTGCTGGACCGGGCGCATGCGGCCGGGGTGGGGGCGGCCATGGTGGTGGGCACCACCCTGGAAAGCTCAAACCGGGCCGCGGTGCTGGCGGCACAGCACAAGGGCCTGTTTGCCTCGGTGGGGATCCACCCCCATGACGCGGCCCGGTGCACCGAGGACCAGATCAAAAGCCTGGGCCGCATCGCCGCGGAAAACCCCAACGTCCGGGCCTGGGGCGAAACCGGCCTGGATTTTAACCGCATGTACGCCCCTGAAGAAGACCAGGAAAAATGGTTCGAACGCCAGATCGAAGCGGCACAAAAGGCCGGGCTTGCCATGATTTTCCATGAACGGGACTCACAGGGCCGGTTTCTTCAGATACTCAAGTCCTGTTTTTCAAACACGCAAAAAGGGGTGGTCCACTGTTTTTCCGGCACCCGGGCCGAGCTGTCCGCCTATCTGGACCTGGGCCTTTATATCGGCATCACCGGTGTGCTGACCCACAAAACCCGGGGCCGGGACCTGAGAGACATGGTGGGCCACATTCCGGACAGCCGCATTCTCATCGAAACCGATGCCCCCTACCTCACCCCGGCGCCGGAGCGCAACCGTTTCCGGCGCAATGAACCCGCCTTTGTAAAAAGCGTGTTTGACACCCTTGCCGCCATTAAAAACCGGCACCCCGCCGACCTGGCCGTCATGCTGTGGGACAACACCTGCCGGCTGTTTGACATTCAAACGTGACGACTTGTTAAAACGCCAAACACGAGGGCGACCCCGCCGGTCGCCCCTACTAACCCGGCCAAAAGCCTTATTGCCCTGGATGTAAACAAACAGGACAAGGTCAACATTCTCAGCTACACCAGTTACCAGTGGGTGCTGTGCGACATGGCCATTGCCTCCTGCAACGGGGTCACCGTGGGCATCTACCAGTCCAACCTGCCCCATGACTGCAAATACATCATCAACCATTCGGATGCGGTGGTAATCTTTGCCGAGGACCAGAAACAATTCGACAAGCTGGTCTCCATTCGGGCCGATATTCCCAACATTCGCAAGGTAATTCTGTTCAAGGGCAAGGGAACCGGAGATGGCTGGGCCATCAGCTTTGATGAGTTTCTCGCCCTGGGCAAGGATGTATCCGACGAAAAGCTTCAGGAGCGTTTTGGCGCGGCCGGCCCGTCGGACCCGGCCGCCATTGTCTACACATCCGGCACCACCGGCGTTCCCAAGGGCGCCGTGCTGACCCACGACAACCTCACCTTCACAGCCCAGTCAGCCCGGGAATGCGCCGATATTCACGAAGGGGACAACACCTTCCTGTTTCTGCCCCTGGCCCACGTGTTTGCCCGGCTCTGCGTCTACTTCTCCGTGCTGACCGGAACCTGCACCACCTTTGCCCGAAGCATCGACACCCTGGTGGACGACCTGAAGGCATCCGAGCCCGACTGGTTTACCAGTGTGCCCCGCATCTATGAAAAGGTTTACGCCAGGTTGATCAGCGGTGCCGAGGCCAAGGGCGGCCTGGCCCTGAAAATATTCCGGTGGGCCTGCGCCGTGGGCAACGAGATCAGTGACGACAGGCTCAACAAACAACCCATTCCCGCGGTCACGGCCTTTAAATACAAGATCGCGACCAAGCTGGTGTTCTCCAAGCCACAGCTGTGGCGAAAAACGCCTTGAGCCGTTCATGATGATTTGCATTTTTGATAACCACCTGCATGGCAGCATATCAAAGATTCCGGTGGTTTTGCACAAAGTCAACATGTCTGGCGAACAGGTTCGCGTCTGTTGTCAAAACAAAAAGCCCCCATGCGTTTTGCAGGGGGGCTTTTTGTTTATGAAAACTTAAAAAAGAAAGCTTATCCGCGCCACTCGGTGTCGTCCACCGTGGTCTTGAAGTCCGGCGTGACAACCGACGGGGCCTCTTTGTCCGCCACCGCGGCCAGGTCTTTTTCAGAGGGTTTTCCCACCAGAACAATGCCCTTCTGCGGGCACTTGTCTATGGCCTTGAAAATGTCTTCCAGGTGCTCAGGATCATAATCGTCGTAGTTGATACAGGAGAGATTGTCCTTGATGGCAAACAGGCCGCAGGCCCGCTCGCACGCCTTGCACCCCAGGCAGCCCACGTCGCACACCTTCTTGACTTCCTTGCCCGCGTCCTTGTTGGAGCAGAGCACCGCAAAAATCCGGTCCGCCTTGAACGGAGTCATGGTGATGATGTTGCGCGGGCAGGCCTTGGCACAGGCCCCGCAGCCCACGCAGGCGTTATAATTAACGGTGGCAAGGCCGTCGATCACATGAATGGCGTCATAGGCGCAGGCCGCGACACAGTCGCCGAACCCCAGGCAGCCGTAGGTGCAGCCCTGCACATCGGCCACGATGTTGGCGGTGACGCAGCGCCGCTCGCCCCGGTAGTCGCTGATGCCGTGCTTGTCTTTCGTGTGAGCGCCGCAGTGAACGATGGGCCGGTAAGGCAGGGCCTCGCCCACCTCCACGCCCATGATCTGGGCAATGGCCGCCGCGCAGTTGGCGCCGCCCGGGGCGCACTTATTGACCGGTGCCCCCTGCATGACAACCGCTTCGGCGTATTCGCCGCATCCCACAAAGCCGCAGCCGCCGCAGTTGGCGCCGGGAAGGACCTTGGAAACCGCATCCACCCGGGGGTCCACCTCCACGTAAAAGGCCACGTTGGCCCAGCCCAGTATGTAGGTCAATATCACCGCCATTCCCACCAGGGTTCCGGCTGCCAGTCCGATGGTTACCGCCGACATAGTCATCCTCGCATTTAAATATATTTAGGCAAACATTCTAATTTTCAATTGTCACCCGGGCCAGAACCGGTGCCGCATCCTGCAAATTGGTGCTCATCTCCCGGGCCGGTTCCGGCTTCAGTGCCTTTTTCAGGCCTGAATCCACGCCGGTGAATCCCATAAATCCCATGGCCAGAATGCCGGCGGTCACCAGGGTGATGGCCGCACCCTGAAGCGGCTTGGGCACGTCACACATGTCCAGCTCTTCCCGAATGCCGGCCATGATCACGATGGCGATGGTAAAGCCCACGCCGCCGAAAATGGCCAGCACCAGTGCCCGGCCCAGGTCCCACGCCTCGGCCGGATTGTCCACGGCCACGTTGCTCATGATGGTCAGACAGGCAAAGAGAATGGCGCAGTTGGTGGTGATCAGGGGCAGAAACACGCCAAAGGATTTATAAAGGGGGGGGAAAAACTTGCGTACATACATCTCCACGAACTGGACCGAAGATGCAATGGCGAAAATATAGACGATGTAGCTCAGAATGGTCAGGTCCACGGCCGCCGCCTGCTCCCCGGGCAGAAAGAACCCGGCGACAAAGGCGGTGAGCGGCGCTCCCGGAATCAGCACAAAGGTGGTGACGGCCCAGCTGATAAAGGCGGCGATGGTGATGACAAAGGTCACGGCGCACCCCATGCCGAAAGCCATGCCGATGTTGCGGGACACGCCGATAAAGGGGCAGATGCCCACAAAGTAATAGAGCACGAAGTTGTTGATCAGGGCCGCGCTCATGGCGATCAGGAAAATGTCGATAATATAGTTCATCGCTTTGCCTCTGTTGGGTTAGCTGTTTTTTTCTTTTTTGGCTCTGTTGGCCGTAAACCAGTTCACCAGGCCCAGCAGCAGGCCGAAGGTGAAAAACGCGCCGGGCGGAAGGGCCATGATGACCCAGTCGGGCCAGACATCCGGCAGCACGGGAAGGCCGAAAAAACTGCCGGCGCCCAGGATCTCCCGGACGGCGGCGATGCTGCCCAGGGCCAGGGCAAAGCCCAGGGACTGGCCGATGGCGTCGGCCCCGGCGTGAAACACCGACTGCTTGGAGGCGCACACCTCGCACCGGCAGATGATGATGCAGTTGACGATAATCAGCGGAATGTAGGGTCCCAGGGCCTTGCTCATGTTATACATGTAGGCGGCCAGAAACCGGTCCACAATGGTCACAAAGGTGGCAATGGTCAACGTGAAAATAACGATCCGCAGATGGGGTTTTAAAATGTTGCGGATCAGGCTGATCATCACGTTGGCGCAGAAAAGCACAAAAAGCACGGCCCCGGCCATGGTCATGGCCGACTGCATGCTGCCCGTGACCGCCAGGGTGGGACACAGGCCCAGCAGCTGGCGATAAACCGGGTTTTCCGGAATAATGCCCTGTAAGAATCTTTCCATCGGTGTGGGTTCGGTCGACATTCTTTACATCCTTAATATGTTATTGAGTTGGCGCAACCTGTCAGTCAACTGTCGAAAGCTGCCCCTTTACATCGTTCAGCGTGCTGTTGATAATCGTGCACACGGCCCGGGAAGAGATGGTGGCGCCGGTGATGGCGTCGATCTCGTTTCCCGCCCTGGCCCCGGTCTTTACCACGGCCAGACTTTTGTCGGTCTTTTTCGCGACAAACTGATTCCGCCAGTCGTCCTCAATGATCTTGTTGCCCAGCCCCGGGGTCTCCTTCTGGTTTAAAATGAAAAGGCCGGTGATGGCGGACAGATCGGGGTTGACGCCCACCAGCAGCTCGATCTTGTCGGCATATCCCTGGCCGGAACTCTTGATGACCCAGCCGGCCGGCTCACCGTTCTGCATGGCCTTGTAAACGTCGTAAAACACCTGCCGGCCGTTTTTCTCCAGGGCCAGGGTGGTGGACTCCATTTCAATGGGCTCGTCGGCCCGGTCGGCCCCCAGCACCAGGCCGGGCACCTGCTGCCGGGTCTCGTTGATCTTGTTTTCAAGAATCTTCGGAGAAAGGGTCAGCTGCACACCGGCCAGTGCCCCGCCGTAAAAAACCGCCAGCAGCAGCACCAGCCATGCCTGAACAATGTAATTGTTTTTCATAGGTTTTTGTTCCTGCGTTACGTTTAACGACACGTTATGATTTTTCAGGCCGCTTCTTCGACCTTGACCGTTCCAAAAGGCTTGGGAATCATCCACCGGTTGATCAGCGGGGTCATGGCGTTCATCAGCAGCACCGCGAACATGACGCCCTCGGGATAGCCGCTGAAAATGCGCAGCAGCATGATGATGGCGCCGACCCCCAGGCCGAAAACAAACTTGCCGCCGGATGTCAGCGGGCTGGTCACCGGGTCGGTGGCGATATAGAAAGCCCCGAACAGCAGGGCCCCGCCGAACAGGTGGTGCAGAACGGTCCATTCAGAGTCGGGGTTGGCCAGGCTGGCCAGTCCCGCGCACACCACCACGGCCAGGATCACGCCGGCCGGAATTTCCCATGAGGCGGTACGGCGAATGCACAGGTAGGCGCCGCCGATCAGGCAGGCCAGGGCGCTGCCCTCCCCCAAAGAGCCGTTGGTGGTGCCGATAAACAGTTTCAACAGCGGGGTCACCACTCCCTCCTGCTGAAACAGGGTCAGGGGCGTGGCCTGGGACACGGCGTCCACCGCGCCGCCGGCGGTCATGTAGCCGGAGGCGGCCATGGCGCCGGCAAAGGCGATCATGACAAAGGCCCGGCCCACCATGGCCGGGTTAAAAATGTTCATGCCCAGGCCCCCAAAAATCACCTTGCCGATGCCGATGGCCACAAAGGACGCGATCACCCCGACATACCAGGGCGCCGGTCCGGGCAGGGACAGGGCCAGAATCACGCCGGTGATGGCCGCCGACCCGTCTCCCAGGGGAATGGGCCGCTTGCGCATGCGGGTAAAGATCGCCTCCGCCGCCAGGCAGCTGACCAGGCAGATAACGAGCTGCTTGACGGCAAACATGCCGAAGACATAAACCGCCATGCCCACCACCGGAATCAGGGCGATGAGCACATCGGCCATCATGCGCCGGGTGGTGAAAGACTCGTTGGACAGATGGGGAGACGGGGCCGTCTGAAGGACCGGGCCCGCCGTGGTCTCCCGGGCTTCTGCTTTCTTGTCTGCGTTTTCGTTCATAACCTGCTCTATCTTTGTCTGGTGATGATGTTATTTTTTCCTGGTGGCCATGATAGCGGCCTTGCCCATGCGGATCAGCTGGACCAGGGGAAGACCGGCCGGACAGGTGTAGGCGCAGCAGCCGCACTCCAGGCAGGTAAAAATATTGTATCGCTCCGCCACTTCCAGGTTCTTGTTCCGGCTGGCAACGGCCAGCTTGCTGGGCACCAGGTTCAGGGGGCACACATCCACGCACCGGCCGCACCGGACACAGGCGGTCTCTTCGGCTTTTTTCACATCATCCCGGGTCAGCACGGTGACGCCGCTGGCGCCCTTGGTGACCGGCATCTCCATGTCGGTAAAGGCAAACCCCATCATGGGGCCGCCGGAGACGATGCGGGCCGCCTCGGGCCTCAGTCCGCCGCAGAACTCAATCAGCTCGCCGTAGCTGATGCCGATGGGCACCAGCAGGTTCTTGGGCTGCACGATGCCGCCGCCGGTGACGCACACCACCCGGTGGGTCAGGGGCTTTCCCCGGAGCACGGCCCGGGCCACGGCCACCACCGTGCCCACGTTGCTGACCGCGGCCCCCACGTCCAGGGGCAGCTTTCCGGGCGGCACTTTCCGTTTCATCACCGCCATGATCAGGTGTTTTTCACTGCCCTGGGGATACTTGGTTTTCAGCACCGCGATCTTTACGGATGTTCCCTGGGCCGCCCGGGTCATGGACTCCACGGCCTTGGGTTTGTTGGCCTCGATGCCCACCACAATCTGTTTTGCGCCCACGGCCCGTCCGGCCAGCAGTGCGCCGCATACCACCGCGTCCGCTGCTTCCACCATGATCCGGTAGTCCGGCGTCAGAAAGGGTTCGCATTCGCAGCCGTTGATCAGCAGAGCGTCCACGGGCCGCTTGTCGTTAGGCATGATTTTTACATGGGTGGGAAAGGCGGCGCCGCCGAGCCCAACGATGCCCGCCGCGGAAATGGCCGCGGAAATGGCCTTGGGGTCATGCTTGTCCGCCGCGTCCTTGGGCCAGTCCCCGCCGAGAATCTCCTCCATCAGGGCCGCGCCCTCCAGCTGTTTGCCGTCGGCCTTGATGGGCACCGCCGGCACATGGCGCCCGTTGGGAAGGGTCACGTTTAATACTTTTTGCACCTTGCCGTTGATGGGCGAATGAATCGGCACCGACACAAACCCGGTGGCCTTGGCGATCATCTCACCGAACGTCACGTCCTGCTTGGCCTTGACCACGCACTCGCTGGGCGCGCCGATGTTCTGCATCAGCGGCACCACAACCTTTGCCGGGGCCGGCACCACCTCAATGGGCGCATCCTGTGAAAAGTTTTTATGGCCCGGCGGATGGACACCCTTTGCAAAGGTGCCGCTGCCCTCAAAGCCTGCTAATTTCAGCCCCATGCCGTCTCCTTAAACTAATGCATCCTGATAGTAACGGGTAAATACAGGCATGATAAACCCCATGCCAAATTGTTTCCTATATCACCTGAAAAACGGGTCTGTCCATATTTTTTTCCCTGAATTTTTATTTTTTGGCCGGCGCCTCATGAATATGGTTGACACGGCCCCGGTTTTGGTCTAGTGCTCATAACTTTGAATGAAAAGGTTAAGCTTCGGAAAAGGATATCGCAACATTTTTTAAAAAATTAATTTTGGTTTTAAAGGTGCCGGTAATGATGAAAAAGAAAAACCGTGTATGGATGCTGAGCGTGATGGTGGTGGCATGTGTCTGCCTGGGCGGCCTTTATGGACTTTCAACAGGTGCCGATGCGGCCGAAGATGTAAGCGTTCTCCGGATTGACGCGATGCAGCCGTTTGCGCCCCTGGAGCGGCCGGTTGTGCGTTTTTACCACGACATCCACACCGCGGCCCCCTCGGGACAGGACTGCACCGTGTGCCACCAGGGCGACGGCTTTGCCTTTGTGGAAATGCCGGCGGATGCGTCCGCCAGGGCCACCATGGACGCCTGGCACAAGGCCTGCATGGACTGTCACAAAGGCCTTGTCAAAAAGGGAGAGGCCACCGGCCCCATGACCTGCGGCGAATGCCACCCCAAGGGGGCCCGCAAACTGCCGCCCGAGATGCCGGCCACCGGTTTCTACGACGCGTATCACGATTTTCACATGGACGCCTTGAGCGGCGGGTGCGAACTGTGCCATCACGACTATGATGCCGCCACCGGTGAACTCTATTACGCCGAGGGAGTGGAAACCGCGTGCATTGAGTGCCACGGCGAGACTGCGGACGGGGACACACCCTCTGTCAAAGACGCATCCCACCTCTCCTGTATTAAATGTCACCTGGACATGGCGGTGGGGCCGGTGGCCTGCGGCGAGTGCCACCAGTAAGCAAAAATGCCGTCAGGATTTATTGACAATGCATAAGCGATTTTTGATAATTAATTAAGAATACAGGTTCAAGGAGGCCGTATGTCGGATCCAGTAAAGTGGGATTGGGACACAGGCGAAAAGCTTGTATCGGACATCAATCAGTGGCAGTCCGATTATCGATGGGTGGAAGAGCCCTATGCCAGCCCGGACGGGGAAAAAGTGGCGGCCATCGTCAATGTGGACGAAGGGGAGTTCAATGTCTGCGTGAACGGCGAGGCATGGGAGCGGGAGGCCAATTTCGAAAAGGCCTGGTACCTGCGGTTTTCGCCGGACGGCCGCCTGACGGTGATCGCCTCCGAAGACATGGCATGGACCGTTGTGGTGGATGGCGAATCCTGGGAGGAAAGTTTTGACTACGTGTGGGACACCCGGTTTTCCGCCGACGGCAGCGTGATCGCCGCCGCCACCCAGGCCGATGGCGAGTACGCCATGGCCGTGGATGGAATCGCCTGGGAAAACCGGTACGGCAACATGAACTGCATGCATTTGAGCGCGGATGGTAAAAACAGCGCGGCCTCGGTTCAGGCCGAGCCCTGCGGCGAACCGGAGATATTCAAATTCCAGGAAGGGGTTTACACGGTGGCGGTCAATGGTGAAAAATGGAGCCGCAACTTTCTCAATGTCTGGAACATGGCCTTCAGCCCCGACGGCACCCGCCTTGCCGCTGAAGTGCGCCTGAACCTTTACGACTATACCATCGCCGTGGACGGCAAGCCATGGGACAAGGTGTTCGGCTGCGTGTGGGAACCGATCTTTCATCCGGCAAAGGGCACGGTACTGGCCCCGGTCATGGCCGACGGCGGCTGGACCCTGGCGGAAAACGGCAACCTTATCTGGGACAGGCGGTTTATCCAGGTCTGGCACCAGAGGGTCAGCCCGGACAACCGGAAAATCGCCGCCATCGTGGCCCCCTCCTTTGGCCGGTGGACCCTGGCGGTGGACGGGGATCCCTGGGACATCACCTTCGGTGACATGGTGACCGACGCGGTCTTTTCCCCGGACAGCCGGCGTCTGGCCTGCCTGGGAAAAGAGAATGAACGCTATTCGGTGGTCGTTGACGGCAAGGCATGGGGCACCCCCTTTGACATGGCCTGGAAACCGGTCTTCTCTCCGGACTCCAGCATGGTAGCCGCCAAAGTAGAATCCAACGGTAAATACACCATCGCCCTGGACGGCAAAACCTGGGGCAAGGCCTTTGACGCCCTGTGGGACCCGATTTTTTCACCGGACGGGAAAAAGCTGCTCTGCCGGTGTGTGGAAAACGGAAAATATTTCCGGCGCGTGGTGCCGGTGACTGAAATAAAATAAGAGCAGGGAGACAACCATGAACACTCCGGATACCTTTGACGTCATATACAATTTTGTCAGCGGCCCCCTTGTGTGGGCGGCCTTTATCCTGTTTATCGGGGGCAGTATCTACCGCCTCTGGAAGATGCTTTCCCTGGTCAACAAAAAAGACCGGTACATCTTTACCTACATGAGCCTGTACCACAGCCTGCGCTCCATCGCCCACTGGATCCTTCCCTTTGGCACCACCAGCTGGCGCATGCACCCGGCCATGACCGTGGCCACCTTTGCCTTTCACATCTGCCTGATCATTCTGCCGATCTTTCTGGTCGGCCACGTGGTGATGATCGCCTTTTCCTGGGGTGTGAGCTGGCCCACCCTGCCGGCAGGGGTAGCGAATGTGATGACCGTGATCGTGATCGCCTGCTGCATCTTTTTCCTGGTGCGCAGAATCGTGCAAAAAGATGTCAAGTACCTGACCACCCCGTCGGACTATGTGCTGCTGCTGATCACGGCGGCCCCGTTTATCACCGGTTTTTTTGCCTATCACCAGTGGCTGGACTACCGCACATGTATCCTGCTTCACATTCTTTCCGGCGAGATCATGCTGGCGGCCATCCCCTTCACCCGGCTGAGCCACATGCTGTTTGCCGTTTTCACGCGCTCCTACATCGCCTCTGAATTCGGCGGGGTACGGTGTGCAAAAGACTGGTAAAAACACCCACAACCACTGCTTTTTGTTCCCACGCAAGGAGGAAATATAGATGGCCGAAACAGC
>JAXHVI010000173.1:0-2285 GCA_034189195.1 Thermodesulfobacteriota bacterium | reverse complement strand
CTGCTTGTCCATCGATTTTCCTGGTTTCGCCGGAAAGGGGAAGATGCCGTACCGGCGACCCAACGGTTTGCCAGGGTGTTTTCCACCCTTATGGTGCTGGCCTCGGTGACGGCCCTGGGCGTGGTGACTTACCTGATGATCAGCTGATCGAAGCCTTTTTCCTGTTCAGATTCAGTAGAATATATTATACTTTGCAACAGAATTTTTCCCGTGACGCTTTCACGGACCGGGGCCGTTGTGCCGGCCGTGAAACCATGACGACAGGAGCCGGTGATGAGCTTTCTGCTTCAGGTCTATGTGGGTTTTGTGATCTTTTCCGCTGTCGTTTTTCTGGTGGCCACGCGCATTGTGCACAGGAATTCCATCGTGGCCGTTGTCGGCTATACCATCATTGCCGGCACTGTCATCGGGTCCCTGCTGACCTTTGCCTACACGACCGGGAACTGGGCCAACCGGTTTCTGCTGGCCGAAGCCACATCCGTATCGCGGCAGGTGAACACTGACCTTTCCCGTCTTCACGAGGCGGTGGACCAGACCCGCAAAACAGGGGAGGCGGTACGGGAGATTGCCGACCGGCTGTTGCAGATGGGGGATGATCTTAAATCTCTTGTGGCCTATTTTCGGGTTTGATAAGAAAGCCACAAAATTAAAAACGGATGTAATGAATTGTGACCTGGTTGATTCCCAAAGATGACCATCGTCAGGCCCTGCGGATGCGGCGGTCCCTGATTGCGCTGACCGGCTATGTGGTGATTACCCTGGGCTCCACGCTGGTGGCTTCGGCCGGCCTGATTCGCGGCAACAGCCTCACCGTGCTGGCCCTGGTGATGGGCCTGTTTATCCTGATGGCCATCTTTTCCCCGGCGCTGATATACACGGGCGTCAACCGGCGCTTCAAAGACCCCAGCCTGACCCTGCCGCAACTGCTCCAGGCCATTTTCTTTGTAACGGTTTTCAGTTACTTCATGGTCAGTGAGATTCGCGGGGTCAGCACGGTGCTGTATATTCTGGTGTTCGTGTTCGGCACCTTCCGGCTCAGGCTGAGGGAGTTCATGGGCCTGGTGGCGCTGACCGTGGCCCTGTATGCCGGGTCCATGGCCCTGCTCTATTACCGCCAGCCGGACGCAGTGACGGTGAAGCTGGAGATCATTCGAGGAGCCATCCTCCTCTTGTCTCTGCTGTGGGTCTCCTACATGGCCAACTATATCGCCAATCTTCGGCGGCGCATCAAGGAGATGGCCAGTTTCGACGCGCTCACCGAGGTTTATAACCGGCGCGAGATATTTGAAATTCTGGACAGAGAAAAGTCCTTTTCCGACCGTTCGGCTATTCCCTTTTCCCTGTGCATCCTGGATCTGGACGACTTCAAGGAGGTCAACGACACCTACGGCCACCAGGCCGGGGATGAGGTGCTCAAGGCCTTTGCCCGGGCACTGCGGGAGAATGTCCGCACCGAGGATTACGTGGGCCGGTACGGCGGAGAAGAGTTCTTGGTGGTGTTTGTCAATTTTGAATGCCGGGACTGTGTGGCCCGGCTGTTGAAGGTGACGGAACGGCTTACGTTTCCGGGGATTGCCGATGACTTGAAGATCACTACCTCCATCGGTGTTTCCGCCTACCGGCCCTCAGAAACCATTGACACAGTCATTGCCCGGGCCGACCAGGCCCTGTACGAGGCCAAGGCTACCGGCAAAAACCGGATTATCTGCAGCGAACCCTGCCCGAATAAACAATGAAATGTTCCGGCCCCGCTTCTGCAGGCCCCGTTAAACATTCTGTCGGCGTCCAAGCTGCCAAAGCCTTTGCCCCCGGCTTTTTCCTGAATTGTCTTTTTTGACTTTTCCCCTGATTTTCTTTATGATACCGGCAAATAAGTATTTTCTACAGGTGGTGTAAAGGCGAATCGTGTCCCCTACATGGAATACCATTAAGGCAGTACTTGAGCGGCGTGAACAGCAGACCCTTTCCTTCCGGGCCGAGTCCAGCGCGGCCGGCATGCGGCGAAGGGGTGAAGATCAACTGGACCGGGACTACCGGCTGGCCTTTGCCGTGGACGTGGACCGCATTCTCCACTCCCTGGCCTATACCCGGTACATCGACAAGACCCAGGTGTTTTACCTGATTGAAAACGATCACATCACCCACCGGGTGCTGCACGTTCAACTGGTCTCCAAGGTGGCCCGCACCATCGGCCGGGCCCTGGGGTTAAACGAAGACCTGATCGAGGCCATTGCCCTGGGCCACGATATCGGCCATGCCCCTTTCGGCCATGAAGGTGAGACCTA
>JAXHVI010000172.1:0-10965 GCA_034189195.1 Thermodesulfobacteriota bacterium | reverse complement strand
GCAGTGCTTCGTGATCGCCGCGGTCAGCGTCGTCTTGCCGTGGTCGATATGGCCGATCGTACCTACGTTCACATGCGGCTTTTTTCGCTCAAACTTTGCCTTTGCCATAATGCTGCCCCCTATCTGGTTAAACGCTTTTTGATTCTGATCCTGTTTGTTTCTCTTTTCAGCTCTTCGGCCTTTCAACAGCGGGGTTGCGGCTGGAGCCCACGACCGGAATTGAACCGGTGAAACCTCTTCCTTACCAAGGAAGCGCTCTACCTACTGAGCTACGTGGGCATTGCCGCACCAAAAGCCTTTTGGAGCGGGAGACGAGACTCGAACTCGCGACATCCAGCTTGGAAGGCTGATGCTCTACCAACTGAGCTACTCCCGCAAATGGTGGTGGGGGGAGGATTTGAACCTCCGAAGGTGTATACCGACAGATTTACAGTCTGTTCCCTTTGGCCACTCGGGAACCCCACCGCACACATCCCCTCTGGAGCCAGCGGAGGGACTCGAACCCCCGACCAACTGATTACAAATCAGCCGCTCTACCTGCTGAGCTACGCTGGCACAACCGGCCAGGTTTGCGCCATTTATTAAATCTGAAAATCCTATTGGATAAATTTCAGGTTGTCAAGTGTTTTTTGGCAGATAATTTGCAGACACCCAACATGCCCGCACCGGTATTTTGTCCGTCCCTTCCGCCCTTTTCCGGGCTGTTTTCCCTGAATGGGGCGCTTGCGGGCATGGCCACCTATTTTCCTTGACATTCCGGCCCGTGAAAACTAAGTAATATAATGAAAAAAGAAACGGCTTGCAAACAAAAAACACAAAAGAAAACTCTGACTTCCTTAAGGATTACAATTTTATGCCCAGACCCGTTTTCAAAAGCGTTGTATTTATTCTGCTGCTGGCCCTGACAGGCACGGGGTGCCTGTCGGCTTTATCTGAAAAAACAGTGGGTTTCCCGTTTACACGGAAAACCCCGGTCGCCGACGAAGCCGACACCGCCGAGGCGGTGGACATCACCCTGTCGGCCGAGGCCCCGGACCAGATCCTGGAGGCCACGGAGCCAGCCGGCGAAGTCAATGAGACCCAGAAAGCCATGGACGAGGCACTGGACCTCTGTAAAGTTTCCCAGGACTTCTGGCAGAAGGGGGAGTTTGACAACGCCATTCAGGCCCTGGACCAGGCATACGCCCTGATGCTCAAAGGGGACGCAGAAAACGACGTTCAGCTCTTGCAGCAGAAAGAGGATATCCGGTTTCTGATCTCAAAACGAATTCTGGAGATTTACACATCCCGCACCACCGTGGTCAACGGGGCTCACAACGCCATTCCCGTGACCATCAACCAGGAAGTACAGAAAGAGATCGACCTGTTTACCACCGGACCGGAGCGCTCCTTTTTTATCGCCTCCTACCAGCGCTCGGGAAGATACCGGCCCTATATTCTCAAAAAACTGGACGAGGCCGGGCTGCCCGCCGAGCTCTCATGGCTGCCCCTGATCGAAAGCGGGTTTAAAACCAACGCCCTGTCCAAGGCCCGCGCCCTGGGGCTGTGGCAGTTCATCCCCTCTACGGGATACAAGTTCGGCCTGGAGCGCAACCTTTACGTGGACCAGCGGCTGGATCCGGAACGGGCCACTGACGCGGCCATCGATTATCTCACGGCCCTGCATAAAATTTTCGGTGACTGGTCAACGGCCCTGGCCGCCTACAACTGCGGCGAAGGAAAAGTGCTTCAGGTGATCCGGGACCAGCGGGTAAACTACCTGGACAACTTCTGGGACCTCTACCACCGGCTGCCCTGGGAAACGGCCCGTTACGTGCCCCGTTTCCTGGCAACCCTGCACATCGTTTCCAACCTGGAAAAATACGGCATGGACACGGTGGTGCCGGACGATCCGGTCCCCTACGAAGTGGTGGAGACCTCCCGCCAGGTCCACCTGAAGAAAATCGCCGAGGCAACCGGCATCGCCCACGACCTGCTCAACGAGCTGAACCCGGAGCTGCGCCAGAACATCCTGCCCCCCACCGCATACCCCCTGCGGGTGCCCGTGGAAAAATCGGAGGCGGTGATGGCCTGCATCAACTCTCTGCCCGTCACCGAACCGGCCCAGACCCAGTTCGCCTACCACCGGGTACGGTCCGGCGAGACCCTGTCCACCATTGCCCGGCGATACCGGACCTCGGTCTCCAACATCGCCCGGGCCAACAACATTTACAAACACAACTTCATCGTGGCCGGCAAGATTCTCAAAATCCCCCTTTCCAGCAACTGGGTGTCCACCAAGATCCAGAAGTTTGAAAAGGCAGAGGAAATACCGGCGAGCCACCGGGTCCGCAGCGGCGAGTCGCTATGGATTCTGGCCAACCGTTACAGCACCACGGTCAACGCCATTCAGCAGTTAAACGGCCTGTCAGACACCAGCCTGCGCGTGGGCCAGGTCCTGAAAATCCCCGGCGGCGACGCGGTACCGGCAACCGCGGCCGGAGACGGCAAAACCTACACGGTGCAGCCCGGCGACAGCCCCTTTACCATTGCCAGAAGCCACAACATTCCCTTAAACCGCTTTCTTCAGATCAACAACCTGAGCACGCGAAGCACCATCTATCCAGGCCAGCAGGTCTGCCTGGAGTAGCCGGCGTGCATCGTGCCAGTGCGCTCAAACGACTTGTGGAATATTCAGAACAATAAGGACCGTATCATGGAGCCCTCTTTTTCTTTTCAGGAAATGTTTCCCACCGGGCCGGACACCACCGCATACCGGCTGCTGACCGCGGACCATGTGTCCGCCGCCGCCTTTGAAAAAACACCGGTGATCAAGGTCGACCGGGCCGGCCTTGTGCTGCTGGCAGAAACCGCCTTTCGGGAAGTTTCCCACCTGCTGCGACCCTCCCATTTGAAACAGACGGCAGCTATTCTGAACGACCCGGAAAGCTCGGCCAACGACCGGTACGTGGCCCTGGAGATGATAAAAAATGCCGTGGTCGCTTCGGGATACGTGTTTCCCATCTGCCAGGACACGGGCACGGCCACGGTGATGGGCAAAAAAGGCCAGCGGGTGTGGACCGGGTTTTCCGACGAGGCGGCCTTGAGCGAGGGCATCTTCAACGCCTACCGGGAACTGAACCTGCGCTACTCCCAGGTGGCGCCCCTGACCCTGTACGAAGAGGCCAACACAAAAACCAACCTGCCGGCCCAGATCGACCTTTACGCCGTTGAAGGCGACGCCTACCGGTTTCTTTTCATCGCCAAGGGCGGGGGCTCGGCCAACAAAACTTTTTTGTTCCAGAAGACAAAGGCTGTGTTAAATCCCGACGCCCTTCTGGCCTTTTTAAAAACCGAAATCGCCCACCTGGGCACGGCCGCCTGCCCCCCCTACCACCTGGCCGTGGTCATCGGCGGCACATCCGCCGAGGCGGTCTTAAAAACCGTCAAGCTGGCGTCCGCCGGCTACCTGGACTCCCTGCCGGACAAGGGCGGCCCGTCCGGACACGCCTTTCGGGACAGGGGGCTGGAGGCGGAACTTTTTAAAATTTCCTGCTCCCTGAACCTGGGGGCCCAGTTCGGCGGCAAATACCTCTGCCACGACGTAAAGGTGATCCGCATGCCCCGGCACGGGGCCTCCTGCCCCATCGGCATGGGCCTGAGCTGCAGCGCGGACCGCAACCTCAAGGCAAAAATCACCAAAGAGGGCATCTTTGTCGAGCAGCTGGAAACAGACCCGGCCCAATACCTGCCCGCGCCTTCCGCCGAAGCAGCCGATGCCGCGCGCATTGACCTGGCCCGGCCCCTTGCCGAGGTGAGAGAAGACCTCTCCCGCCTTGCCGTGGGCACCCGCCTGCTGTTAAACGGCCCTGTCATCGTGGCCAGAGACATTGCCCACGCACGGGTCAAGGAGATGCTTGACGCGGGCAAGCCCCTGCCATCCTACATGACCGATTACATGATTCTTTACGCCGGCCCGGCCAAAACCCCGGAAGGGTATCCCTCCGGCAGCCTGGGCCCCACCACCTCGGCCCGCATGGACCCCTATGTCACGGCCTTTCAGCCCCACGGCGGGGCCCTGGTGACCCTGGGCAAGGGCAACCGGTCCCAGGCCGTGATCGACGCCTGCAAGACCAACGGCGGCTTCTACCTGGGCACCATCGGCGGTGTTGCCGCCATCCTGGGAAAAGAGTGCATCACCGGCATCGAGGTGATCGACTTTCCGGAACTGGGCATGGAGGCGGTACAGCGCGTCACGGTAAAGGATTTCCCCGCCTTTCTTATCACCGACGACAAGGGAAACGATTTTTTCAAAAACCTGGCCGTCGGCTGACCTGCTCCGCGAACCATTCTTTTCTTTACCGTCAACGCACTGCAGTGATGCCTGAAGGTAAAAGACCCTTTGACATATCGGATACAATTCATAATAATTTCAAATTGAACCGATATGATTCATGTAAAACTCCCTGGCATGGACCCTGAAAATGCAAAATGTCGATTTGAATCAGGCCCAGCAGGACCTGCCGCAGTTGATAGAAAAAAGCGTTGCCGGCGGTGAAATCATTATCACCAAAGGGGGGCTGCCTGTGGCCAAACTGATTCCCATAGGAAAGCCGGCAAAGGCCCGTCAATCTGACACGGCAAAAGGCCTGATCAAAATTTCCAGTGATTTTGATAAACCCCTCGAAGACTTTCAGGCATACCTCTGATGCGGGCACTGTCGAACTGATATGGTAAGGCAGGCGAAGCCGACATGGAACCGCCATGGATAAAAAACGGCTTCAGATCAAACTGCTGCTGGGTCTTATCGGTTTTCTTGAACGCCACCCCCTGCTGGTCCGGCTGCTTTTAAAACCGGTTGCCAACGCGCCATATCTTTCCCGAAAACTCATGGTCCTGCCCCGGGCCTACATGGGCGCAACCGCCTTTGACATTCACGACGTGGATCTGTCTGCCGGCCGCATCGGCATCGGCGGCGTGGAAGAGATCATGGCCGGGGCCAAGATCATTCACCTGCTGCACACCACCCTGGCCGGCCACCTGGACGAGGCGGAAAGGGCAAAGGCCCTGTACAACATGGGCGTTGCCCTGTGCACGTGGGAGGTCACCTGTGCTCTGGAGGGCGGCCGGTGGGCTCCCTCGTTTTTGGTGCCCCTGATCGCCAACAGCAAAATCCTGGACCAGGTGCGCACCGACCCGCTCATGGCAAAGTTTTTCACCAAAACCATGAACATGATGTCCCGCCTGATCACCGACGAAGGGGGCTGGGGCCACCTGGATTTTGACTTTAACGCCACGCCCATGCAGGTCTTTTTATCCAACTCACAGGAGGCCAGGTGGCTGGGTCCCTCCCCTGTCCCGGTCTGCCACTTCTACGCCGGCATCGTGGCCGGCTATGCCGGCACCATCTCCGGTAAATCCATCCGCGTCAAAGAGGTGGACTGCAGCGCCATGGGCGCAGAAAGGTGCGTGTTTCATCTGTTTGAAGAGTGATGGCTTTGCAAAAAGCTCAATATTCACGTTGCGCGACCAGCAAAAAAATGGAAAATCAAACCATGAAAGATTTAATGAAGCCTGAAAACGCGGCAGAAGCCAGTGTCCTCAAGGCGGTGCTGGCCGAACATGGGATATCCGCGGAGATAAAATCGTTTCACGATACCGCCTATGATGGCCTTTTCCGGTCTCAATATGGGTGGGGCGTCATCCGTGTTTCTGAGGCAGACTTTCCGGAAGCACAAAAAACAATTGAAGAGTGGCGGAACGCAGCGCCTGAAGAGCTCCCATGGAACGACAAGCCGGCTGATGCCTGACCAAAGCGGATAACCTCTTGTTGTCAGATATAAGAATCGTTGTGATGAATTGACAATCGACAATCGACAATTGGCAATTAACATTGGCCCAGGTCATGAACAGCAGCAGCACGGCAAAAGCGGCCAGGGGCGGCAGCCATGCCGGGGGGGGTACCGCCCCTGGCCCAGGCCGGATAGGCAACTGTCAGAAAAATCAGAAATGTTATGCGGCTGTCGCTGAACATACCATTTGTTTTTCGTTGCTGCTGCGGTTCGACGGACGGTTAATCATGCATACCGCCGTAAGGCGAAAACACCATGGGCGCTTCATGGGGCGCGTCACTCTCTTTGCCGGTGTCCGGCTTTTCGGGTTCATCCTTTACAGGCGTTTTGTCCGGTGCTTCCGGTTCGGCTTTATCTTCCGGTTCCGGTTTGGGGGGCTGGACCGGCTCAATAACAAAGGCCAGAATCTCCCGGGCTCCGTTGCCGGCGGCATCCGTGGCCATCACATCCACCACGTGTCGCCCCGGCTCGCTGAACGCGGCCGCCCCGCTGTAAACGCCGCTGTTGTCCGGCCCGGCAACGGGAAACGCGCCGGACGGGTTATAGTTGAAACTGTGAAAGGCGTGGACCGTCACCGGCTGGTCCGTGTTGTCGGTCACCTTTGCCCGCACGGTCACGGGCGTGGTATATACCGCCCCGTCCGTTGCCCCGGAAAAAACAATGACCGGGGGCTGGGTGTCGTTTTCCGGCGGCAACCTGACCTGCCGGACCGACCCCAGAAAGTCCCGGTTGCCTGAATCCGGCGCCAGGCCGTCACCGTAATAGGTCAGGGTGATGACGGCCGAAGTATCCGGCGGGCCCTGCCACCGGAGGACCGGCCGCGGAACCCGGGCAAGATCCATAAGCCGGTTGGCGCCGCCCCCGTCAAAACTTCCGGCCGACGCTTCAGCCCGCATGGCGCCCACGCCCACCGGATCGCCTGAACGGGTGCTGACCACGGCCGAGACAGACCAGAGATTGTTGTCCCTGTCCAGGGGCGTGACAACGGCATCAATCGCTGTTTCCACGGGCAGCACAATGGGCACGGCAATGGCGGCCCGGCTGGGCTGGTACTGGATATCGGCATCCGGGTCCGGCTGGTAAACGGCCTCCACCGTCACCCGGGCCGTAAGATTTTCAGGCTGACGCCAGACCACGGACTGTTTTTCACCGGCCATGGCAAGCGCCACCCGGCCGGTGCCGGTCTGAAGAAACCGGCCGGCCGGTGCCGTGATCCCCAGATGACCGGTGGCCGGCACCTGTCCGTCAACACTCTTTACCGTAATGGTGATGGTGGAGTCCGGGGAAGCCGAATCGGATTTGACCGCGTTTAAGCTCACCGAGGTGGGCATTTCAATGGACTGGGGCAGCTCAAAAGTCTGCCGGCAGGGCCGTATCAGGCGGCCGTCATCTGTGACATGGCCGCTGTAGGTCGCGGTCAGGGTCACCGGCAGCTTTTCGGTTTCCGGCACCTGCCACAAAGTGGAGCCGCCCCGGGCCGGCAGGGTGATTTGCCCGGCCTGGCCGGTGCCGCCTGTAAACGTGCCGCTTTCGGCGGTCAGGGTAATCTGCCCCTCAGTCAACGCCTGGCCCTGGTTATCCTGCACCGTGGGTTTCAGGCGCCAGCGCCGGTTGTTTTCGATCCGGGTTTTGGCAACCTCCAGCCGGGTATCGGTAATAGCATAGGCAATGTTGATCCGGTTGGGCAGGTAGCGGTCAAAACCGGCCAATGTCACCTGACGGGTCACGGCCGCGTTTCCCGGCAGGGGCGGGTCCGGCCGAAAGGAGGCCCGCAGCACGGCCTTCTGGGCGCCGCTTTCGGCCAGGGCAGACACCAGGTCACAGGTTTTAACGGAAAGCAGGTAAACGCCGTTGGCATTGGTGGTGACCGCCGACGCGCCGGGCAGGTCCACGATCACGCCGGGCAGGGGCGCACCCCCGCCTGTCTGCACCACGCCCTGAAACTTCAGGGTGTGGTCCATGTATTGCCTGAATGAATCGTAAGCATACTGAACCTCGAAGCGGACCTTCTGCAGGGCCTTTTCCCGCTGGACCCGGAAATAGTTTTTCAGCGTGGGCAGGATTTCCGCCAGGTAGGCCTCCCGAATCTGCTGTTTGGCTTCGGGCAGGGGGTCGGCATGGGCATGGCCGGAAGCTTCGTAGGAGTGGCGCCACTCATCATTCCAGAAGGTCATCAGCCCCTCGGTAAGGGCCTTTTCAAAATCGCCCTGGTAGGTCTCGAAAATCAGCTTTTCCCATTTGGCCATGTCCTCTACCCGGTGGCCGTACCGGTCGTCATAATATGCCTTGTACACGCGGTACCAGTATTCGGTGTTGCCGGCAATGGCCGTGGTGCCCAGGGTGGTCAGGGAATAGTCGATCAGGCTGATGCCGATGGCTGAAATCTTTACCGCCCTGGATACCATGTGCTGCGGCAGGCCCCCCACGGCCCAGAAGGCACCGGACTTGGCCAGCTTCATCTGGGCCATGGGGTCCTGGTTTTCCAGGTCCACCCAGAACTGGGCCAGGGCCAGAAATCCCCCGAAATGGGTCAGCAGGCCGTCCATCTGGTCAAATCCCGGTATCTCCAGAAGCGTGGGCAGCCCGATACCCAGGCCGGCCATTGGGGAAAACTCGGCTGTGGTAAGAAACTGCCGGCCCAGGTCGGCATACTCCGGTTCAGCGGCACCGGCCGGGTCGTAAAATCCGTCAATGGCGGCCGACGACTGCCGGGCCGGGGCAAACCGGCTGATCTCCTCCATGGTGAAATAGTGCTCCGGCAGGCAGAAATTCCCGGCACGGGATACCGCCGGCAGCAGCAGCATACCGGCAAAAAGCATAATCGTGACGCGTCTTGTAATTTTCACGGCACCTCCCATAGGTAAAAACTGAAAACCGGCATAAGGATTCGGCAGCAACCGGACTGCCCTGGAGAGTATAACTGATTGACTATAAGGATTGAACCGTTTTCTGACGACATTAGCGTCATTGCGAGGAGCGACCTGTCCACCATAGCCTTAGCGACGGTGGAAGCGACGAAGCAATCTCAAACGCCCGGCTGATAATCGTTCAGGGGGAATCGCTTTGCCGCCCTGTGCCTCGAGATGACAAAAAATTTCAAATCGACTCTTTGATTGAACCTATGGCTGAAATGGAACAAACCGAGACGGCGTCATCGGCAGGATAGTTGTGCGTGCCGGGATAAACGATCCACAGATGCGAAAGCCCAAGGTCCTTGATGGCGATTTTCATGGACCTGGTTATTGCCGGCGCCTCGTTGAATTTGAATTCCACACCGTAACGTTTCCCCTTATATGAAAAAAGCAGATCCAGTTCCGCATTGTTGTGAGTTGCCCAGAAAAACGCTTCTGTAGGATCAATGACGTTTAATGTCTCTTCAAGGGCAAACCCCTCCCACGAGGCACCCACGGAAGGATGCCCCCAAAGAGTATGACTGTCTGGTATATTTAGCAGAAAATGGAGAAGCCCCGAATCCCTGAAGTATATCTTGGGTGATTTCACCTGGCGCTTGCCGATATTCTCATGCCACGGCTGAAGTTGCCGTGTCATGAACGTACTGGAAAGAATATCAAGATAAGCGCGGACGGTTTTGTCTGAGATCCCCATGGAGCGGGCAAACGTGGCAGCATTCCAGGTCTGTCCATGATAATGGGCAAGCATCGTCCAAAATCGTCTTACCGCGGCAGAAGCAATGGAAACGCCAAGGCGGGGAAGATCACGTTCCAGAAACGTACGAACAAAACCGTCGCGCCATACAAAGCTGTCGTTATCCGAATCCGCGAGAAACGACCGCGGGAAACCGCCCCGCAGCCACAGTTGCTGACCGGCCTTTGATCCGACCTCCTGAAGACTGAATCCTGTAAGCTCAATAAACTCCACCCGCCCTGCCAGTGTCTGAGACGCATTTTTGATGAGTTCCGGCGACGCACTGCCAAGGATAAGGTATCTGGCTTTATTGTCCGGCCGATCCACCAGAACCCGCAAAACGGAAAAGAGCTCCGGCATGAGCTGAATCTCATCAAGAACCACCAGCCCTTTTTGCGCGCCTAACACCATTTCCGGATTTTCCAGCCGCCGCACATCAGGCTGTGATTCCAGATCAAAATAGACGGCGTTCTTTTTGCCGTACAGATGGGCCAGAGTGGTCTTGCCGCACTGCCGAGGCCCAAGCAACGCGCTGACAGGTGAGCGGTTGACCGCTGTGGCGATGCGGTTTAAATAGTCCGGTCGTTTAATCATGGCATCATTTTACCATGAAAATTCGGAGTGTCAATCCGGATTTTCATGGTAAATGGATTACACGTCAAATACCACCCGCGCCACCCAGCCCTCTTCCACCTGCTCAACGGTCAGGTCATGGTAGGTCACGGCCTTGATCTCGGTTTGCAGACAATGGCGATCCGCATCGTATCTGTCGCTGCACACACGGGCCACCAGCCGGGTTTCACTGATCTCCACGATTCGGGCCGACACCACCAGCCGCCCCTTTACCGTCCAGAAACAAAGCAACGCCCGCAGCCAGTTAAACATCAGGTCAGCAAGGTCTTGGCCTTCAACGGTCACCGCTTCTTCCACATCCCGGGAAAGGCCGGCAGAATCAGCCAGCATGTCAAACAGGGCAAAACCGGCATTTTCAAACAGCGTTGCCAGGTCATGGCCGAGAATCTCCACGCGCAGATCGGCGGTGTGGTCCAGGTAGCGGTAGACCGGGGGCTCCGAAAAATCTTTTGGGAATGGGGGTTGCGTCATGGGTGTGAGGTGTTGAACTCCGAATGTCTTTTTAAAAAATCATTCTTCCGATCCTGCGTATCCGCGTACTTTTCTTGGCGGCAAGAAAAGTACCAAAAGAATCACGCCGCAGGCGTGACAGCTTGGCCTTCGGCTTTCCTCGCGCAAACGTTCGTTCGGTGCGGGCAGGAACTCGCTCCTTTATTCAATACCGAATCGATCCATTCTATATCTGAACGACCTGAATGTAATGCCTAACAGATCAGCGGCGTTTTTTTTTACAAGCCCCGCTTCGGCCAGGGCAACTTCGAGGATCTTTTTTTCTGCCATACCCATAAGCTCATCGCCCGAGATGAGCGGTCCGACGCATAACCGGGAGACGCAGTCTCTCCCGGTTATGCGTCGG
>JAXHVI010000171.1:0-5396 GCA_034189195.1 Thermodesulfobacteriota bacterium | reverse complement strand
TAGAGGACATGGGGGTTTCCAGCCGAGCCAATGTCCTGATCGCGCCGGACCACACCGTCGAATGGATTAAAATTTATGATATCCACGAGGTGCCGGACATTGAGGCGATCATCGCTTTTGTTAACCAAAAGAAACAATAAAAGGAGACGGCAGCCATGAAAAACAGCTTTTTCAGGTATTTTGTCATCGCCCTGGTTCTGTTTCTGGGGGCGCTGTGGTCCTTCAGCGCCGCCGATCAAACGGCCAGGGGCTATCCCAACGGAAATTTTATCACGGACGCCCAATGGGTTAAAGCCCACCTGACGGATACGGATCTGGTGGTCGTGGATGTCAGGACCGACGACCACTATGACGGCAGTGTTATTCCCGGTGCGGTACGCCTGCCCTGGTCCGAATTCCAGTTCAACGATGTGGGGGAAGACCTGGCGTCAACATTCGTCGGGGTCCGCCAGGCCCAGGATATTCTCGGCCGTCACGGGATCACCCGGAAGGATACGGTGGTGCTCTATGATTCGGTGGAAAGAGACGGTGGCGCAACAGCGTCCTATGTGTTCTGGGTGCTTGATGTGCTGGGGCATGAAAACATGATGCTCCTGGAACGCGGTATCAATGCATGGCGGGATGCCGGCTACGAGGTCACAACCGACCCCCGGACGCCCGAACCGTTGTTGTATCAGGCCCCGGCCGGGGAAGTGAACCGGGAGAAACTGACTACCGGGCAATTCGTTTATAAGCGGCTGGGCGATCCTTATTATCAAATCGTGGACGTGCGGTCCCGCGCTGAGTATGTGGGGGAAAAGGGCACCACCGGCCTTGACGGCAATCCTTTGAAACTCGGTCACATTCCCACCGCTGTAAATATCAATTATGAATCGGCCTGGACCGACGCCGATACCAAGGCGCTGAAATCCTATCCCGAACTGCAGGCGCTTTACAGGGGCCTTGATCCTTCAAAGGGCGTCATTGTTTATTGCAACTCCGGCAGGCGAAGCTCGTTTTCTTATTATGTGTTGAGGCTCATGGGATTTGAAAACGTGTTCACATATGAAGCCTCCTGGAAGGAGTGGGGAAATCCGGATAAGTTTTTCCCCGTGGAAACAAGGGAAAACCACCTGGTGGGCGATATGCTGCCGGACGCTTCCGGGCAGGCGGTTTCTTCCAGGCGAATTAAACCCCGGGATGGGAAAGCCGGTAAACCATCGTCCGGTGAACCGTCCGGCGGTTATGTCTCATGCGGAGGTTGATTATGCAGAAAAACAATCAAGCATCACCATATTGGAAATGGCTTCCGGCCGCTTTTGCCCTGGCGGGCATTATTCTTTTTGTTTTTGCCACATACGGCCCGCCCGCCTCTTCAAGCGGTTTTGTGAGCACGCTGAAAGGCGTCCTGCAGACCGTGGCGCCGGATTATGTGGCGGAGAACGCCCATTACCGGATGATCCCGGATACAGGCTCGTGGCTGTTCGCCTTTGTTCTGGGAATGGCCATCGGCGGCTTTATTGCGGGTCGTACCTTTAGCATACCGGTGCGGGACATTCCCGAAATATGGGAAAAGCGGTTCGGCGGCAGTAAAGTCAAACGGTTTGCCGCCACGTTCGCGGGCGGATTTGTCATTCTGTTCGCTTCCAGGCTGGCGGGCGGTTGTACGCTGGGCCTCTTTATTTCTGGCTCCACCCAGCTTGCCGTCAGCGGTCTGTATTTCGGTGTGCTGATTTTCGGGATCGCTATGCTGACGGCCCGTTTCGTCTATCGCGGGGCCGGCGGCGGTATTGGAAAGGGGGAAAAATGAGTGCTGAAATATGGTTGGGATTATTGTCCGGCATTGCATTCGGGTTCGTTATTCAGCGCATCGGCGCCACCAACGCGGATAAGATGGCGCGGGCGCATTTGATGATGGAAGGCGATATTCCGCGGTTCATGCTCATGGCGGTGCTGCTTTCCTCTGTCGGTCTGCTGGGGTTGCAGGCCGCCGGCGTGGGCCGTACCTTGATTATCCCCACCAGCCTGGTGGCCACCGGCGTCGCCGGTATTCTGTTCGGCCTGGGCTGGGGGCTTTCCGGCTATTGCCCGGGCACCACATGGGCCGCGGCCGGCGAAGGCCGGATGGACGCGGTGTTCGCCCTGCTCGGGGGGCTGGCCGGAACGGCTCTGTTCGCCCAGTTGCATGAATTCCTGATTCCATTGCTTTATGCCCCCACCAATGTGGGGCAGATTACCCTTGTGGACTGGTTCGGCAGCAAGCCCCTGGCGGTGGCTGTTTTTGTCATCGTGTTCGGTATCTGCATATGGGCTATCGGTATTTTATGGGGAAGGGGTGAAGATGTGCCGAAAAGCTGAAACAGCGCTTTTATCAGTACCGGTCCTGTTCGTCTGCTTCATGTTCTGGATTGGCGGGGCGGGCTGCGGCCAAACCAATAACGAGGCCACATCGCTGTCAGTTCCCAGGGGATATGTGTCCACTGTTGAGATCGACATGAACGGCCGCCGGGTGGGGTTCGGCCCGTTTGTGGGTTACTATTTCAAGCCGAAGGCACCGGGTGACCTGACACGGCTTGAATTTGTCTGTTTGAATGAGCGTTCGTTTTATACCCGTGATTTGCCGGAAAACGCGGGCCTTTTTGAAGGGGAGGCGGTTTTTACCCGTCTGCCGGACGCCAATGTGACGCTTCCCGTGGAAAACCGCATTAACCCGGTGTTTTTTTCAGAGGCACCGGAAAACTGGCTTGAGACACGGCCTTCTCCGGAAGACGCGTTTCTCCATTTCCATTCCTGCTATGACGCCGCAGGTCCGGTTCTGGCGGGCTACTGGATCCGTCATGTGGGCATGGCGGCATTCACCTATGATATGGGGGGACGTGTCGGGCCCGACAGCCCCCTTTATCATCAGGTGCACCCGGGAGTGGACAAAGCGTTTGCCCGCATTATGGAGTTTGATCGGGGCCCGGCAGATCGTTGACGATGATCTGCCAGAAGCGGCGATCTGGTGGACAGGGATACCGGTTATCTGCGGTCACTTTATCAGTAGTGATAAGCTTTTAACAGGAAAGTGAGAAATAAAAAATGACCAGGGCCGATGAGAAACATTCCGGCGACAAAGACGCGGCAGTGGACGATCATGCATCTCCCCATGGCGGCGGCGCTGACCATCACCATGATCAGGGGGGGGAAGATGACAGGAGTGGGCATGGGAATCACGATCATCATGCCAGGCATCAAAAAGAGGGGAACGGGACACATCAGGACCACCGGCAACACGGAGCGCACCAGAACCATCACGCCCACATGGTGGCGGATTTCAGGCGGCGGTTCTGGATTGCGCTGGTACTCAGCGTTCCCATTGTTTTGCTGGCACCACTCATTCAGGGAGCGCTGGGGGTCAAAGGGAAATGGGCTTTTCCAGGGGATGCACTGGTGCAGTTCGGATTCGCGACGGTTGTCTTTTTCTACGGGGGGTGGCCTTTCCTTAAAGGGCTTGCCGGCGAACTGAAAAAGAAAACCCCCGGCATGATGACCCTCATCGGCGTCGCCATCATTGTCGCGTATACCTACAGCAGTGCCGTGGTGTTCGGCCTTCCCGGAAAGGTCTTTTTCTGGGAACTGGCCACCCTGATCGACATCATGCTTCTGGGGCACTGGATTGAAATGCGGAGCGTCATGGGCGCCTCCGGCGCGCTGGAAGAACTGGTCAAACTGATCCCGTCAAACGCCCATCGCCTCAAATCGGATGGTGAAACAGAAGAAGTGCCTGTATCCGCGCTTGAAAAGGACGACCGCGTGGCGGTCAAACCCGGCGAAAAGGTTCCCGTGGACGGCGAGATCGTAAACGGCCGCACCAGCATTGACGAGTCCATGATTACCGGTGAAAGCAAACACGTGGAAAAAGGCGAAGGGGATACCGTCATCGGGGGGAGTATCAACGGCGAGTCCGCTATTACGGTCGCCGTGCAGAAAACCGGGGATGACACATATCTCTCCCAGGTGGTGGAGATGGTCAGGCAGGCGCAGGAATCCGGATCCAAAGCCCAGGGTACGGCGGACCGGGCCGCATTCTGGCTGACGATTGTCGCCCTTACCGCCGGGGCCGTGACCCTGGCCGCATGGCTTATAGCGGGGAGGGAATTCGTCTTTTCCCTGGAGCGGATGGTGACGGTGATGGTTATCACCTGTCCCCATGCCCTGGGCCTGGCCGTGCCCCTTGTGGTGGCCGTATCCACGGCCATTGCCGCAAAAAAGGGGCTGCTGATAAGGGATCGGACGGCCTTTGAGGCGGCACGGAATCTCGATGTCATCGTGTTCGACAAAACCGGCACCCTGACCGAAGGGCGGTTCGGCGTATCCGCGGTGGTTTCCCTGGGTGACCGTTCAGAGGATGATATCCTCCGGCTGGCCGCGGGACTGGAAAGCCGGTCTGAACATTCCATAGCCGCCGGCATTGTTGAAGCAGCGAAAAAAAAGGAGATACACGTTGCCGGGCCTGAAAACTTCAAGGCAATTCCAGGGAAGGGGGCCGAAGGGATTGTTGAAGATCTGGCCGTTAAGGTGGTCAGCCCCGGATATCTTAAAGACAACGGGATCGACGTTCAAAACCAACGGGTGAATGAACTTGCCGAAAAAGGCAACACCGTGGTGTATCTGCTGGTGGACGACCGGCCCGAAGGCGCGCTGGCCATGGAAGATATAGTGCGGGAATCTTCGAAGGAAGCGGTTCATCGTTTAAAGGCGATGGGGCTTCAGGTCATGATGCTGACCGGTGACTCCCGGGCCGTGGCCGAATCTGTTGCTGGAGAACTGGGGCTGGATGACTATTTTGCCGATGTGCTGCCCGACCAGAAGTCCACCCGCATTAAAGAAATCAGGAAAAAAGGACTGCGGGTGGCCATGGTGGGCGACGGCATCAATGATGCGCCGGCGCTTGCCGAAGCGGATGTGGGTATTGCCATCGGTGCGGGAACGGATGTGGCCATGGAAACCGCCGATATCGTGCTGGTCCGTTCCGATCCCAGGGATGTCATCCATGTTATTGAACTCTCGGGGGCGACCCACTCGAAAACGGTGCAGAATCTCTGGTGGGCGGCGGGTTACAATATTGTCGCCATTCCGCTTGCGGCCGGTATCTTATATCCGTTCTTCCGGTTTCTGCTGCCGCCGTCGGCCGGAGCCGTTGTCATGTCTCTGTCCACGGTGATCGTGGCAGTGAACGCAAGGCTGTTAAAAGAGTGATGGGTTCTGATGGTAAGATGCTAGCCCGGATGATTTATGAAAATGATGGAGTTTTGCGCAATCAAGGCGGTAACTGAGCTCGGTTATTCTGTGCCGGAAGATGTTTCGATAATAGGTTTTGATGATGTTAGCTTGGCTCAATTCTCAACTCCTCAATTAACAACCATTCGTCAGGA
>JAXHVI010000170.1:0-14912 GCA_034189195.1 Thermodesulfobacteriota bacterium | reverse complement strand
ACACCTCTCTTAAGGCCCTTGCCCCGATTCTTGTGTTTGCCTCGGCATGGATGGCGATCAGCTCAAGGGCGTCGTCGGAGATCTCCAGGTCAATGCCCAGGGTCTCAAAATACTGCTTTGCACCGATGTAGGGGGAATCGGCCGCGTTTAAAAGAATGTGCCTGAGCACGTCCCTCTCCAGGTTTTCCAGAACAGAGACGGCGCTGAACCGGGATATGAACTGGGGCACCATGCCGTATTCAAACAGGTCGTCCAGCCGCATATAGCCCTTCAGGCTGAAAACAATTTTTCTTTCCGGCCGTTCCCTGGCCTCGTCCCAGATATAGGTCTCTTTTAATTTTCTGCCGTCTTTTCCCTCCTCGGCAAGGGCATAGACCTGGCTGTAAAGCTCCTCGAACGCGCCGCCGCAGATAAACAGCATCCTGCCCGTGTCGATGGGAATCCGGACGCGCCGGGTGTTTCCCTCCCGGACCACGGATGTTTCAATCGACAGGGTCTCCCCTTCCAGTATGGTGAGCAGGGCCTGTTGAATGGAAATGCCGGTCACGTTTGTTCTGCCGGAAATCTGCGCCGCTATCTTGTCGATTTCATCCAGGCAGACCGTGGCATTTTCAATATGGGCCTTCAGGGCCTCGGCCGTGACAGCCGTGCCCAGCCGGTTGCGGACCCCTGCCTCGATGTTCTTGAATATCCGGTGCGGATTGACTTCACCGGCCTCGTCCACCAGGGTGTTGGCATTCATCACGCACATGGCCTGGTATCGATCCAGGTCGGCGTGATCCCGGTAAAACTGGCCAACGGCATTCATCAGGGTGGTTTTGCCGGTGCCGCTGTTGCCGATCAGCAGAATGTTGCTCCACTTGATGCCGTGAATGTGCTTGTAGACCGAAACCGCTACCTGCCTGAGGACCTCGTCCTGGCCCATCACTTTTTGGGAAAGATAGGAAAAAATATCAACTGGCAGCATGATGGGATATTCCTGATTTTAAAATCGTTGTTGTCCGACGGCGGTTTGCTGGTTAATCCGAATCGCTACCTCTATCTCTATCGGGATCGGAATCGGGATCGAATTTTCTGCACCGCCGCCCATGTATCACCGCTCTTTACGACCAGACACGATGCCATCATAAAAGTCAAAATCCAGGCGGCTTCGTAAAAAGTTCAAGTTCAAGGCGCGCAAATCCAGAGAAATGAGGCGTACTGAGCGTACGCCGCAATGACGGATGGATGCGGCGCAACGCAGAAATCGGGCTTTTTACGAAGCCGCCAAACAGGATTGAGGGTACAGCAGCCGGCAGGGGCTGTCAATCCGGCTCTTCCGGTTCACTGCCGTTCGACCAGGTCGATCAGCTCATCGACGGAGTCGCGGTAGATGTTCGGCAGGTCTTCAGCCACGTGGGCGGCCACCTGGCTGTTGTGCAGGCTCACCATGCACCGGACCCAGGAAGAGGTGCCGATGTACAGGTGGCCGGCAACCAAAACAATGGCGGTTTTTACGCCGGATGTGCCGTGGTCAATGGCCAGTATGAATTTTTCCGCTGCCATGGTTTTCAACCTTTCACGAAGCGATGGGAATTAGTCGTTCACCGCAAAGACACAAAGGACGCAAAGAAGACATTGACGCTGCGCGTAAAAACATGACGGCCGCTTTCGCTAAGCGACACAAAGCCTTTTGCGGTCTTTGCGCCTTTGCGTTGCAAGAACAAAAACATACGGCCCCAGCCGCAGTCTGACTGTGGCCACACCTCATGCACGCGCCGGGTTGGCGTAGCAGAACAGGCACCTGTGATAGCAGGGGTGGTCCGCGTAAGAACCAATATCAACAGACCGGGTGCATCCGCACCCGGCCCCGGCCCTCTGGCCCCGGTCCTTTTGCACCGGCACCACGCCGCCGTCATTTTCCATAAACAGCCTGCCGTTGATGCAGGCGCTGGCCGTCACCGGCGCATTCCCGGCAATCGCGGCCAGCACCTCTTTTTCACAGCAGGTGTGCAGGGCAATGCCGCAGCCTTTCAGCAGGTCCGCCATGCGCGAGACAACCGCCACCTGTTTTTCCATGCCCGGTTCCATAAAGGTCACCCCGGCTGTGGCGGCCCGCTTTTTCACCTTGGCGTAAAGGTCTAAAAAACTGGTCACACACCGGCCGATGCCGGCTTCGGCCGCGGCTTTGGCAATCTTTGGAAAATCGGCCAGGTTGTTTTTAAACCCGCCGTTGCCCGCGATGTAAAAACAGATCGGGTCAAACCGCCACTGCACACGCTCCGGCCCGAACCGGCGGGCCAGCTCGGCAAGCTGGCAAAGCCGCTGGTCCAGCGGCGGAAGATTCGGCTCCAGCAGCCGGTCTTGGGAATTGACGGTGAAATTGAAAAAAAGATGATACCCCTTGCCGGCCAGCGTTTCCCCGAACCGGCCGTCTAAAAACCGGGCAAAGTTCTTGGACCAGAAGACAATGGTATGAACCGCTTCCGGTGTGCAGTCCACCTGCCGGACCACCCCGTTGTACGGATTGGTCACCTCAAAAACGCCCCGGTCAATGCCGGCCATGAACCACGCCATGTAAAAGGCCGGAATATCGGTGCGCCGGGACGCGGAAAGAACGGTTTTGGCGATTGTTTCCATGCGGTTATCATACAACAGAATTCGCTTTTCACGCTTGCCTTTTTCCGCTTCCTGCATTAGGCTTTAAAAAACGATGGGGATGGGGTCCCCCGACAACCGCCGCACTGGACAGGCTGACGACTCCTGCCGATACCATTATATATAATGTATGGCAGGTGTTGTGAGGGCCTGCCGGAAGCGGTTTTTTTGTTTATGGAAAGGCATTTACAGGGGTGCAAAGGGCATACACGGGCGAAATAGTTCGTCATCGCCCCCCCTCCGTCATCGCCCAACTTGATTGGGCGATCCAGAATAAAACGGATTCTATTCCTTATGAATAAGGCAATTCTATACTGGATTACCCGGTCAAGCCGGGTAATGACGTGTGAGGGAGGCCAGACAATGACGGGGCGAAAAGCCCGTTTGTAGTGTGCCCGTAAGGGCATCGGTCCTGACCGGTTGCGCAACGCCTGACGGCGTCACTGCAAACAAAACGACAAAGCAATGCCGTTTTATTAAATTTTGCCTGTAAAAAATATTCACAAGGAGGATGGATGTTGTCTCTGGAACTCAACCGGATATTCCTGGTCATGGCGGGCGGGGCACTGGGCGCGGCCAGCCGCTACGGCGTGGGCCTGATGGCGGTGCGGCTGTGGGGCGCCCGGTTTCCCTGGGGCACCCTGGCGGTGAACCTGGCGGGCTGTTTTCTCATCGGCCTGCTGTTCGCCCTGTCCGACCGGGTGCGGCTGCTCTCCCCGGAAATGCGCCTGCTGCTGATCACCGGCTACCTGGGCGCCCTGACCACCTTTTCCACCTTTTCCCTGGAAACCGTCAACGCCGGCCGGGCCGGCCTGACATTGCTGCCCCTGGCCAACATTCTTATAAACAACATCGGGGGCCTGGCCCTGACCCTGGCCGGCATGTGGCTGGGCAGCATCAAATAGGAGGGAAAATATGCTGAACTACAAAGCCATCGAAATCTTCACCAGCGAGTCGGCCCGCCACCAGGGCCGGCCCCTGGCCGAGACAGTCATTGAATATGTGCGGGGCCTGAAAATCGCGGCCCGCTGCATCGTCACCCGCGGCATTGCCGGGTGCTATGAAAGCGGAGAAACCGCCACCACGCGGTTCGAGCTGCTCTCCTTCAACATGCCGGTACGAATTTACATTGTTGTGCCGTCCGCCCAGACCGACCGGGTGCTGGATGGATTAAGCGACATGGTCACCGACGGCATCGTGGCCATCCACGACCTGAACGTGGTGGCCCATCGGACCCGCAACGCCTTTTTTCCCCGCCAGCTTTCCGTCCGCGACGTCATGACCGCCGACCCCAGAAGCGTGACGCCTGAAACACCCCTTGATGAGGTGACCCGCCTGCTGCTCTCTTCCATCTTCACCGGCGTGCCCGTGGTGGACAAAAAGGGCCGTCCCGTGGGCGTGATCACCCAGGGCGACCTGATCCGCAAAGGCGGCCTGCCCCTGCGGCTGGGCCTGCTGGCCGAATCAGACCAGGACCGCATGAAATCGGTGTTGAGCCAGATGGCCGGCAGGCAGGCCGAACAGGTGATGACCGGCCCGGCGGTGACCATCGCCGAAGACCGGCCCCTGGCCGAGGCCGTGGATCTCATGATCAGCCGGAATTTCAAACGCCTGCCCGTCACCGGCAAAGAGGGCCGCCTTTGCGGCATGGTTTCCCGGCTGGACATCTTTCGCACGGTCATGCGCGAGGCCCCGGACTGGAACGCCTTCCGCTCCCAGAAAGTCGATGTGACCCATCTCAAGCAGGTGGCCGACATTGCCCGGCGCGACACCCACACCGTTTCGCCGGACACGCCTGTTGCCGACGTGCTCCGCCTCATCGGAGACAACGACATTCAACGGGTGGCCGTGGTGGACGCCGAAAACAAACTCCTGGGCCTGATATCGGACAAAGACCTTTTGCGCTGTTTTGCGCAAAAACAGTCCGGCATCTGGGGCCTGCTCTCCGGCGTGGGCAGCGCCTTCAAACATGACGAGGCCGACACCTGCCTGGCCGGGGCCACCGCCGGGACGGTGATGAACACCGAGCTGATCACGGTCAAAGAGGAGATGCTGATCGAAGAGGCCATCGGCCTGATGGTGGAACGGGGCCTCAAGCGCCTGCCCGTGGTGGATGCCGAAGGCCGGTTTGCCGGCATGATCAGCCGCGACTCCCTGCTGCGCGCCGGATTCGGCGCCGGCATGTAGGCTTCCTCTTTTACCTGAATCGAAAAGGAATTATGAAGCATATGCCTGAGAAAAAAATTCCCGTCTTTAAAAACGAAGACGAAGAACGAAAATACCGGGCTGCGCATGACTCCACCGATCACATTGACAGGTCAAAAGCCCGAAAGGTCACCCTGCCCAACCTTAAGCCCTCGCTGAAGACCTCTGTTTTGCCCTCTCCGTAAACAATAAACCTATTAGTTATCTTTTTTTTCAAGAACCCAACTTTTTGCTTGACACGTATACGATATCGTACTATCTGAAAATTATAACGGAAGGACTCTTATGATTCAGAGAACCACCGACCTCACCTTTATCGGCAGAAACATCCGCAAGCTGCGCCGCCAGCGGGGCTGGACCATCAGCCGCCTGGCCGGCGAAATCGGCATGGCGGAAATTCCCCTGGGCCGCATCGAACGCGGCGAAAACGCGCCGTCCGCCGCTGTTATCTTTCAACTCTCCAGGGCACTGGGCGTGTCGGTGGACACCCTGTTTGCCGAAGAGGAAAGCGACCTGCTGACCGAACGGGTCAAAACCCCGGGCACCGGGTTTGTGCCGGCCCGGTCCGTGGAACACCTGCCGCCCAGCATACTGACCCCGATCTACGAAATCATCGACGCCATCTGCAGCCTGGAAGACATCTGTAGCGCCCAGAAACAGGCCAAAATCCCCTTAAACATATCATTTGAGACCAACCAGCGGGGCCTTCAGGACCTTTCCGAGGCCGCCAGGAACTTCATGGGCATCGGCCGGGGCATCGTGTTTGACTACATCGAGCTGTTCGAGTCCATGGGCTTTCGCGTGGTGTTCCTGCCCCTGCCCAAAGAGACCCAGTCCATGACCTTTTACGACATGGAACACGGCAACGCCTTTTTCTTTATCCGCCACAAACAGAACCCGGAGCGCCAGATCTTTCAACTGGCCTACGGCCTGGGCCGCATCTTTTTCCTGCGCCAGGCCGAGCGCACCGGCGCCAGCCCCTTTCCTTCCGACGACGAAGAGAGCCAGGGGGCCATGCCCCCCGATGAAAGAGACGATGAAAAGACCCTGACCATGCACCGGGCCGGCCGCAAGTTTGCCGCCTTTTTCCTCATGCCCGAGCAGGCCATCCGGGCCACGGTCAACCAGCTGGGCATTCAGAACAGGCAGTGGTCCTGGGAGCTGCTGCTGCGCATCAAGCACCGGTTCGGGGTATCGGCCCAGGCCTTTCTTTTCCGGCTAAAAGAGCTGGACCTGATCACCGGCAAGCTCCACGACCGGTTTTCCAAACAGATCGAAGAGCATTACAAAAAAACCGGCTATGCCGAGCCCGACTCGTCCCGCCGCATTCTCACACCCAACGGCCGCGTGTGGGACCTGGTGCTGACCGCAAGGCAGCACCCGGAAGCCAAAGCCGAACTGGCCCGCATAGAAGAAACCCTTAACCAGTGGAAGGTGGTAAAAATTTAAAAATCCGGACAAAAGCACAAATAAAACTCACCGAGAGGACGCAAAGAAAAATATGAGTGCTGCGCATGATCGGGCTGTACATACTGCACCTACCTGCAATGAACCCGTAAGGCCCGTTTGTAGTGTGCCCGTAAGGGCATTTATAAAACGCCCCTTTACCGCTGATCGGGCTGTACATACTACACCTACCTGCAATGAACCCGTAAGGCCCGTTTGTAGTGTGCCCGTAAGGGCATTTATAAAAATTGCCCCACTACCTCATCAATAAAAAAGGCACCCCATCATGACCCCCATCATACCCATCAAAGCCTTTGAAAAACGCCGCCGCCACCTGAAACGCTACCCCTCCATCTACCGGCCCGTAACATTCAGAAAGGTACTAAAATTCCGAATACGATACCCCCAACAGCAGGAAAATTGGCTGATTACCCCCAGACTCATACCCGGCAAAAAAGGAGACTACCCGACCTTTGAAGAATAACCCGGCCACATACCACCCTGCCCCCTTGACCCGGCCGCACGTTTTTACTATGGTCAACCAGTATCACAAGGAGGGGAGAACCTGTGAAAACAATCAGCACCTGCGACAGCCGCCACCTGTGCCACGCACAGGGGCACAAACTGGGCACTATCCCTTTAACCTTCTCAGTGCCCCCACGCAACCGACATGCCATGTTCTTTTTTCCACAATTATGAAGACGACCTGATAGTGAGGACGAATGAGATATGACCGTCTATGCGCACAGCAAAAAAAATGAGCCGCCGGAAAAATGGCAGCCTTTGGAGGACCATTTAAAAAAGGTTGCCGAGCGGACGGCAGAATGCGCCGCCAAATTCCAGTCCGCCGACTGGGGCTGGAATGCCGGATGGCTTCATGACCTGGGGAAAGCGGCAGAGGAATTCCAGGCATACCTCCTTCGATCAAATGGGCTAGACGATTCAGAATATGATGAAACCGGGCATGGCAGAATAAATCATTCCAGTGCGGGAGCGTTTTTTGCGACGGAGATCTATGACAATATTATCGGACTGACTTTAGCATATATGGCAGCCGGACATCACGCCGGATTGCCTGACTATTTTTCTGCCGATACCGGCCGGGCCGCATTAACGTTCAGGCTCGAAGAAGGCAAACAGAACTTAGATAGTATTCGCACAGCCGCCGGTGAGATCAAGAAGCAACTTCGCCCGGTCGCAAAGCCGCCAACCTTTGTTAAAGCTGATAATTTTCATTTTTGGTTACGGATGCTTTTTTCTTGTCTGGTGGACTCAGATTTTCTCGATACTGAAAGTTTCATGAACCCGGATCAGGGTGAGGCCAGAGGCAATTTCTCTCCCATCGAAACATTGAAGCTTGTTTTTGATTCTCACATGCAAAAGATGATTGAAACAGCCCCGAATACGCCTGTCAATGCAGCCCGACGCGAGGTCCTTGACTCCTGTCGAGAGGCAGCCTGCCAGAACGTCGGCCTTTTTTCGCTGACCGTTCCTACTGGCGGCGGGAAAACTTTGTCAGGCATGGCCTTTGCCCTTGATTATGCAGTGATGCACGGTAAAAGCCGTATCATCTATGTTATCCCCTACACCAGCATCATTGAACAGACCGCCGGTGTGCTGGCGGATATTTTTGGTGCGGAAAACGTTGTGGAACATCACAGCAATCTTGACCCGGAAAAAGAAACCCAGCGTTCCCGGCTTGCGTCCGAAAACTGGGACGCGCCGATCATCGTTACCACCAACGTACAATTTTTCGAGTCCCTTTATTCAGCCAGACCAGGTCGCTGCCGGAAGCTGCATAATACTATCAACAGCGTTGTTATTCTTGATGAAGCCCAGCTTCTGCCGCCAAATCTCCTTGATCCCTGCGTGCACGCAATCAATCAACTCGTAAAAAACTATGGCGTAACGTTTGTGCTGGCCACCGCTACTCAGCCGGCTCTACCTGGACTAAAACAGCCGCGAGAAATCATTGCCGATCCGCCCGTCCTCTATGATCGGCTGAAAAGAACTCAAATTGTTTTTCCAACTGATCTGAATATTCCTTTCGATTGGGAAGATATCGCTAAAGAGCTACAACAACACGACCAGATTTTATGTGTCGTCAATACGCGACGGGATTGCTATGACCTGTATAAGCTCATGCCAAAGGGAACAATTCACCTTTCCGCCCTGATGTGCGGCCAGCATCGCTCTGAAAAAATTGAGGAGATCAAGCAACGACTGAAGGACGGTTTACAGACACGAGTCATCAGCACCCAACTGGTTGAAGCCGGTGTGGACATTGATTTTCCTGTCGTCTACCGGGCATTTGCCGGTCTGGATTCTATCGCCCAAGTAGGGGGCCGTTGCAACCGTGAAGGGAAACTCAACGACAAAGGGGAACTGGGCACGGTGAAGGTGTTTATCCCGCCCAAGCCTGCGCCTCGCGGGCTACTCCGCAAGGGCGAAGATACAACCCGTCAACTTTTCAGTCTGCCTGATTTCGATCCTCAACATCCTTTGGAGTTCATTCGTTATTTCAAATTGTTCTACTCCAGCGTCAATGATACCGGCACCAGATTCAAAACATTGTTGCAAACGGATGTACCTCATATCCAGTTTCGCACGGCCGCCAATGAGTTTAAGCTTATTGATGATCAGGCTCAGCAGTCAGTCTTTGTCCGGTATGGTGACAGCGGCAAATGGCTGGGTGAATTGCGGCGCATCGGACCAAAGCGTCATTTGATGCGCAAGTTGCAGCGCTATAGCGTCAACCTTTCCAGAAGAGACTTTGACAGGGCAAGGGTTGACGGCCTGGTGGATGAGATATGGAAAGGGTACTGGTTATGGATTGGAAAGTATGATCAATCACATGGTCTTGATCTGTTCGGCGCCGGATGGGCGCCGGAAGACCTGACCGTTTAAAACGTAACGGAGGTGAACCATGAGAGGTTTTTGCCTGGAGGTAAGCGGGCCGTTTGCCTGCTTTACCCGGCCGGAAATGAAGGTGGAACGCGTCAGTTACGACGTCATCACACCTTCGGCCGCCCGCGCTGTCTTTGACGCGATTCTCTGGAAGCCGGCCATTTTCTGGCTGGTGAAAAAAATCGAGGTGCTGGCGCCTATCCGCTGGATTTCAGTCCGCAGGAATGAAGTGGGCACCGTCGCTTCACCGCGAAAGAACCAGATTTTTATCGAAGACGATCGGCAGCAAAGGGCCGGCCTTTTTCTGCGGGACGTGAAATACAGGCTTTTTGCGGAGTTTGATTTTATTCCGCCGGAAAAAAGAGGCCAGGTCTTTAATCCGGTCCCGGATTATCTTCAAGACGTGGAAGAAAATGAAATGATCCGGAAGGACGAAACCCCGGCCAAATATGCCGCCATGTTCGAACGCAGGGCCAATAAAGGCCAGTGTTTCAATCAGCCCTACTTGGGTTGCCGGGAGTTTTCGGCCCATTTCCGTCTGGTGGATGCGGCCGCCGAACCGGCCGCCCCGATTTCTGATACCCGCGATCTTGGCTGGATGCTGTACGACATGGATTTTTCAGATCCCGCTGATCCCAGGCCCCTCTTTTTCAGGCCACAGATAAAAAACGGGGTGATCAATGTGCCGGATCGCGACAATACCGAGGAGGTGCGGGGATGATTCTTCAAGCTCTGAAAGAATACTATGATCGAAAAGCTGCTGATCCCGAGTCTCAGATGGCGCCTCAAGGCTTTGAGTGGAAGGAAATACCTTTTGTCATTGTGCTTGACTCCAATGGCCATGCAGTTGCTCTCAATGCAACATATGAGGGGGAAGGGAAAAAACGGCGCGCAAAAAAGTTTCTTATACCCAAAGCCGTTAAAAAAACCAGCGGTATCGCCGCAAATTTGTTCTGGGATAACCCGGAATATGCTTTGGGCCTTACACTTAAAGGGAAACCCGAACGGGTTAAAGAACAGCATGCCGCATTCAAACAAAAAATTGATGAGATTGGAAGTTTTACAGATGAAGGGTTATCGGCAATCAAAAAGTTTCTGGAAAATGAGAATAAAAAAGAGGCTCTCCAACGTTTTGGCGAAGTCTGGGAGCAGTTAAAAAAGGAAGGGGGGAATATTACTTTCAGCTTTGCGGGTGACGCAGGGCTCATTTTGGAACGCCCGGCTATAAAATCAGCCATCATTAAGTTCAATGCTGTAAGCGATGGAAGTAATTGTTCCATTTGTCTTGTCTCTGGAAAGGATGAAGTTATCGAACGCCTCCACCCTCCTATAAAGGGTGTTTATGGAGCGCAGGCATCCGGAGCAAATATCGTGTCTTTTAATCTCGACGCATTTAGATCTTTCGGTAAGGATCAGGGCGCAAACGCCCCGGTCGGTAAAACAGCGGCCTTTGCTTATACTACGGCGCTAAACCATCTCCTATCCAAAGACTCCGAGCAAAGAATGCAGGTAGGAGACTCATCAACTGTCTTTTGGGCAGAAAAAGCGACCGAGTTTGAGCATCAATTAGCAGACTTCTTCGGAGAACCTCCCAAAGATGATCCGGACAGAGGTGTCAGGGCTGTTGAAAGCCTCTTCCGATCAATAGAAAACGGTTCTTTTTTGACTGACGAGAATAAAAAAAGCCGGTTCTATGTTCTTGGCCTTGCGCCAAACGCCTCCCGCATCGCCATCCGTTTTTGGATTGTGGATAGCGTGGCCGGCATGGCCGAAAAGATAAAGCAGCATTTTGAAGACTTGCGAATCATTCATGGTCCAAAGGACAGAGACGTTTTTTCTCTTTTTCGACTGCTCGTTTCAACCGCCGCCCAAGGCAAGGCGGAAAATATCCCGCCAAATCTGGCGGGTAACACCATACGTTCCATACTTGAAGGGCTTCCTTATCCCCAAACTTTATTACAGGCGGCGATCCGCAGAATCCGCTCGGAGCATGACATCACATATATTCGTGCGGCTTTGATCAAAGCCTGTGTTAACCGATCCACCCGTTTTAAAAATCCAACCATAAAGGAGGAACTGCAAATGAGCCTGGATGAAAACAACACCAACATCGGCTACAGGCTGGGGCGACTTTTTGCCACCCTGGAAAAAATCCAGCAAGAGGCTCACCCCGGCATCAATGCCACCATTCGCGACCGTTTTTACGGGGCCGCATCCGGAACGCCCAGCACGGTTTTCGGCAATCTGATGCGCCTGAAAAATCATCATTTATCCAAACTGGAGAATGCCGGACGTCGGACCTTTTTTGAAAAACTGATAAGCCAGATTATCGATGGGGTGGAAGCCAAAACTGCTTTCCCGCCGCATCTGAAGCTTGAGGACCAGGGGCGGTTTGCTGTTGGCTACTACCACCAGATGCAAAAGTTCTTCACGAAAAAATCTGACAATAACGAATAACCTAAAGAACAGGAGAATTAAAATGAACGACCCTATCAAAAACCGTTATGACTTTGTGCTGATTTTCGACGTAAAAGATGGCAACCCCAACGGCGACCCGGATGCCGGCAACCTGCCCCGCATTGATCCTGAAACCGGCCATGGTCTGGTGACGGATGTCTGTTTGAAAAGAAAGGTGCGGAATTATGTCCAAATCACAAAAGAGCCCAAAGAGCCTCATGACATTTACATCAAAGAAAAGGCCGTCCTCGGCCGCGCACATTTTGCAGTTTTCAAGGAGCTTGGTATCGATACCGGTGAAGAATCAAGAAAGCCTGTTCCAAAAGAACTGGTAGCAGTATTTGAAGAGTTCTCTTTGCCAGAAGGATTAAACTTTATCCCAGGTGAGGATGAGGGCGGAGAGCTTGTTGTAGCCCCTGATGCTGATAAAAAAGAGATAAAAGCCTGGATAAAAGAAGAAAAGCCTGGCAAAGAAGCCACCAAAATTATTAACGCCGCCCTCAAAGATGCAAAACCTCGCCGTCCAACGGAAGATGAAACAAAACGAGGCCGTGAAAAGATGTGTAAAAAGTATTATGACGTACGGACTTTCGGAGCGGTTCTTTCTCTCAAGTCAGCCCCGAACTGCGGTCAGGTTCGCGGGCCGGTGCAATTGACCTTCGGACGTTCCGTCGATCCGGTGGTTACGCTGGAACATTCCATCACCCGAATGGCAGTGGCCACCGAAGCCGAAGCAGAAAAACAGCAGGGCGACAACCGCACCATGGGCCGAAAAAACACGGTGCCCTATGGTGTCTATGTAGCTCATGGGTTTGTTTCCGCACATCTGGCGGCGCAAACCGGTTTTAGCGAAGAGGATCTTTCCCTGCTGCGGGAAGCCCTGGTCAATATGTTTGAGCACGACCGATCCGCTGCCAGGGGCCTCATGTCCACACAAAAACTGGTTATTTTCAAACATGATTCGGCACTTGGTAATGCCCCGGCCCATACGCTGTTTGACCTTGTCAAGGTTAAGCGCAAGGATGCGGACAAACCGGCCCGTGACTTTGCCAGCGATTATGAAATTTCAATCGACGAAAGCAGCAAACCTAAAGGCGTCGAAATTATTAAACTGCCATGACATACAGTGACGAAGACCTGATCCAGATCTCAGCCCTCCAGCATTATATTTTTTGCCCGCGACAGTGCGCACTGATCCATGTGGAGCAGTTGTGGACGGAGAATCTCTTTACCGCCCAGGGCCGGGTCATGCATGAGCACGTGCATGAGGAGGGCCGGGAGTCACGTGGTGATGTGCGCATCGAGCGCGGCGTGCCGCTGTGCTCGATGCGGCTGGGGTTGTCGGGCAAAGCAGATGTGGTGGAGTTTCACCGGCAGCCGGATGGAACGTGGCAGCCGTTTCCCGTGGAATACAAGCGGGGCAAGCCCAAGCCGGACGATTGCGACACGGTTCAGCTTTGCGCCCAGGCAATTTGCCTTGAAGAGATGCTGAACGTGACCATTCCGGACGGTGCGCTTTTCTATGGCAAGACCCGGCGCAGGGCTGACGTGCGTTTCGACGAACTACTTCGGCAAAAAACCGAAGAGGCGGCGTTGCAGGTTCACAAGCTGATCGAGTCGGGCATTACACCGGAACCCGAGTATTCGGCCAAATGCGAAAGCTGTTCTTTGATTGGTCTGTGCCTGCCCAAAACTGCGGGCAAGCGGCAGGCGGTGAAGCGTTATCTGGAAAAGGTGCTGCAAGGAGAATGAAAACCATTTGACAGGATTTGGCTATGATAACGTTAAAACACTTTACTGCGGGGCTTGATGCGGTTCCCGGAACCACGTCATGGTATCTGGCCGACATCAGCGAGGCCAAGGGCAGGCAGGAACTTTATAAGCAGCAGTTGCCGCAGAGGCTGAAGGCCCTGAAAGAGCATGCTCTGATTGAAAGCGCGGTGTCATCCAACCGTATCGAAGGCGTTGAAGTGGATAAAAAACGCATCGGCACGATTATCTTCGGCAAATCGTTGCTTCATGACAGGCCGGAAGAAGAGGTGCGAGGGTACCGGGATGCCTTAAATCTCATCCATGACAGCGGGGCGAAGCTGCAGATTACGGAAGATACCTGCAAGAAGCTGCATCGTCTGATACGCGGCGAGATATGGGACGCCGGCAAGTACAAAGAAAAGGACAGCGACATCATCGAGAAGCACCCGGACGGCAGGTCCAGCATACGGTTTCAAACCGTCCCGGCCGCCAAAACCGGTTCCTGCATGAAACAACTGATGAACGGCTGGCAGGCCTGCATAAAGGGTGGGAAAGTGCACCCGCTGATAGCGATGGCGGCTTTCAATCTTGATTTTCTGTGCATCCATCCCTTCCGCGACGGAAACGGCAGGGTATCCCGGCTGCTGATGCTTTTGCAGTGCTATCATCTGGAGATCGAGGTCGGAAAGTATATCAGCCTTGAACGCCTGATCGAACAGAATAAGGAACGATATTACGAAACGTTAAAGCTCAGTTCGGAAGGCTGGCATGAAGGCCGGCACGATCCGTGGCATTACATCAATTTTGTCTGCTTTATCCTGAAAAGCGCTTACAAGGAATTTGAGGAACGATTGAGCCGGCTGCCCCGGCCAAAGGGCGAAAAGACGGCCATGGTTCAGGATGCGCTTAAGCGGTTTCCGGGAGACTTCAGTGTTGCCGACTTGCGCCGGGAGTGTCCCGGAGTTGGTATTGATATGATTCGCAAGACATTAAAAGACCTTCAGTCGCAAGGAATTGTTGAATGTCTTGGCCGTGGCCGGGGCGCCAAATGGAAGAAAACCGGAAATTAGGTAATAACCGATTAATATGGGTAATAAATTAGGTAATGAACCGCGGCGCAGGCAACAAGGAAACGGGTGACGAATGAAAAAACACTTAAACACCCTGTTTGTCACCACCCAGGGCGCCTACCTGTCCAAAGACGGGGAGACCGTGGCGGTTAAGGTGGAGCAGGAAGTCAAGCTGCGGCTGCCCATTCACACCCTCGGCGGGATTGTGTGCTTCGGCAATGTGTCGGCCAGCCCTTTTCTAATGGGGTTTTGCGCGGAAAAGGATGTGTCGGTGAGCTTTTTGACCGAATACGGCCGGTTCCTGGCGCGAGTGCAGGGGCCGGTGTCCGGCAATGTGCTGCTGCGAAAGGAGCAGTACCGGCGATCCGACGACGCATCGGCGTCGGCACAAATCGCCCGGTCTGTGCTTATCGGCAAACTTGCCAACTGCCGCACCGT
>JAXHVI010000017.1:0-7852 GCA_034189195.1 Thermodesulfobacteriota bacterium | reverse complement strand
TTTGTTCAAATCGCGGGCCGCGAGTTCCAGGAGGACTTCGAGCCCATTCTCGAACGCCAGATTCATCATCTGGTCAACTACATTCAGGGCATCATGCACATCGGCCAGCGGGACATTTCCTGGGTCCGCGTAGGCAAGCCCGCCGTGGAAAAGGGATTTACCCTGAAGGATATCGGCGTTGTGCTGCACGCCAAGATGCATCAGGATTTTGGCAAGATTTTGGACAAGGTCCAGGTGACCCTGTACACGGACAAGAAGGATGTGGACAAGCTCACGGAAACGGCCCGGGCCGAGTACAAGCGCAGAGACGAGCGCGTGGACAAGATGACCGACGACGACGTGGAGACCTACTACTCCTGTACCCTGTGCCAGTCTTTCGCGCCAAACCATGTCTGCACCGTCAGCCCGGAGCGGACCGGCCTGTGCGGCGCCTACAACTGGATGGACTGCAAGGCCTCCTACGAGATCAACCCAACCGGCCCCAATCAGCCCATTATCAAGGGTGAATGCCTGGACCCCAAACTGGGTCAGTGGAAGGGCGTCAACGAGTTCGTCTTCAAGGCGTCCCGCGGGGCTGTGGAAAAATACAACCTTTACTCCATAGTGCATGATCCCATGACCACCTGCGGCTGCTGCGAATGTATCGCGGCTACTTTGCCGGGCCTGAACGGCGTCATGACCGTGAATCGGGAATATACCGGAGAAACGCCCTGTGGCATGAAGTTCACCACCCTGGCCGGTGTCATGGGCGGTGGCGCGGTTTCCCCGGGCTTTGTGGGCCACTCCAAGTACAACATCACCCAGGGCAAGTTCATCAAGGGTGACGGCGGCCTGCTGCGCATGGTCTGGATGCCCAAGATGCTCAAGGAAGAGATCAAGGACCGCATCATCGCCCGGGGCAAGGCCATGGGCGTTCCGGATCTTTACGACAAGATCGCCGACGAGACCATCGGCACCACCGAAGAGGAAATCCGGCCGTGGCTGGAGGAAAAGGGACATCCCGCTCTTTCCATGGAACCGCTGATGTAATGACCCGGGGCGGTCGATTCGTCGGCCGCCCCTTTTCTTAAGAGATCGAGTTTTATTAAAACTTTGGAAATATAAGGAGATAGAAATGGCATTAACCGGAATTCAGATTTTCAAGCTCCTGCCGCAGACCAACTGCAAGGAGTGCGGCTCTCCGACGTGCCTTGCCTTTGCCATGAACCTGGCATCCGGAAAAGCGGAGCTGGACAGCTGTCCGTATGTATCGGATGAGGCACGGGAAAAACTGGCCGAGGCATCGGCCCCCCCCATTCGGCCCGTCAAGCTGGGCAAGGGTGTCCGGGCATGCGTGGCCGGCGGCGAGACGGTGATGTACCGTCATGAAAAGACCTTTTACAGCCCCACGGTGCTGGCCGCCTGCATCAACGGCGACATCAAGAAAAAGGATCTCGAGTCCAAGCTCAAGGCGTGGAACGCCATTCAGTACGAGCGGGTGGGTCTGAACCTGCGGCCCGAGATGGTGGCGATCAGGGACACCGGCGATGCCAAGGCCTTTGCCGAGACCGCCAAGACGGTGGCCGAGACCTCCGAGTTCAACGTCATCCTGATGACCGAAAACCCTGATACCATGAAGGCCGGCGTGGATGCCTGCGGTTTCAAACGACCCCTGCTGTACGGCGCCACCGCGGACAACATCGACGCCATGGGTAAGCTGGCCGTGGACGCCGGGCTTCCCCTGGGCGTGAAGGCCGACTCCATCGACGCCCTGATGGGCCTGACCCAGAAGCTCACCGGCATGGGCCTCAAGGACATTGTTATGGATCCCGGTTCACGGGAACCCAAGAAATCTCTGGAAGACATGGTGGCCATTCGCCGGGCCGCCCTGAAGGCCGGCAACAAGGCCCTTGGTTTTCCCACCATCACCTTCCCCTGCGAGATGGCGTCCAATCCTGACGTGGAAACAATGATCGCGGCCATGCATATCGCCAAGTACGGCAGCATTGTCGTGCTTTCCGATTTTGTGGGCGAGACGGTGTTCCCGCTGCTGCTGGAGCGGCTCAACATCTTTACCGACCCGCAGCGGCCCATGACCGTTACCGAGGGCATCTACGAGATCGGCAATCCCGACGAGAACTCCCCGGTGCTGGTAACCACCAATTTTGCCCTGACCTACTTTATTGTTTCCGGTGAAATCGAAAACAGCAAGGTGCCTTCATGGCTGCTGATCAAGGACTCTGAAGGACTGTCCGTGCTCACTGCCTGGGCCGCCGGCAAGTTCGCGGGCGATGACGTGGGCGCTTTTGTCAAGAAGTGCGGGATCATGGATAAGGTAAAACACATGGAGCTGATCATTCCCGGTTACGCGGCGGCCATTGCCGGCGAAATCGAGGAAGAACTGCCGGGCTGGACCATTACCGTCGGTCCCAGGGAAGCGCCCCATATTCCCGGATTCCTGAAAGCCAGAAAATAGAGGAGGTCGGCCGGGCCATGGTGGGCCGGCGCCAACATCAACTTAACAGATAAGGGAAACCGAATATGATTCTCATTGGTGAAAGCTTAAACGTTATTTCAAAAAAGATCGGCAAGGCGTTCAAGGAGCGCGATCCCAAGCCGATTCAGGAAGAGGCCCTGGACCAGAAGTCCAGAGGTATGGATTACATCGACATCAACCTGGGCCCTGCCAAGAAGGACGGCCATGAGCTGATGCCCTGGGTGGTGCAGACCGTCCAGGAGGTGGTGCCGGATATGCCCCTGGCCCTGGACACATCCAACATCGACGCCATTGCAGCGGCCCTGAAGGTGTACAAGCCGACGCCCAAGCCGGTGCTGATCAACTCCATCATGGCCCGGCCCGAGCGGTATGAGAAAATGATTCCCCTGGCCGCGGAGCACAACGCCGATTTTATCGCCCTGATGTGGGGGCCGGAAGGCCTGCCCAGGGACGAGAACGAGCGGGCCGCCCTGGCGGTTGAGCTGATGTATGCCGCCAACGAAGCCGGTATTGGAAACGAGCGGCTCTGGTTTGACGGTATTGTGACGCCGGTCAACACCCAGCAGGACCAGCTGATGAGCCTGCTCAATTTCCAGATGATGCTGGGCGACATCGCGCCGGGCTGCAAAAGCACCTGCGGTCTGTCCAACGTTTCCAATGGACCGCCCTCCCATCTGCGGCCCATTCTGAACCAGACCTACATGATCATGCTGGAGCGCTACGGCATGTACTCGGTTATTTCCGATCCCCTGGACGAGAAACTGACCGATATCGCCAAGGGCAACCGTCCCGACATCGTCGAGGTGGTGCACGCGGTCATGGACGGGGAAGAGCCGGACACCTCCACCCAGGAGATGGTGGATTATGTCAAGACCGCCAAGGTCATTCTGGGCCACACGCTCTATTCCGATTCGTGGCTTGAGGTGTAGGTTCGTCTGACGGACAGTACTTTGAAAAGGGCCTTTTCCAAAAAGGGGAAGGCTCTTTTTAATTGACAATTGCCAATCAACAATTGTCAATCCCGGGACTGTCCCCCGGATGATTCGAGCCGGTGCTACGGCTGTGGCGCAAAGAATGAACACAGCCACCGGGGTAACGCTATTGGGACGGGGATGCACCTGTCTGCCGCTTTCTGTCGGCCCGGAGCACCACTTCGCGCAGGGCCTGGGCGTTTTTGGCCCGCAGCCACAGCCGTTCAAAGTTGGGGTTCTGAACGATCTGGGCAATGGCGGACAGGGCTTGCAGGTGAAAGTTTCGTTCATCCCTGGTGCCGGCCAGCACAAACACGGCGTGCACCATGGGGGCCGCGTCGGAAAAACGCACCCCCTGGCGGCACCGGGCCAGCAGCATGGCAAAGGTGCGGGATCCGTCAATGACGATGTGGGGGATGGCAAGGCCCTGGGTGATGGCGGTGCTGCTCTCCTTTTCCCGGGCCATCAGCAATGCGTAAAGACGGTCCGGCGGTGTGGCCAGCCGTGGTGCCAGGGCATCGGCGATCTGCCTGAACAGTTCTTCCACGCTCATCCGGCGGTCCAGGTCCAGCACCAGGCCCTCCTCGACAAACCGGTCAAACCGGTCCATGGGCCGGTTTGCAGCCGGGGCTTCCGGTCCGGTCCGTACCATCTCTCTCACCTCGGTGGCCAGGGAATCGGAAGCAAGCGCCCTGGGGGTTATTTTTTCCACCAGATGGGCCAGGGCGTGTTCCCGGTTCACGTCAAACTTCAGCTCCACCTCCTTCAGACTTTCCGGCGTACCCACCAGGGTGACGGTGTCGCCCACCTCCAGCCGGGTATGGCCGTGAGACACCAGCATCTGGCCATGGCGGCGAATGGAGAGAATCAGGGTGCTGATGGGCAGGCGCAGGTCCCGCAGGGCAATACCGTGGAGGTTCGGGTTTCTCACCTCCAGCTCCACCACGCTCTGGTTTTCCTCCATGCCCAGCAGCAGGGAGGCGGCCGAGGGCGAGCGCACAAACTGGTCCAGCAGGTTGACCATGGCCGTTCCCGGGTCCACGATCAGTGCGCCCAGGTCCTGGAACCGGTTGATGTTGGCCCGGTCATTGAGCCGCACCACCAGGTTGGGCGTGCCGAAGTGTTCGTAGGCCAGCTCGCAGACGCGAAGGTTTTCTTCATCGGAAAGCAGGGTGACGATGGCTTCGGCCCGGCCGGCATCCATCTGTTCAAGGGCGTTCAGTGTCAGGTTGGGAATATGGCAGATTCTGACGCCCATGTTCCGGGAGGTGTCTGCGCATCCTCCCAGAACGGTGATTCTCACCCGCCAGTCATTGGATGCCAGCAGCCGGGCCAGGGCCAGGGCCTGGGGTTCCAGGCCGAAGATGATGGCTTCCCTTGGACCGGCGTGGACCGGGGCTTCTCCCCTGGGATGGGCCTCCTGCAGCAGAAGGATGGCCTGTTTTAACAGCGGGGGGCCAAGAATCTGGTTGAACACCACCACGGCAATGAGAATGGTGGCAAAAGGCCCGCCCCATTCCGGAAATTCCACTACCACCGCCTTGGCCAGACCCAGGCTCACCCCGGCCTGGGTGACGTAGGCCATCCATCCCACCCGGTTGTGGGCCGCCGGCTCCCGTGCCGCCATGCCGCCGGCCACGGCACCGACCACCACGGCGCTGAACCGCGCCACCACCAGCACCAGGGCGATCTGCCAGGTCCGGGCCAGCACATCCAGGGGAAGGGATGCCCCGGTCAGGGTGAAAAAGGCGATGTACACCGCCGGCCCGAGTTCCTGGAGAATGTCTGAAAACTCCATTCGGCCCTGGCCGTAGTTGGACACCACAAACCCGCCGATCATGCAGATCAGCAGGGGTTCAACAATGATGCTGAAAGGCAGGTAAGACTGGGAGAGGGCGCGGACGGCCCCGGCAAGGGCATAGACCCCGTACCCGGTCATCAGGATGGCCCCGGCCTTGACCGGCCTGCCTGTCGGCAGCCGGAGAATGCCCATGAAGAGCCTGCCCAGCAGGTACCCGAACACCAGGGAAAGAGACAGTTCAAGAAGCAGGGCGCCGATAAAGCCGATATTGATTCCCATGCCGGTCAACAGCCCGCTGGTCATCGACAGGCTGATGGCAAACAGGGTGATCACCACCACGTCCGCGATCATGGTCACGCCCACCACGGTCTGGGTGAAGGGTCCCATGGCCCGGAGTTCGTTGATTACGGCCATGGTCGCTGAAGGAGAAAGGGCCACGAGAATAGATGCCCCGAGCAGGGACACAGCCACGCGGCCCGGCACGGGCAGGGCACCCAGCAGCGGAATTTGATTGACCAGGAAAAAAATGGCGGTGCCGCAGATACCAAGGGTGGCGGCAACCAGACACACCGTCATCCACTGAATGCTTTTAATCCGGTTTTTCAGGTCCTTGATGTAAAGCTCGTTGCCCGCGGCAAAGGCGATAAAGGCAAGGGAGATTTCATCGACGAACCGAAGGCCGGCCACGGCGTGGGACGACAGCAGGTTCAGCCCGTGGGGCCCCACCAGGATGCCGGTGATCAGAAATCCGGTGATCAGGGGCAGGGAGGTGCGCACCAGGTAATGGCCGATCTGTTTTGACGCCAGGGCAATGACGGCAAAACTTGCGGCAAAAACAAGAATGTTGAACAAGTGCTCCATGCAACCGCCCTCCGGTTGTAAAAAGAGTATCCCATTTACGGGCGGTTGGAAAGGGTTTTACCGCCGGGCCGGCAGACCGGCGTCGCGCCGGACCTGTTCTACATCCAGATCTTCAAGCAGGATGATCAGGTTGTCGTAGGTGGCGTGAAAGCTGAAGCCGCCGTTGACCATTTCATCAATGGCCGCTTTCGCGGACCAGCCATGGGCCGCCATGCGCCAGGCGGCAATCACCGCGCCGGTGCGGTCGGCCCCGTGCCAGCAGTGGACCAGGATGGGACCTTTGGCGTCATTTATAATTTTAAGGGCGTTGATCACCTGTTCCCGGGTCATCCTGCCGGCTGACGACGGTATTCGGTAGAGCACCAGGCCGGTGCCTTCGGCCTCGTCCTCATCGGAAAAAAAGTTGCGCAAATTCAGCACCTCTTTAATGCCGAAGGACTCAACAGCTTTCATCTCCTTTGCGCCGGGCTGGGCCGAGCGATAGACCTTGTCATCCACCTGGTGCCAGTTTTTCAGGTCGGTGTTGATGATCGGCCGGGCCCAGGTGGCCGGCCGGACCCGGGGTTCCTCTGCGTAAAGGGTTGTGGCGGGCAGCAAAAAGACCAGCAGGATCAGCGTTCTTGTTATGGTTTTCATGGCGGTCCTTTTATAAATCCAAATCGAAATCAGAATCGGTATCGAACCCGTTTGATTATGATACCGAACCACGGGGGCTTCGGCCCGGCCCCGCCGGCCGACAATTCGGCCCTGCACGGTCGTCATGTTATGTGAAGGAGCCTTTCCACGCGCCTCCTTTCTGGCAAAGGTGGTGTTCCGGCCCAGGGTGTCGATCACCAGAAAGGGCGGGTTGTCATCGTTCTCCCGGACCGGTGTTTCATAACGGGTGTTGGCAAGGGGCCGGGCTCCCCGGGCTTCGTAAAACTTGAGACGGCGGGCGCTCTGTTTGAGGATATCGGGGTGAAGCAGGGGGAACCGGTCCCGCAGAATGTGCCGGACCGCTGAAATGGCTGTCCGGTTGGCCGGGGCTGCGTCGTCGTATATGCGCCGTATTCTGAACATATCGCTTCGGCCCCCAGGGACGGGCGGAAAATGGGTGCTATTGAAAATCGTTAATGGTGAGAATGGCGTGCATGGGAACGCCCTGTGCCTCGATGTTCTGCCGGCCGTTTTCTTCGCACCGGTCCAGCAGGGCGATGACGCCCATTACCTGAAGGCCGTGTGCCCGGGCAATGGTAATGGCCTTGATGGTGGACCCGCCGGTGGTAACCACGTCTTCGGTGATGATCACCCGGGCGCCCTGGCCGATGTTGCCTTCGATCTGAAGGCCGGCGCCGTGGTCCTTGGGCTCTTTGCGAATGGAAAAGGCCTCAATGGCTCCACGGTTGAGGTGAAAGGTATAGGCCGTGGCATAGGAGATGGGATCGGCCCCCATGGTCAGCCCGCCGACGCCGTCCGGCGCAAGGCCCAGGGCCTTGATTTTGTCGTAGACCAGCCGGCCGGAAAGGTACTGGCCTTCCGACGAACAGATGACCTTTTTCAGGTTGAAGTAGAAGCAGCTCTTCTTGCCCGAGGCCAGGGTGATTTCCGGGGTTTCTGTACGGCGGTAGGCCCGCTGCCGTATCAGTTCGATCAGTCGTTGTCTGTCATTCATGGACGGCTCCACAATCGAAGGGGGTGCATGCTTCGTATCGCCTGCTCATACCATGAAACCCTGCCCCGTACAATATTGAAGTGCGGGGCGCG
>JAXHVI010000169.1:0-2101 GCA_034189195.1 Thermodesulfobacteriota bacterium | reverse complement strand
GAGAGTGCGGCTGCGGACGCCATTGAGCAGGCCGCAATGACCGCCATCAAAACAGACTTAAAGAGTGTGGAAGCCAGAAAAATGGGCATGAGCACCGCGGAAGTAGGCGACCGGGTGGCCGCCTATGTTACCCAGTCTTAAAACCGAAACGAGAGAGGAGACATGGCTGAAAAATCATACAACGTAGCGGTGGCCGGCGCCACCGGAGTTGTGGGCGGCCAGATGCTGGCCTGCCTTGAAGAACGAAACTTTCCGATCAAATCCATCAAGATGCTGGCATCCAGCCGGTCTGTGGGCCGCCATCTGATGTTCAAGGGGGAGTCCTTTCCCGTGGAGGAGCTGACCGAGGAGTCTTTCAAGGACGTGGATATCGCCTTTTTCTCTGCAGGCGGCGGGCCCAGCAAGAAATTCGCCCCCATCGCGGCCCAGGACGGGTGCGTGGTGATCGACAACTCCAAGACATGGCGCATGGACCCGGATATTCCCCTGGTGGTGCCGGAGGTCAATCCCCATGCCGTGGCCGGCTATTCCAAAAAGGGCATCATCGCCAACCCCAACTGCTCAACAATCCAGATGGTGGTGGCCCTGGCGCCCATTCACAAGAAGGCCCGCATCAGGCGCATCGTGGTATGTACCTACCAGGCGGTGTCGGGGACAGGCAAGGCGGCCATTGACGAGCTGCTCCACCAGAGCCGGGCGATTCTGGACAACGCCTCTTTTGAAAAAAAGGTGTATCCCCACCAGATCGCCTTCAACTGCCTGCCCCATATCGGTTCGTTTCTTGAAACCGGATACACCGATGAAGAGATGAAGATGGTCAACGAGACCCGCAAGATCATGGAGGACGACACCATCATGGTCTCCGCCACCACCATTCGGGTGCCGGTGCTCTACAGCCATTCGGAGGCGGTGAACATCGAGACGGAAAACCCCATCTCACCGGAAGAGGTGCGGGCGCTTTTGCAAAACGCGCCCGGCGTGAAGGTGGTGGACGACCCTGCCGCCAATATTTATCCCATGGCCATTGATGCCGCCGGCATAGACGAAACCCTGGTGGGCCGGATTCGAAAGGATGTTTCGGTACCCAACGGCATCGACATGTGGGTCGTGGCCGACAACATTCGCAAGGGCGCGGCCACCAACGCCATTCAGATCGGCGAGATTCTGATCCGGGACTATTTCTAACAAAGCGGCGCGGTTGCCCGGTAGAACCGGGCGACCGCCCCGCTTTTTGCGGAGGCAGTAGTGGTAGAAACCATTCCAATTACCCGACAGGGATATGAAAAGCTCAACCAGGAGCTGAGTCGCCTCAAGACTGTGGAGCGACCGGCCAACATTCGGGCCATTGAAGAGGCCCGTGCCCATGGTGACCTTTCCGAAAACGCCGAGTTTCACGCGGCCAAGGAGAAACAGGGGTTCATCGAGGGCCGCATCAACGAACTGGAGCACAAGCTGGCCAGCGCCAACATCATCGACCCGTCCACCCTGACCCGGGACCGGGCCGTGTTCGGTTGCACCATTCGGCTGGAGAGCATTGACACGGGCGATGAAGTGGAGTATCAACTGGTCGGCCCGGATGAGTCCAACATCGACAACGGGCTTATTTCCGTGACCTCCCCCCTGGGAAAGGCGATCCTGGGAAAGGTGCCGGGCGACGAGGTGGTGCTTCAGGCCCCGGGCGGCAAGCGGAGTTATGAACTCATAGAAATTCGATAATCCATGGAGGATAAAAAAAGTGGCACGAATCACGGTTGAAGACTGTCTGCGCAAGGTACCGTCCCGTTTCGAACTGGTTCACCTGGCGGCCCAACGGGTGCGCCAGATACGGGAAGGCTCTGAATACCTGGTCATCTCTCCCAAAAACGAAGACATTGTGGTGGCCCTTCGGGAGATTGCCGCGGGCAAGATCACCCAGGAGAACATGGCCGCGGCCCTGGCGTCCGGTTTTTTCAAGGCAGACGCCTTTGAAAATGACGGCATCAGCGAGGAAATCGCCGAAGAGATGGCCCGGAACATGGATGAAGGCGCCGGGCTGGCCGACAACGGACTGGAAACCCGGGACGATGAAGACTTTGAAGCGGACGGGGACGCAGGCGACGAC
>JAXHVI010000168.1:0-5187 GCA_034189195.1 Thermodesulfobacteriota bacterium | reverse complement strand
CTCTTAAAAAAAAACGGCCTCGAACCTGAGGCCGTTTAATCCGATAATACTTGCTTGCTTGTCAATTTATTCTGAAAATACGGGCGGGGTATTTCTGATTATAAATAGAGATTCAACACGGGTCTATAAAATCAGCCTGACCATTATCATTCTTGTGGTCAGCTGGCTTGCCATTGATATCACCATGAAATCCCTGGAATCTCTCGGGGAGTATTACCGGCTGCTCGACAGCCTTTGACGGTTTTGTAGAAAACCCGGCTTCTGTCATCCATCTTGCTCTTACTCTTACTCTTGCTCTTACTCGTAATCGTGATCCTCCCTGACCTGCGTTCCAGCCCGAGCATTTTCGAACACGAGCACGGTCACGAGCACGAGCACGAGCACGAATTCTCAAAGGCGTATTTTCTTACGGTGTGGGAAATGTTCGGATCAGGGCTGTAGATAAATTGCGGGCGGGTTTGTGACCAACCGGCCTTACAGCCGTTGCCGGGCCATCAGCCGGACCTTTTCGATCAGCAGGAAGATAAAGAAGGCGGTGCCGGCCACCAGGATGATGGCCGCGCCCGAGGTCAGGTCAAAGGCGTAGGAGAGCCACAGCCCGGCCAGGGTAAAGACAATGCCCAGCAGGCTGGAGCCGATCATCATGCGGGCCAGGGACCGGGCGTATTTTTCCATGATAAAGGGGGGAATGGTGAGCAGGGCGATCACCAGGATCAGGCCCACCACCTGGATTACCATCACGATGGAGACCGCCAGCATGCCGATCATCATGAAATAGATCGGCCCCACGGCCACGCCCCGCACCCGGGCAAACTCCTCGTCGTAGGAGATGGCCAGAAGGTCGTTGTAGAAGAAAACCACCAGCACCGAAATCCCCAGCCCCAGCCCCGCCATGATCCACAGGTCTTTTTCCGGCACCGTGAGAATGCTGCCGAACAGGTAACTCATCAGATCCACGTTGTATCCCGGTGTCAGGTCCAGCAGGATCACGCCAATGGCCATGCCAACGGCCCAGATCACGCCGATGATGGTGTCGGCCCGGTGTTTGGCCCGCAGGGTGATCCCGGCCATGATCAGGGCCGCAACCAGGGCAAATCCCAGGGTGCCGGCCAGAAAGGACCAGCCGAAGAAAAAGGCCATGCCGATGCCGCCAAAGGCCGCGTGGGCAATGCCGCCGGAGAGAAACACGATGCGGTTGACCACCACCAGGGAACCCATGATGCCGCAGATCACGGCGGCCAGCAGGCCGGCGGCCAGGGCGTTTTGCATGAAGTCGTAGTGCAGGGCGTCGATCATGGGGTCACGGTTTCCGGTTTCGAATAAAAAGGTGCGGGGTTTCCCTTGCCACCATTTCCACCGGGCAGAGGGACTCCACGGTGCAGGGGCACGACGTGTTGATCAGGCTGCCGGCCAATTCGGACCGGCGGTGGTAGTGAAGGCCCCGGTTGACGCAGGCCACCGAGGTCACATGGTGCGAGATGGACAGAAGGTCGTGGCTTACCATCACGATGGTGACCTGTTGATTCAGATCATGCAGCAGGTCCAGAAAGTCGGCCTGGCCCCTGGTGTCGATGCTGGCCGTGGGTTCGTCCAGCAGCAGCAGTTTCGGTCGGGTGACCAGGGCCCGGGCGATAAAAACCCGCTGGCGCTGGCCCCCTGAAAGCTCGCCGATGCGGGTATGCGCGCTGGCCTCCATGCCCATCTGGGCCAGGGCCGCCAGGGCATCCCGCCGGTGCCGGGCCCGTCTGCCGCCCCACCGTTTGCCGGGGGCCAGCTTTCCCATCAGCACCACGTCCAGGGCGGTGACGGGGAAAGCAAGGTTTAAGTGAATGTCCTGGGGTACGTAACCGATATGGTGGGAAGCCTTTTCAGGGGGCCGGCCCAGCACCTGAACGGTTCCTTTTTGCGGTTTGACCAGGCCCAGCATCAGCTTGAGCAGTGTGGTCTTGCCCCCGCCGTTGGGCCCGATCAGGGCCACGAATTCTCCTTCGGATACGGACAGGGTGACGTTTTCTATCACGGCCGGACCGCCATAGGTAAATGACACGTTCTGCATGTCCACGATGGCGGTCATCGGTTCAGTGCCCCTCGTATGGTGCGGGCCACGGCCCGTAAATTGTCCGGCCAGTTTTCCGCCAGCGGGTCGGCCACGGCCACGGTGCCGCCGATCTCTTCGGCCAGAACCTTCGCGCTTCTGGATGAAAACTGGGGCGCAACCAGGATGACGGAAATCCGGTTTTTCCCGGCATGCTCAATCAGGTACCGCATCTGGCCCGGCTTGGGCTCTTTTCCCTCCACTTCCATGGGCACCTGGACAAGGCCGTAAGCGTCGGCAAAATAGCCCCACGACGGATGAAACACCAGAAACCGCGCTCCGGCGGCACCGGCAAACAGGGCGCGCAACTCTTTGTCCAGGGTCTCAAGCTCGGCGAAAAACGCATCGGCACGGGCCTGGTAGTCATCGGCATGGGCCGGGTCTGCTTCTTTTAATGCGTTTGCAATGGTTGCGGCCTGAAGGTTAACCAGGGACGGCGACAGCCAGATGTGGGGGTCGGCGCCGCCGTGGCTGACGGCTGCTTCTGCGTGCCCGTCATCATGGGCGTGGCGTGTCATGGCGCGCTTTTCAATTCCCCGGTCCGTATGAACGATTTTCATGGCCGGGTTGGCGGCAGCGATCCTGGGCAGCCACACCTGTTCAAAGGGAACGCCGATGGCAAAATAGAGAACGGCCGCTGAAAGCGCCCGCATCTGGCCGGGCCGGGGTTCATAGGTGGCCGGGCTGGCGCCCGGCGCCACCATCACTGAGACCGACACATGATCACCGCCGATCCGCTCCACAAAATATTTCTGGGGCGCGATGCTGACAAACACCGGCAAGGGCTGTGAACCCCAGGCGGCAAGCGCCAGCAGGCATACCATGGCAGACGCAAAAATCGGCAGTCGAATAAAATTCATCATTGTTTTCCCATAGTTGTGTTTCCGGCGACGCGGCTGACCCGGGCCGGACTAAAACCATTTTTGTGCGGTGCCTGGATATGCGCCGCACGAACAGCCCCGCAGTTTAACACAGAGATTGCGGGAAAAGGCCATTTATGTATGAGAACCAATTTAGTGCATTGCACCAAACAAGGCAACGGGTTTTGTCTTTTGGTGGCGGCAACATCGATGGAACCGTTTTTAACCGCCGGAATGGAGACCCCGGACCTGTTCAACTAATCGTTTTTTAATAAAAATCTCATTCGGTCCTGACGGTCATGAAACAATAAGAATATACGGGCTCATTCCTTATAACAAAAGAGTTGTCTTCTGATTTTACACGTGGTGAGAGAAAAAAGGTTATGCTGTGGCAGCAAAAAAAACCATTGCCATATTCAGTCTTGTGCTGTTCCTTTCAGTGGCGGCTTGTTTCTTCTCCGCCCACGCCGGAGCACGGTTCATCATTGATCCCGGACAATCCACATTAACATGCTCTGTCCGTTATGTTCTGATCGGTTGCTATGAGGTGAAGTTTACCGATTTTTCAGGTGAAATCGAACTTTCCGGCAACGATGTCGCGGACAGCGCAATGACCGTAACAGTAAAGACCGCCAGCCTTGAGTCTGAACATCTACGGCTGGACAAAATAGCGCGCTCGCCAAGGCTTTTGGATACCAGAAAATTCCCGGAGTCTGTCTTTACCAGTTACAGTGTTGTCAAGGACCATCATGGATACAGTGTTACCGGTGAAGTGAATTTGCATGGTGTCAGCAGGACGATCTCTTTCCCGTTGCAGACTACCGGGCTGAACCGGGATGCGGAAGGGAAGTTCTGCCTTAAAGTTCATGGGCAATGGAAAGTCAACCGGAAGGACTTTAATGTAGTGTGGCACCCACTCTTAGACAAGGGCGGGATTATCGTGAGCAATATAGTTGCAATGGATTGGATAATTGTGGCCTGCCGAGTCGAGGATGACACATAAACGATTCCCCTGGCGAGGCCGCACCGTTACCAGGTGACCCGCTTGATGGGGCGCAGGTGGCGGAGCAGGCGGCCGCAGTAGACCCACAGGCGCGGGTGAAAGGTCACCCGCGCCGCCATGGCCGGGGTGGGGTTGACCGGGCCGTTGTTGAGAATTTCTCCCAGGGCCCGAAGCGTTGCATCCGGCGGGTAGAACAGATGGCGCACCGCCTTCCAGTAGGCCGGGTCATAGTGATGGGTTTTGATCAGACGGGTGTAGGCCCCCTCCTCCTGCCAGCCAACGGCCTGGCGCAGAAAATCGGCGCAGGCGACGATGGGATTGAGTCCGCCGCAGGTGGCGGCGTTGGTCAGGCCGGCGGCGTCACCGATGAGAAAGACTTTCCGCCGGTCCAGAGTCCCTTCAAAACGGGTGCCGTGAACGGCGATGGGTGCCCCGCCCCTGTGTGTTATCTCTCCCTGAATATTGGACACCGATAAAAACAGATCCAGCTGCTTAAACGTACCCTTGACCCCCACGTTGAAGGCGTCCTTTTTGGGAAAGATCCAGGCATACCCGTCGTTGAATTTTCCGTGGTAGAACCGCTCGTCGATGAAAAACTCCAGAAACTCCCGGGGCCGGTCCAGCTTCATGCGGTACTGGACCGCCGGCACCATGTCCGCGGTACCGCCAATGGCGGTCCGGATTCTGGAGGCCGGGCCGTCGGCCCCCACCACCACGTCGGCATCCAGTTCGTCGATGCCGGAAACCCGTGACTCCCAGAAAACCTCAACGCCCCGGCGCACGGCAAATTCGGCCATGGCCTGCTGCCAGACGGTTCGTTCAAGGGTGGCGCCGGGCTGATGAAGGTAGCCGCACTTTCCCCCGGGAAAATGCACCTGAACGCCGCGAACAGCCCGGGATATAAACGGCGTTGAATCAAACCCGGTGTGGCGTTCCAGGCGGTCCAGCATGTCGCGCGATATGCCCTCGGCGCACAGCGACGATGTGTATGCCGGGGGCCCCTGCTTTTCATGCAGGCAGATTTCAGCCCCGTGCATCCGGGCCAGACAGAGGGCCGTGATCAGCCCGGCCGGCCCTCCGCCCACGATGACAATCTTCATGAATGCTCCTGTTCTGCCGAGACGGCATTGTTTTGCCGCGAAAAAGCCGTTATCATGCGGCAGGCCGCCACGGTGAATATGGACCGTATTTTACGAAAAGGAAACCGAATAATCAAATCAGAAGAGGTG
>JAXHVI010000167.1:0-3223 GCA_034189195.1 Thermodesulfobacteriota bacterium | reverse complement strand
TGCCAAGCGGCCCACCCTGCTGGGCCTTGCCTCGGGCGTGGTGGCCGGGCTGGTGGCCATCACCCCGGCGGCCGGGTTTGTCAACCTGCCCGCCTCCCTGGTCATCGGCCTGGTGGCCGGGGTCCTGGGATTCTACAGCGTGGCCGTGCTCAAGCACAAAATCGGGTATGACGACTCTTTGGACGCATTCGGCGTTCACGGCGTATGCGGCATCTGGGGCGCCCTGGCCACCGGCCTGTTCGCCGATCCCGCCATTTCCGGCGCCAGCGGCCTGTTTTACGGCAACCCCGCCCAGCTGGGCATTCAGGCGATCTCTATTGTGGCCACCATTGCCTTTACCGCCGTGGCCACCCTGATCATCGTTTATGTCACCCGGCTGATCACCGGCGGCTTGCGCGTAAGCCGGGAAGATGAGATGATGGGCCTTGACAACGCCATTCACGGCGAACGGGCCTTTGATCTGGACTGATGCCCCAACCCTTGTCCCATATAAAAAAGGAGACCGACCATGAAAAAGATAGAAGCCATAATCAAGCCCTTCAAGCTTGATGATGTAAAAAACGTCTTAAACGAACTGGGCATTCAGGGAATGACCGTGACCGAGGTCAAGGGCTACGGCCGCCAGAAAGGCCATACCGAAATCTACCGGGGCGCGGAATACATAGTTGACTTTGTGCCCAAGATCAAGCTGGAGGTGGTGGTGGCGGCAAGCATGGCCGACAAGGTGGTGGACGCCATTGCCCAGGCCGCCCTCACCGGCAAGGTGGGCGACGGCAAGATCTTTGTGATGCCCGTGGAGCAGGCCGTCCGGGTCCGCACCGGCGAAAAGGGCAAAGACGCCATTTAACATTAACTGCCATTCCAATGGCCGATGGTTGCACAGCGCCAGTCCGCTCAGCCATCGGCCATTGTTTGTCTCATCACGGTATTCTTTCCCGTCACCCCCACCGTCCCGCCCCGCCCCGTCATTTTGTGAAAATCTCAAATCCAACTTGACATTTTCACAAAACAACTTACGAGGAATCATCGCTATTGTTTACATAACAGATAGTTATAAACTTCCACACGGATACCATAGGCAACAATGAAATCGGGATATCCAGCATGAATATTGAGGCATACCCTCTCCATCTCTACGGCCTCTGGGCCAGAACTCAGAAAAAATATTGACTTTCTGACCAGACCTGGTCAGACTATATTTCAGGAGGTAATGAAAATGCATATAACCAACATTTCCGAAGCAAAGGCCCATCTGTCGGCCCTGGTTGAAAAAGTGATGGCCGGCCAGGAAGTCATCATCGGCAAGGCCGGAAAACCGGTTGCAAAAATTGTACAGTATGAACCCGGCACAGCAACACGCCAACCCGGTGCGTTAAAAGGAAAAATCCGGATCGCCCCGGACTTCGACCAGTTGCCCGCGGATATAGCCGAGGCCTTTGGGTTGGAGGACAAATGAATCTCCTGCTTGATACCCATATCCTCTTATGGTGGCTCAACGATGATCCGTTACTTTCAAAAAAACCCCGGATAGCGATTGCTGATGGCAAGAATCTGGTTTTTGTCAGTGCTGCCTCGATCTGGGAAATACGAATTAAAGAGGCTTTGAAAAAGCTTAAAATTCCATCTGACTTTGAAACCATCCTGACCCGTCAGCCTTTTGAAAGCTTAAGCATCACCGCTGAGCACGCGCATGCCGTCAAAGGCCTGCCCGACTATCATAGAGATCCTTTTGACAGGATGCTGGTGGCGCAGTCCAAAGTCGAAGGGTTCACGCTTGTGACCCACGATGTTCATCTGAAAAAATACCGAATCCCCATACTGGCCGCCTGAGCGCCTTGCCCCCGGCGCGAGAAACGCTTCCCACAACGCTTTCCGCACTGCCTCACCATAACTCTCTGGACGAAAGCGGGCACCGCAAGCCCACCTGGCCGGGGAGGCGGTGCCGGACGTCATTCTTGAACCGGGCATCACTCCGGTGAGCTTTGAAGAATTTTTGCGCCGGCTCAAACAGCATGACACTGGGGAAAAATAATGATCCTGGCAGAAAACCTGCCGCTTATGGGTGGAAACCAGGCTACATGAGAAACTCCATATAATTGTCCGGGGTGATGATCTCTTGGGCAGCACGCCGCGCAGGTTTTCGTAATCGGCTTCAATGGACTCCATGGCTTCGATGATGGACCGGACGCGGTCGTCACTGTCAGTCAAGTTCACCAGGTAGTCGAACTGGGCTTTGGTCTGAAAAAAGAGGCGCTCTTCTGGGAAAAATCCCCCTTGCTCAGGGCCGGCGTCTTGCCGCCGGGGATGGGCATTTGCGCCATCATCCTGAAACTATCTTGGGAGATTGGTGTTCCCAGGCAACCGCTCACGTTCCGCAGGCGCAGAACCGGGGCCAGCCCATGATTTCTGCGGCGCCGGCAATGGTGGTGCCGTAGAAGAGCACCGGGGTGTCGGTGAGAAACTGTTCAATGGTGCCGTTGACCGCGGTGGTGCCGGTGACCAGCAGCAGGTCGGCCCACTTTATGGCGTCGGCCGTGGCGTCCGGGCCTTCGATGCGGGCGCCGCGCTTTTCAGTGCCGATATTGTCCGGGTCCATGTCCACGATGCGATAGTCAAACCGTTTGGCCAGGGCCTCCACCATGGCCGGCTGAAACCCCACCTGGAGAATTTTTATGTCGCCGTACTCTTCGGCCAGAAACCCGGCCAGGGCCGAGGCGCAGTCGGACGGCCCCCTGTCTTTGCAGTGAATGGTTTTGTCGGCCAGGCCCAGGTGGCGCATCACCGCGTTTATGGTGGCCACGAAAATGGCCCGGCGGTAGTTGTTTTCCAGGGGCATGGCCAGAATCTCGCGCAACGGGCCTTTAAAATCCCCAAACCGGTCGGTAAAGGCCTGGCCCAGGGAGCCCGAAAAATCGGCCTGCATCAGCCGCTCCCGGCCCTGCTGCAGGGGAAAGTCGTCTGCCTCTGGATCGCCGATGGCCTCTTCCGTGGACAGGGTGCGGGCCTTGACCGTCACGTCCCGGTCCATCAGGTCATGCTGCTCGCAGATGCGGGCAAACCGCTCTTTTATCCGGTCGTAAAGCTTTGTGGACATGATGTGTTTCCTGTATTGTGGGGTCGTAAATAAATATTTTTCTTTGCGGTGAATTTGATTTTTTGAAATCCAATATCGTCTTGAGATATTTTAAACCTTTTACCTTTAAAGGTCAATTTGATCCGTCAA
>JAXHVI010000166.1:0-17365 GCA_034189195.1 Thermodesulfobacteriota bacterium | reverse complement strand
TAACCGATAGGGAATGGGGAGCGGGGGATAACAAAAAAATCCCCCGCCCCATTCCCGAATTATACTTTGTATCCTTCTAACACAATATGTTGTATAGACCCATTCAAAAGCCGGAAGAGCCAAAATTATAAAGATCAGGAAGCAGGGCCTGCTTTACTCTTCAGCGTATTTCCATGAGGCAAAAAGTGTGTTTCATGTGGCTCTCAAAACCCTCTGGCGGATTGTGGTTTGGGAAAAAGCAGGATATTTCAGAGATGCCTTTTTACGGTAAATGTTCGACATCGTCCATGTCTTTGTGCCGTCCGCTTGCCTGCTTGTTGAGCTTCAATTGCTCCAGGCTGATGATGTTTACTTCAACACCGTCGATTTTATCAACGATTTTTTGCGCAAAACACGCATCAAAAGCAACACCGGAAACAGAAGTTAAAATTTCGATGCGCATGGGCGCCACTCCCATGCGTACGATGTTGTTTTCTTTCAAGAACAGTTCGGTGGACAGTTGAGGGGTGTCAAAACCAAAATCCTTTAAAAGGAGGACCATTGTTTCGGCGGTCTGGGAATCTCTTGCAATCCAGATGTCCATATCGTTCGTAGCGCGAGGATACCCATGATATCCAACCGCATATCCGCCGATCAGCAGGTATTTAACAGCCCGGTCGTTTAACAACCTCAAGAACTCTTTGAAGTCTTCCGGTAGCGCTATGGCCATAATTAATCCTTCTCAAGGTTTCAACTTGCCGGAGCCTGTCTGTCGGATTTTTTGCAAGCCAGTATGCCTTGTCCCCAGCGGGATCGGACAGCGAGACAACGGAGAACACGGTTTTATCAATTTTTAGATCGACCAGAGGCGGTTTCATATTTTTTGCCTTATTTGCGTATGCGCTGACAAGAATTTCCCCGTTTCTGGCTGATTATCATGGTTTTGGCTGTGTTTGTCAACGGTTAGGGCATATTCAGGACGGGTTAAACGCGCGTTTCGTTTAACATCAGCCCGGCCATGGTCGTATCCACCCAGCTTCGCATGCCGGGGCCGGTCAAAAAGCCGCAATGTCCGCCCTGGCCGATCAGTGTCAGTGTCAGGCTTTGCGGGCGCGCCAGGTTTTTGTAATCCCGCGACGGAATGATCGGGTCATCCAGGCTGGCGATGATATGGCAGGGAACGGCCAGCCCGGCCAGCACGTCGCCGGTGATGGCATACCCGTTGAGATAGGTGAGCATGTCCGGAAAATCCGTGTACCTTTTCACCATGTGGGCGGTGATAGAGGAGAGGCTTTTGAATATGGCCGGATCGCCAAAATCGTAAATATCAGGAAACAGGGCCTGCTTTTTTCGCAAAGACTGTTTCCGCTTGCGGATAAAGTAGTGGTGGTAGACAAACCAGCCCTTTTCCAGGGAGGCCATGGAGGTGGGTGGATGGAGCACCGGGCAGACCGCCACCACCCTGTCCGGGCCAAATCCCCGGCCTGGGGCCCGCAGGGCCACGCGCAGGGCAAAGTTGCCGCCCAGGGAAAAGCCGGCCAGAAAGGTTTTTCCCCCGCAAGACAGGTCGGCGCAAATCCGTTTGACCGCCCCGGTCACCTCATCGATCCGGCAGGAGTGAAAAAGGCCGGGGTTCAGGTGGTGGCTGTCGCCATGATCCCGCAGGTTCAGGCGGAACACGTTCAGGCCCTGGTTGTAGAGATGGCCCGCCGAAGAGACAAGATACATGGAGTCGCTGCTGCCCTCCCATCCATGGATCAGAATCACCAGGTCCTTGTTTGACCCGTCGGGCTGGGGGGAATAAAAACCCTGAAGCCGGACCCCGTCGCCGGCATCCACGATCATCTCCCGGCCGGCCCTCAGCATGGCCGCGGCCCGGCCGCGGACCAGGGGCCGCCGAAGCTTGATGGACGCGGCAATGGATTGAACGTGCGGGTTTCTGAAAAAAAGGCGGGGAAAAGGGATTCATCAAAATATCACAGCCCCCGCATGGCATCCGGCCGCAGCGCGTTCATGTTACGGGATGTGAGCACGGCATTGACGGTCTGAAGCATGGCGGCCTTGTCTTTCTGGAGCTTTCCGCTGACAGGCAGGTAGTTGGAGGCATGGGCGCCGACAAAGGTCAGGTTGTCGATGGTGATGTTTTCAAACATCACCTTCATCTCTTCTAATGTTTCAAAAGGATCGGGCAGCACAAATTTTCCGGATTCAACCTTTTTAAACAGGGCGGTGTGTGGCACCGGGGTATAGGTCAGGGCCGCGAGATAACGGGGCTTCATCCGGTTGGTGATATCAGCGGTCAGGGCCGCGTGCCTTCTGGCCGGCTCCCCTGTTCCGGCGATTCCCAGCAGCACCATGGACGACAGGTTGAAGCCGGCCTCCACCAGCCGCCTGCCCGCCTCCAGCATCTGGGCCGCGGTTACCCCTTTGTTGATATCCGTCAGCACCGCGTCATCACCGGACTCCACGCCCAGGTAAGCCTTGGTCAGGCCCGCAGCCCGAAGGCGCGCAAGGTCGGCCATGCTCTTTTCCAGAGTGCTCTGGGGCCCCACATAGGTGCCCACATGGCGAAGGGAGGCAAAGGTGTGGTAAAGCGCCTCTAAAACAGCCAGCAGGGTTTCGGTCTCCATGCACACCGCGTCCCCGTCGCATAAAAAGACTTTCTCCACATCCCCGTAATGATCCCCGGCCATGCGGATATCTTCTAGAATCTCATCCAGGGACCGGACCCGGAACCGGCGGTCCTTGTACATGCCGCAAAAGGTGCACCCGTTGTGCGAGCACCCGATGGTGCACTGTAAAAGATAGCTGTTCGCCTCGGAAAAGGGCCGGTAAATCTGTCCTTCGTAACGCATGCGGTTCTCCTGAAAAAGCACCCCTAAAATAGATGGTTTTCGCCGATAAAACAACCGTTGGTCTATATATTTGGCATTCGGATTCGTCCCAGCCGGTCCTGGTCGGTCTTGTCTCCTTGACACAGACGGTTTTGCTGTTAATATGACAGACCTTATTAATTTTTTTAATTCAAAGGAGATTTTAATGACTACAGTTAAAAACGGCCTGTTCGTCAGCGTGAAGTATAAAGGGACCCTGGCAAACGGGGATGTGTTTGATTCCAGCGAGGGCCGTCCGCCCCTGGAGGTACAGATGGGTGCGGGGCAGGTGTTTCAGGGGTTTGAGTCGGCACTGATGGGAATGGCCTTGAATGAAAAAAAGACCTTTACCCTTGAGCCGGAGGATGCCTGTGGACAGCGGAACGAAGACTATTCCCAGACATTTTCACGGGACGAGGTGCCACCGGACGAGACCCCTGAGGAGGGCCAGATCATTGTTTTAAGTTCGCCGGAGGGCCAGGAGATTCCGGCCCGCGTCATTGAAGTGACGGATGAAAAAGTCGTTGTGGACCTGAACCATCCCCTTGCCGGAGAATCCCTGACATTTGAAGTCGAAGTCGTGGGCATCAGCGAAACAGCCACCCAGTCCTTTGCCGGCGGGTGCGGCTGCGACGATGACGAATGTGGATGTGATGATGGCGGCGGGTGCGGCTGCGACGGAGGCGGGTGTTCGTCTGATCAGGGATAGCAGACAAAGGCGGAGACGAAGTGGCGGCTGATCTTGGGGGTGTCGCAATCCTCAAAGCCGCGAAGCTGTTGGGCCAACCGACTGTACAAGGTGTCCGCAATCATGGTCAGCACCACATCGAAGTGGACCTTGGTCAGGATCGGGGAAGAGATGGTGTTGAGAAGGAAAAACTTGACCGCTTCGGCGATCCCGTTTTCCACCCGCCAGCGGCGGGCATAGTTGCCGACCAGGAGCTCCACCGGAGTCTCGAAGTCGTTACTGATGAGGAAGGACGGCTTCTCGCGCCCGTTGCCGCGCACGACGATCTGCCGCAACTCGCCGTCGTAGCCCCGGAGCCCCACCTTGGATTCGTAAACCATTGGCTGGGGATATTTCCGTTTTTCGTGCGGGATATTGATCCTGGTCCAGGGCTCAAGCTGCTCCGTCGCCTCCACCAGTTTGTGCCCGCGCCGGCGCAGGGTGATGAACTTGACCTGCTGGCGGTTGAGCTCGGAAAGATTCTCGTAGGTGGTCAGCTTGGAATCGAAAATGAAGGTGGACTTCATGGTCTTCGCGACGCGCTGCCAGAAGTCAAGGAAGGCGAGCACCTGGTCGTCGGCCTCTGTGCGCTGGATATCCGCGGCGGAGTAAAGAATGAGCTTGCTCTGGGCATCCTGGGCAAAAAGGGTAAGAGCCCCCTTCATCCGTTTGCCCCTGGCGCCGGCCCGATGTTCTTCAAGCACGGACTCGTCGCCTGTGGACAACCACTGGCACTTGGGAGCCATTAGCTTCAAAAGCGGACGCGAAAATCGGTGTAAAATCCTTTACTGACGGGATTTTTCCTGTTATTCTTTTCACGCTGTTTTACCATCTGGGTACCTCCTGTTTTTATTATTGGTTTTTTCTCAAACCCTAATATAACAGGAGACCCGGATGGTTTCTTTTGTTTTTTTGCGCTACCCCGTGCAAAATTCAGGTATAACTTTCATCGTTTTCTCAGTTTATTCAATACTTACGGAATCTACCACGGGATCATGTTCGATAATGATGAAGAAAAGAATGAACATGCCACGATCAATCAACTCATCCGTGATAGAAAAAACCTATTCACGCTGGCTGAGCCATTCGAATTCAACAAATGCCTTGAAAAGCACTTAGCCCTGACGTTGCCAGGGCGAGATGATCAGAAACCTTTGCAGATTTTGAAGGCCCTTGAAGATAAAGCGATCACGCCTAGGCAGCTTACTGAATTACGAAAGGCATTTTGTCAATCGCTGGCAATTATTGATGGATAGCGATGAAAGTTATACATACATCCGACTGGCACATCGGGCGCACTCTTTACGGCAGAAAACGCTACGAGGAGTTCGATGCCTTTCTGACCTGGCTGGCGGAGACGATTCAGCAGAATGAAATTGATGCCCTGCTGGTGGCGGGTGATGTCTTTGACACCAGTGCTCCGAGCAATCGCGCCCAGGAGCTCTATTACCGTTTCCTGTGCCGGGTGGCCGCCGCATCCTGTCGGCATATTGTCGTTGTCGCGGGCAATCACGATTCTCCGTCCTTTCTCAATGCTCCCAAGGAGCTATTGAAGGCCCTTGATGTCCACGTGGTCGGTAGTTGCACTGAATCCCCGGAAGACGAAGTGCTGGTGCTCCGCAATGAGCAGGACGCTCCGGAATTGATTGTCTGCGCCGTGCCCTACCTTCGCGACCGGGATATCCGCGTGGCGGAAGCGGGTGAGAGTGTCGAGGACAAGGAGCGGAAGCTGATTGACGGCATCCGCACTCATTACGCCGCCGTAGCCGCCTTGGCGGAGCAGAAGCGAGAGGAACTCGGGGCCGATATTCCCATCGTTGGCACGGGACATCTGTTCACCGCTGGGGGACGAACCGTTGATGGAGATGGGGTTCGCAAGCTCTATACAGGCTTTCTTGCTCACGTGACGGCCGGTATTTTCCCTGCCTGCTTCAACTACCTGGCGCTGGGGCACCTCCACGTTCCGCAAAAGGTGAACGGCTCCGAAACCATTCGGTACAGCGGCTCTCCTCTGCCCATGGGGTTCGGAGAGGCAAAACAGCAGAAGAGCGTTTGCCAGGTTGATTTTCGCAATACGACTGCATCCGTTCAGCTGATCGACGTACCGGTTTTTCAGAAACTTGAGCGTGTCAAAGGAGACTGGGACGGCATCTCAAACCGCATCCTTGAATTGTCGGCAACGGACTCCCAGGGCTGGCTCGAAGTCATTTATGAGGGTGACGAGGTCATTGGCGACCTGCGTGAACGCCTGGAGACAGCGATTTCCGGCATCCAAATGGAAATTCTCCGGATAAAGAACAACCGCATCATCGACCGCGTGTTGAGACAAATCCATGAAGAGGAATCACTCGACGATCTGAACGTGAACGACGTGTTCGAACGATGCCTCGGCGTTCATGAGGTGCCTGAAGAGCAGCGGCCGGAGCTGCTCCGCGCCTACCAGGAAACGGTTTCGTCTCTCTATGAAGACGATGCGCAGGCGGAATAGAGAGGCTGTCGATGAGAATACTGCAGGTACGCTTCAAGAATCTGAATTCACTGGTCGGCGAATGGCAAATCGACCTGACGCACCCGGCCTTCGTGTCTGACGGCATCTTCGCCATCACCGGCCCCACCGGCGCGGGGAAGACCACCATCCTCGATGCTGTTTGCCTCGCCCTTTACGGGCGGACCCCTCGCCTGAACAAGGTCACCAAGAGCGGAAACGAAATCATGTCCCGCCAGACCGGCGAATGCTTTGCCGAGGTGACTTTTGAAACCCAGTCTGGGCGTTACCGCTGTCACTGGAGCCAACACCGGGCACGCAAGAAGCCGGATGGCGAACTCCAGGCCCCGAAACACGAAATTGCCAATGCCGATTCCGGTGAAATCTTTGAATCCAAAATCAGGGGTGTAGCCGACCAGATCGAGTCGGCTACCGGCATGGACTTTGACCGTTTCACCCGCTCCATGCTGCTGGCCCAGGGCGGCTTCGCTGTGTTCCTTCAGGCGGCACCGGATGATCGCGCTCCGATTCTGGAGCAGATAACGGGCACAGAGATCTATAGCCAGATCTCCATCCGTGTCCATGAACGCCAGCGCGAAGAGAGGGAAAAACTGAACCTGCTTCAAGCTGAAACGGCAGGTATCGTGATTCTTGACCCGGAGCAGGAACAGGAGATCGGGCAGGCACTCGAGACAAAGCAGAAGGAAGAAATAGACCTTGCCGCCAAAGCCGCTGACACCGGGAAGGCCATTGCCTGGCTTACCACCATCGATGAACTGAAGAAGGAAATCATCAACCTGGCCGATGAAGCGAGCAAGCTGCAGGGCGATATCGAGGCGTTCAAACCGGACCGTGAAAAGCTGGGCCGGGCTTTGAGCGCCGCCTCGCTGGACGGCGCACACGCAACGCTCACCGCCACCCGCAAACAGCAGGCGGATGACAGTGCAGGCTTGAAAGCCGAGGAAGAGGCTCTTCCTGGAATCGAATCCTCCGCCAAGGAACAGGCCGAGGCACTGAAATCGGCTGAGCAGCAAACCGCTCGGGCCAAAGAAGAGCTGAAAGCGGCCGCGCCTACATTGCAGAAGGTTCGCTCCCTCGACCAGAAACTTGCCGATCAGAAAAAGGCCGTTTCGGAAGGTTATGAGGGCTGCAAGAAGGACGCGGCAAAGATTGATGCAGACAAAAAAGCCCGGCTCGAAGAGCAGGAAAAACGATCCAAGGCTAATGGGGCGCTGGAGCTTGTGGACAGCTATCTCAAGGAGCATGCGCGGGATGAATGGCTGATCGGCGGTCTGGCTGGCGTTGAAGAACAGATCGGCGACCTGCTCTCCAAGCAAAATGAAATCGTTCAAAAGGAGGCCGCTCAAGAAACGGCCACGGCGGCTCTGGAACTGGCGACAAAGGCACTCGACGACTGTCAGAAGCAATCCGGCATTCGGAAGCAGGAACTGGAGGACGCCTTAAAACAGCTTCAGCAGGGCAAAGATGCATTGAGCCAGTTGCTGGGAGACCGCTTGTTGCGGGAATACCGCACCGAGAAGGAAACCCTGCTGCGTGAAATGGCCTTCCTGACGAAAATTGCAGAGCTTGAAGATCATCGGGCAAAACTGGAAGACGGCAAGCCCTGTCCACTCTGTGGCGCGACCGAACACCCCTTCGCGGAAGGGAATGTACCCGCCCCCGATGAAACCGAACAAAAGATCGACGCCCTGACCAGGCTGATCAGCAAAGCCGAGGATCAGGAAGTCGCCATCAAGAAACTCGAAGAAGCTGAAAGCCTGGCCCGCAAAAACCTGACGGAGTCTGAAAAGCTGGAGTCAGCAGCGGCTAATGACAAGAAGGCTGCCGAGAAAGCCCTGGCCGAGGTGAAGGACGGCCTGGTGAAACTCCGTGCCGATTTTGCCGTACGCAGGCAGGCTGTTGCTACCAAGCTCCAGCCGCTTGGTATTGCGGACATCTCCGAAACGGACATTTCATCACTGATCGAAACCCTCACGGCGCGGCTGAAGGGGTGGCAGGCCCAGGTCAAGAAAAAGGCGGACATCGAGAAACAGATTGCCGACATCGACAGCGAGGTGAAGCGGCTGGATGCGGTTATCGAAACTCAAAGCACCGCCCTGGCCGAAAAGCTGGAGCGTCTGGAAACCTTGAAAAAGGAACTCGCCGCCGGAAGTGATGAGCGCAATGCACTGTACGGCGACAAGCATCCCGACGATGAGGAGCGCCGTTTAAACAAGGCGATTTCGGATGCCGAAGGTGCCGAAAAACAGGCCAGAGAGCTGAACAATGAGCTCCAACAAAAATGGAATACCGCGAAGGTTCATGTCGAATCTCTGAATAAACGCATCGACCAACGAGAGCCGGAACTGAGAAGGCTGGAAACTGAATTCTCCGCAGCGCTCGCGCCCGTTGGCTTTTCAAATGAAGAACAGTTTTTGGCGGCCATACTGCCTTCTGAATCGAGGGCTGAGCTGACGGCCACGGTCAAGGATCTGGATGAGCGTCAAACAGATCTGAAAGCCAGGCAGAAGGATCGGGAAACGCGCCTGGCCACGGAAATGGCCCGAAAGATCACCGACAAGTCGCTGGAAGAGCTCGATCCGCAATTCAAAGAGCACGAGGAAGCCCTGAAAGATCTGCGGGACATCATTGCCGGTCTCAAGCACAGGCTAAGTGAGAATACAGCCGCAAAAGAGCGGATAAAGGAAAAGCAGGCAGCTATCGAGGCCCGGAAAAAAGAGTGCCGAAGGTGGGAAAGCCTGCACGAATTGATCGGCTCCGCAGACGGCAAGAAGTACCGCAATTTTGCTCAGGGGTTGACCTTCGAAATGATGATTGGTCACGCCAACCGGCAACTCCAGAAAATGACCGACCGCTACTTGCTGGCCCGGGACGACGCACAGCCCCTGGAACTCAACGTGGTCGACAACTATCAGGCTGGGGAGATTCGGTCCACGAAGAACCTTTCCGGCGGGGAGAGTTTTATCGTCAGCCTGTCCCTGGCCCTGGGGTTGTCCCATATGGCCAGCAAGAATGTCCGGGTGGATTCGCTGTTCCTGGATGAAGGCTTCGGCACCCTGGACGAGGAAGCCCTCGACACCGCCCTGGAAACCCTTGCGGGCCTGCAGCATGACGGCAAGCTGATCGGCGTCATTTCGCACGTGCCCGCTTTGAAGGAGCGGATCAGCACGCAGATCCAGGTAACGCCTCAGACAGGTGGCAGAAGCCAGATATCCGGGCCTGGATGCGGCAGGCTGGGCGCTACAGAGTTGGCCGTAGAAGCGGGTTGAATTGAAGATGTCGGACGATCTCAAAACCGCAAAAACCGCTCTCGCCAAGCTCCATCAGGACATGGATGCTATCAACCGGCTGGCCAAGCCGCCCCCTCGATCTCAGCCATATTGAGCCAGCTGCCATGCCTGGGAGTATGATGAATATCAAGCCGTTCCGCCAAACGCCTGGCCTCTTGAGGCTTAAACGATTCATACAGAGATGCAATTTTGTGCGTATTCAAATTATCCATAACCAGCCGCACTTTGATCGCGGTGGGATACCGATCATCAAGCATTTGTTTTATCTGCTGCGCCCAATCTTTTTTCGTACGGTGCTCTGTCACCGCGACGTGTCGTTTTCCGGCCAGCGGTTCCACTTCCATAAATATTTCCACAACCCCGTTTCTGACGTATTCGTCGTCAACACGCCTGGGCCGTCCCGGTTCGCAGGCTATTGGCTCCCGAACCTCATCAACCAGTTGCTTGCAGGACTCATCCATGCATACCACCGGATAACGTGGGTCATAGGCCATGTGGTAAACATCCGGAACATCTTCCATCGCCGCTACAAAGGCCGCACTCCCCTCCGGCGGGATCTTCCAGTATTTGCGGAGGTGAGGTTTAAGTTCGTTTTTTTTAAAGTCCGCTGTACCGTCATATGCGAAACGGATGGCGCAAGGTTGAGTTCCACCACTTTATCTGCAAGAAGCCTAACTGTCCATCGCCGGCGACCTGCCGGGGCTTCTGAACAGGCCAAGGCAATAAGCTTGGCCTCAAACTCCCCGTCAAACAATACCTCGCGCGGCGGTTTTACTCTTTGTTTGCGCTCAAGCGCGGCATCGAGGCCTTCTTCGACAAAGCGCTTTTTAAGGTTTTCAATCGTCCGGGCGGTTATCCCCAAAGCCTCCGCTACATCAGCCACCTTCCAAGCAGGCCCATCAGGCCCTGCATCGCAAAGCAGCAACGCCCGTGCGCGGATGAACTTTTTGGCATGGGTTTTCCCATCCCGTGTTAGTGATTCAAGATCGATACGCTCCTGTTCAGTTAATGTGACCCGATACCTTGGTGCCATGGCAGCCTCTCTGTTTTGGTTGCTGCCATCATATCACAATTACCAAGAAAGTGAAATATTAAATGTTACATGGTACTACCATATTTTCATCTACGGCTGCGGCATCTGCGCCACCGGCGTTCCCTGCGAATCCGGCATACCGGTGAAACAGGGGACGGAAAAACAGGTCCGCGCCTGATGCTGTAAAATAAGGGTCCCGGGCGAAAGGGGTGCTGCACGTGAGACCCGGCCCGCCAGAGGATCATCTTTTGCTCCCGCTCCGCTTTACAAAAAAACAGCCGGCGTGATACACTCCGTTTTTTTAAAAGACCCCTGAAAGGCGAATGACGGCCATGAAACTGAATACCACGCTGTTTGAGCTGTTTGAAAAGAAAGCAAAGAAGACCACCGTCACCCACCTGTGCATGGGTCTGGGCTATACGGCGGTAACCACGTCGGACGGCGGTATCGGCATTGCCTATACCTTTTTTGAGAACAAGACCGTCTGCATGGTTCAAAAAAGTTATGAAAACCCGGAGGGGGCACCCGCCATCTGCCTGGTGGAACATATTCTGTCCGACAGCCCGATTCTGCGCACCCAGGCCCTGGCCGCCATCAATGCGTTAAATTACGGCGCTGCCGCGGCCCTGGCCCAGGGGCCGGACAACGCGGACCTGCTGGTGCAGATGGGCGTGGAAAAGGGAACCCGCGTGGCCATGGTGGGGGCCTTTAAACCCCTGATCAAGGTGATTCGGGAAAAAGAGGCCGAACTGGCGCTGATGGACACGGGCAAGGGCATCGGTGATGAACAGGACTTTTATGAAAAACTGGGCACCTGGGCCGATGTGCTGATTCTTACCGCCACCACGCTGCTGAACAACACAACGGAAGCCGTTCTCGGCCATGCGGGCCCAGGCGTGCGCACCGTGCTGCTGGGACCCAGCACCCCCCTGGTCAAAGAGGCGTTTGCCGGCCTGCCCGTTGATTTTCTGGCCGGAACCGTGCCGCTGGATGCGAAGGGCACGATTCAGGCCATTCGCCACGGCACGGGCACGCCGGTGATTCAGAAGTTCGGCAGAAAAGTGGTGATGGCGATGGGGGGGAGAAGGTAGCACCTGATTGCTTTGGTGTGCAGGCCGGTCTTTTGTATTTGCCGCACTGGGGTGCGGCGCTCCCGGGGGTGGTGCTTCCGGGTGTGCAGGGGTGGCGGGCACGAGCACGAGTACGGGCACGAGCACGAGCAGGGGCAGGGGCACGAGTAAGAGTGGGGGGGGTTACAAATTCAGGGAGTCTTTGATTTTTTTGCTGATCAGCCGTTTGTGAAGAATGGGGGAGATTTTGTGAAACAGGTCAAAGGAGCGGCTGGCATACTGGTTGACCTCCTCAAGGGAGAGGTTGCCGCTTTGCATGTTGTTCATGAAGAGGGAGAGTTCCTTGTTGACCAGGGTTTCCAGGGTTTTGAAGTGCATGATGAAAAATTCGGTTGAAAACCCCTTTTCCTCGGTGAGCTGGCTCCGTATCTGGGCCAGCAGCATGGCCACCTGAATATTTTCCCTGTCAAACCGGCCGTTTCCGTCCTTTAAAAGAAAGCCGGCATCCACGGCGGCGTCAAAGTCTTCAGGACCCAGCCCGGAAGCGCTGATCAGCTCCGCACGGGTCATGCCGGCCTCATGATTGGAAGGGGCGACCTCGGACCAGGTGCCCTCTTTTCCCTGGACCAGCTTTTCCATGATTTCCTGAATCATGTAGGGCGCGCGTTCGTGGCCCACCTCTTCAATGGCCTGCTTGATCACGTCCAGGGGCAGAAAATACTCTTTCTGAAGTTTCTTGACCAGGTTGACCTGTGCGATATACCGCTCGTCATAATAGGCCATGTTCTTGTGGGTTTTGTGAGGCTGGGGCAGCAGGCCCTGGCTGATATAATAGCGGATCGTGGCGCTGTTTACGCCCGTGGCTTCGGACAGTTCCTTCATCTTCATGGCCCTGGGAGGGGGAGAAGCTTTTACCGTCTTGGGTTTTTTCGGCATAACAGCAATCGCACCTCGAATTTTCCTGCTGGCTCCGGCCCGCCTGAAATCAATATTGGCTGTCGTCTTTTTTGGCCGTCACGCTGAAAACTGCGAACAATGTCTTTTTGCTTTACAATTTCACATGCAGGGTGTCAATCTTTTTGTTTGGTTGAAAAAAACAAGTGTTTTTAGTTTGTTGTTTTGGTTTTAGACCGGTTTTGACCGGCCTGGACCTGCTTTTCGGGACACGGCCCACACCCATAAAAAAGCTTGACAGGAACAATTTGTCAAGTTAAAAGTGAAAAGTCTAGCTTTTTGCTATTTGTTTTTCTGTTCAGCGGGAGTGACGATGAAAACCAATCTTCTGACAGACCGGTTCGGCAGGCATCTGAGCTATCTCCGGGTATCGGTCACCGACCGGTGCAACCTCAACTGCCTGTACTGCCGGCGGTGGGATTTTTCCGAGTACTTTCCCTCTTCCGAAATTCTCTCCTATGAAGAGATGCTTCGGCTGGTCCGGATCGGCGCCGGCCTGGGCATTACCAAAATCCGGATCACCGGGGGAGAGCCGTTTGTTCGAAAGGATGTCTGTTCATTCATCGACCGGGTGACGGCCATTAAGGAAATTTCCGATATCTCGGTTACCACCAACGGCCTGCTGCTGGGCCGGTACCTGGACCGGCTGCGGCAGGCCGGAATCCGGCGGCTGAACATCAGCCTGGATTCCCTGAAAAGGGAAAAATACCGGCTGATCACCGGTCGGGACGTTTTTCACACGGTCTGGGACAACATTCTGGCGGCCCTGGATGCCGGCTTTGATCCGGTAAAGGTCAACGTGGTGGTGATGCGGGATGTGAACGATGACGAGATCGCCCGGTTTGCCGACCTTACCTTCTGGCTTCCCCTTCATATCCGGTTTATTGAATACATGCCCTCCTGCAAGTATCACCTGGACAGCCACCGGCAGATGTTTACGCCCGAGATTCGGGAGCGGGTGGAGGCCAACGGCGCCCTGATACCGATCAATGCATCGGACTCCAGCAATATCGCCCATCGGTTCAAATATCACGGGGCAAAAGGAGAGATCGGTTTTATCAGCCCCATGAGCAGCCATTTCTGCGCCGCCTGCAACCGGCTGCGGCTGACTGCTGACGGCATGCTGCGGCCCTGCCTGCTGTCGGACCGTTTTGTAAATATCAAGACACCGATGCGAAACGGGCTGACCGACCGGGAGATTGAGGGGCTTTTTCACCTGGCGGTGCTTTACAAGCCCCGCAGTTCCGGGATAAACCAGGCCTGCGGGGTCCGGCTGCCGGAGCTGATGTCGGCCATCGGGGGATAAAGGGAGAGTGTCTTATTCTTTGGCGCAAAGAATAAGGACCAAAAGAAACACGCGGCAAGCGGAAAAAGGGCTTTAGAGAAAGGAACACGCCATGTTTGGACTGGGTATGCCGGAGCTGGTTATCATTCTTGTGATTGCGCTGATCGTGTTCGGGGGCCGCAAGCTGCCGGAGCTGGGGTCCGGCCTGGGCAGCGCGATACAGAACTTTAAAAAATCGGTTTCCGAGGTAAAACACGAAGGAAAGACCGCCCTGGAGGAGGGCAAAAAAGAGAAAGAGGCCACCCCGTCCGCATAGGTTTACGCGGACGTCGCAGCCTCTTTTTTGTATGAGCGGTGATCAGGTTTTGCGCAGTTCCTCTATTTTCCGGTTCAGAAGCTGGCGGTAGCAGAGGGGCAGCAGCGTGGTCAGCACGTCAATGGCCTTTTCCGCCAGTTCATTGGCGTCTTCCACCGAGATGTTTTTGTTGATCACATTTTTGAAGAACGCGTTAAACTCTTTTTCCACCAGGTACTCGGTCATCTGAAGCTGCATTTTCAGAAAGTCGAGCAGAATTTTTTCCTTTCCCGCTCCCGTGCCTTTCAATTGAGACAGCAGCAGGGCCAGATCCATGTCGTTGTTGCAGAACAGACCGTTTTTATCCGGCATGATCAGTTTTTGCGCGATGGCCTTGTCCAGGTCTTTCGGAGAAAGGCCGGTGGCCAGGATCAGGGCCTTTTTGGTGAAAAGCGGTTTGTTGCTTGCGTCCGCGATGTGTTCAAACCAGGGCATTTTTTTTGCCTGGTTGAGTTTTTTCGTGAGTTCACCGCGTTCCTGAAGCGCTTTTTCGTGGCCGATTTCATCTATCACCTGCCGGATGATGGTCAGCGGAAGGGAATATTTGCTGTGAAACCGGTCAATCATGTTGATCATGTTGATGCACCTGGCGTCGTAGTAGGCGATGGTGCCCCGCTTTTTTTCAGGCGGCGGCAACAGGCCGGCATCGATATAGGTCCGCACTGTTTTCAGCGACACGCCGGAAGCCCTGGCCAGGCCGGTCATCGAGAGATTGGCCGGCGGTGTTTTGGAAGCAGATCGTTTTTTCTTTGTTTCCATGGTTCGTGCTCCTATGAACCTGTGTGGTAATAGTCCTGACCCTGGCAGGCCAGGCAGGGCGTGCCCTGGGCCGCGGCATAGGCCTCGTTGCAGGCGGGGCAGACCGCGATTTTGCTTTTTTTCTCCCGTTTTGCAAACTCGGGCCGCACGGTGACGGGTTTAACGGAGAGGATATCTCGTCCGGCGTCAAAGATGGCCGGAATCAGGATATCTTTTGGCAGGTCTTTTTTGGAAACAAGCCCCATAAACCAGTTATAGACATGGGAGTGGGCTTTGGCCTTGTTCAGGTCCAGCCATACCCTGAATCCGGCAAAAGTGTGGCGATCATATAAGGTGAGGGCAAACTTGTCAAGATCGACGATTTTGAGCCAGCCGTTGCCCACGGTGCAGGGGGTGAGAACCTGCACGGCGTCGGGCAGGCAGTGACGGGTTTCCACCACGGCGTCGGCCTCGGTTTTTTGGCCGATGTGCTCCCGGGCCAGGTCCACCATGAAGGCCCCGATCACCAGGCCCGGTGCCACAAAACCATGAAAGCCCTCTATGTCCTGGATCAGCTCGTCCGGGGTTCTTCCGCAAATCATGATGCCTCCTCTGGTGAAGCGTTATAGATGAAAAGCAGTATAGATATAAAAAGTAAAAAGGTCAACTTGTTATTCAAGAAAACTTAAACAGCCGTATATTTTTATAACACACTTTATTTTATAGATTTTTTTTTATAAAAAAAAGCTTGACATTCGGTGCCGGTCTTTGTAAAAAGTGTAAAGTATGACTTTGGGCTTTTCATGAAGTCCATCCGGCCGTTGCCATCACAACCAAACATTAGGGGGTTTTATGATTGTAAGCATTCTCGGGGCCGTGGGCTATTCGGTTCTGATCGCCGCCATCTACGCCGTGGCCGCCAACATCTGCTTTTTTCTTTTTCACGGTGAAAACATGTTCGCCGACCTCCACGGCTACGTATGGGTGGAGTACGCCATTTCCGCCGGCATTATTTTCGGCGCTGTTTTCTTTTTTGAAATCACCCGCCGCCTGCTGGCGGACGGGGTCCGGGCCGCCGGATATGGGGTGGTGGCGGCCTTTTTGTATCTGGCCATCGCCGCCAACGTTATTCATTATTTCTTTTTTAGTGAAATGATGTTCCGCTCGGTGGCTCACTGGGCCATTGTCATCGGCCTTCTGGTAGTGGCTGTTGTGACAGTGGAGGGGGTTCGCGCGGTCAGTGGAAAGACAAACGGTTAAGGTCGCAAAGGCGGTGGATGCGCCGGACGGAAGGACCGGCGGACCGGTTGCCAAGCAAGAGGTAAGGAAAAATGAGTTCACAAGTGACCACCAGTGAAGGCATCTCCCTGCCGGGGCAAAAAGACGCTTCTGCCGGCGGGCTTTCGCGAAGGGAATTTTTGGGCAAGGGCCTGGCCGTTGCCGGTTGGGGCGTGATGTTTGCCAGCCTGGGGGCCGGGCTTTACCAGGGCATCCGGTTTTTATACCCGGCCGTGGTGTTTCATCCGCCCAGCACCTATGTGATTGGCCAGCTCAAGGACTTTGTCACTGATGAGCGGCCGGATCAGTATGGCGTGATTTTCGTGGATCCCAAATTCAAAAAGGACCATCGCTTTTTTGTGGTGCGCGAGGCCGGCCGGATTTATGCGCTGTTTGCCCGCTGCACCCACCTGGGCTGCACGGTGAACTGGTTTGAGGAGCTCAATATTTTCAAATGCCCCTGCCACGGCAGCGAGTTTCACTCCAACGGCGTGGAGTTTGCCGGCCCGGCCCCCCGGCCCCTGGACCGGCACCACATTGCCATGGACAACGGCGGCAACATCATTGTGGACACAGCCCGTGTTTACTCAAAAGACGAATTTGAAGAGCAGAAGATTTTTATCGAGGTGGGATAATGACCGGCAGCGTTGCCGCCACACGGGAAACACCGGCAGCCTCGCCGAAAAAGGGGCGCGCGCCCAGGCGCCGGGCCATGATCCTGGACTGGTGTACCGGCTGCGGCGGTGTGCCGGTTTGTCGCGTTTACTGTAAGTTCGACGCCCTGCAGCTGGTCGACGACCCGGATAACTACCCATTTAAACGCATGACCGTGAACGCGGCCCGATGCGTGGGGTGCGGGGCATGTATATCCGGCGGCCCGGACGGGCTGGTGCTGACCGGATGTCCCTGGAACGCCATTCGACTGGTTCCTGTGGAAAACAACCCGCTTCATCATTCTGAAAAAGAGGAGGCCAGTGGTGCTGATCAACCTGTCGTCTAAGCTGCAAAAGCAGATTGCCGGGTTCCGGCATGTTCATACACGGGACGGCCCTTGCGGCCCCCAGGTTTCACTCAGGCATATGGGCCATCGACAAATAAACAACACAAGACAATCAATGCAAGTAAAGGGGGCACTATGAAGGAAGTAAAAATCTCCCGAAGGACCTTTCTGAAGGGCACCGGCGCCACGGTTGCGCTGCTTTCCCTGAATTCACTGGGTTTTCTGGGCGGCAATTCCATCGCCAACGCCACGGAAAAGATTTTTGAGGACTGGAAGT
>JAXHVI010000165.1:0-57365 GCA_034189195.1 Thermodesulfobacteriota bacterium | reverse complement strand
CAAAGTTTAACATTTATGCATATGATGCATATTTTTTGGAATGTGCAGGCAGTTTGAAATGCCCAATAGTAACGCTTGATCAGGGAATGCAAACAATCGCCCGTGAGATGGGTATCTTGGTTGTGGAGTGAGCATTATGAAAGTTTATACATATTCTGAAGCAAGACAACGCTTTTCCGAGGTGCTTAATATCGCACGAACAGAAGAAGTTATAATAAAAAGGAAAGGCGGTGAATCGTTTTCTATAACCTTTAAAAAAAACGATAAATCGCCTTTTGATGTTCCAGGTATTAATACCCGTGCTACCACTAAAGATATTCTTGAAGCAATCAAAGAATCGAGATCGAGAATGTAAGCCGAGGCCGAACGAACAAGGGCATGGAGAGGGACGCTCGTAAACTCGCGCCCCTCATGCCCGCCGTTAGCACCCAGAAACAATCCAAATTCAGAAAAATAAAAATGGCAAAATTAGGAACAACCAAAAGGCCAATAATTGCCCGTGTACATTCTGACGAGACAGCAAGATATGTTGCTGAAACCTGTGCAGAGCATGGATGGCATTATATCATCGGATTTGAACCAGACAAACCGGAGGATATATCGGATCTGGAAAAAATGTTAAATCCACCCAAACCGGCAGCATCAAAAAAGGTCGGAAGAAATGAACCCTGCCCTTGTGGTAGCGGAAAAAAGTTCAAAAAGTGCTGCGGTTCCTCTGACAATTAATTTTCTAAACCAGTGTCCATCCATAAATTGGCCGATTTTGGCTCTTTGATCGCATTTGGCCGGGCAGGAAGAACGGTAACTGGACATAAAAGAGCCGCCTCGCCCGTTGCAGCGCAGTCAAGCCCGAGGCGTGATGACACACGTATGATCAAGATTGCTTTGTCGCTTCCGCCGTCGCCAGGGCTATGGCGGACAGGTTGCCCCTCGAAATGATCCGGGAAAAGTCGATACCGATCCCGATTTCGATGGTGGGGATCAAGGGTAAGGGTAAGAGTAAGAGTAAAGAGCAAGGAATCAGGTAAATTGATATGAAATTAGCCTTTCTTTACAATGTCCGTCACCAATACCCCGATCCTGACCGGCCGGAAACCCAGGTTGAGGCCGATTCTGATGATCCGGAAACCATTGCGGCCATGACGGCTCACCTGCGCAGCTGCGGGTTTGACGTGATGCCCATTGAAGCCGATCCGGATGCGTATATCAAACTCTATGAAAACCGTGACAGCATTGACCTGGTTTTTAACTACTCAATCGGCATTTACGGCCGGGCACGGTATGCCCAGGTGCCGGCCATGCTGGAGATGCTGCAACTTCCCTACACCGGCTCCGGCCCCCTGACCCAGGCACTGATTCTGGACAAGGCCCGTATGCAGCAGGTGCTGTCGGCCTGCAACGTGCCGGTGCTGTGCTCCCAGGTGTTTGAGACCGGCGACGAACCGCTGGAAAGCGGGCTGGCCTTTCCCCTGATCGTCAAGCCTGTGGCGCAAGGGTCGTCGGCCGGCATCACCGCCGACAGCGTGGTGTGCGATGAGGCGGCCCTTTACCGCCAGGTGGGCCGGGTGATGGCCACCTTTGGCGAGCCGGCCCTGGTTCAGCCGTTTTTAGACGGCCGGGAGTTTTCCATCCCAATGATGGGAAATCCCCCTGGGATATTCCCGGTCATCGAACCGGACTTTTCCCGCCTGCCCGAAGGCTATGCCCGCATTGATTCTCTTGAGGTCAAGTGGATATTTGAAGAGCAGACCGAGTCCCACCACCTGCTCTGCCCGGCGCCTGTGGCGCCGGCCTTACAAAAGCGGCTGGAGCAGACCGTGCGGGCCGCGTGGAAGTCCCTGGGCATTTGCGACTGGTGCCGCATCGACCTGCGGTGCGACCATGCGGGCAATCCCTATGTCATTGATGTCAACTCGCCGCCGGGCATGATTCCGCCGGAACGCTCCATGACCTCCTATTTTCCCATGTCGGCCCGGGCTGCGGGCATCGACTACCAGGGCCTGCTCAAAAGGCTTGTTCAGACTGCCATGGACCGGCTCGGCGCAAGATAGGGTTTCGTCTTTCCCGTTGACATTTCAATGGAATAAACGATAGTGTGAGCAATCCGACAACTCATTTCCGGAGCCGGAATTGGACCAGAACCGCCAGAAACACATCTACCTGCTGCTGCTCTGCCTGGGCATTGCGCCGTTTCTGATCAACGGCTGGGTCAACTCCCTGATTTATCAAAGCGCTGTTGCCTACTGGAGCTTTGAGCTGGTCTCCTGGGTGCTGATTCCGGTGCTGGTCTTTTCCGTGGCCGTTCGAAGCGGGCTGGGCCTTGCCGACCTGGGGCAGGACGCGCGGATTTTCGGACGAAAGAATTTGCTGCTGGTGGCTGTCATATGCCTGGTCTTTTGCCCGGTCAACCTGTGGGTGTACAAGTACACCTACAGGTTTTTTGAAGCCCTGCTGCCATCGGCCCCCTACTTTCAGTATGAGACCATTGTGCCCACCAAAGGGATCATGAAGGTGGTGGTCTCCCTTTATTTCAGCCTGAGCGCGGGTATCGTGGAAGAGCTTTACTTCCGGGGGTTCATTCACCGGGTGTCGCGGTTTTTTGCGCGGCCGGCCGTGGTCTACATGGTTTTTTCACCGCTGGTCTTTGCCATGGTGCACTGGGAGGGAGGGCCTTCCAACCTGCTGGCCACTTATGTTTTCGGCCTGTTCAACGGCGCGGCTTTCCTGGCCATGCGGAACCTGTGGCCCCTGATGATCGGGCATATCTTTACGGACTACGTCTGGTTCAACTGATGGGGCGGCAACCGGGAAACAGCCCACTGATATAAACCGACTGTTTTCCTTCTTGCTCCTGCTCCTGCTCTTAATCCGGTGCCGATGAATTCGAGTAAGCGGCACGGACAGCAGGCTGGCTGTTATCCCCGCACCGACGCCCGTTCTCTTAATGCCTCTTTTTTCAGGGCTTCATCCGTGGCAAGGGATGCGGCCTGGGAGAAGGCGGCTTCCGCGTTTTTCATGTTGCCGGCCATTCTGTAGGCCCGGCCCAGGTCCAGGTGAAATATCGCCACGCCAGGGGCCTTTTCAACCGCTGATTCAAGGGCTTTCACCGCCCGGGGCGCCTGGCCCATGGCCATGTAGGTTTTGCCCAGCCAATGGCCGGCAAACACATAATCGGGCTGCAGATCAAGGGCCTTTTGAAATTTTTCCACCGCTTTTGCATACTCTTTTTTATGGTAGTAGGCCTGCCCCAGAAGGAAGTTGGGGAAGTGGGGCGTGGCATAGATGAAACTCTCGGAGATCGGGGTAAGGGTGACAATGGCCTTGTCCCACTCCTCCTTTTCCATGTACAGCACCCCGAGGTTGTTGATGGCCGTGGCAAAGTCCGGCTTGAGGGCAATGGCCTTCTTATAGGCCTCAATGGCCATGTTCAGATCCCTGCGCTTGTGGTATAAAATGCCATAGTCATAATAAAGCAGAGGGTCTTTGGGGTTTAACGCCTTTGCCTTTTCAAATTCCCGAAAGGCCAGCGGGTATTTTTCCTCCACCAGAAAGGCCTCGCCCAGGCTGCGGACCTTGTCGGCCTGTTCCTTTTTTGTTTTTGCCCCGGCACAGCCGGAAGCCACCATTATCACCAGCAGCAGAAGCCAGACATGTCGTCTCATTGTTTTGTCCTTTTCAAGCCAAGCCGGTTTGCAATCTCATCAGCGGTTCTTTTGACAAAGGCCGCCATCTCCGGGCCGTTCAGGGCGTCCCGGTCCGCCGGTGTGGCAATGCCGGGAATGTCGACCAGCTGGGGCGCATTGACAAGGGCCGGATCCGGCGTCACCCCGTAGGGGGCCGGAAAAGCGTTTTCAAAGTACATCTGCTGAAAATTTGAGAACTTGAGCATGTGGGCCGTGGAGTCCAGGACAGCGATGTCCTGGTCGGCGACAATGTCCTGTTGCCGGGCCGCCACCAGGCCGGCCAGGCTTTCGCCGCCGTGGGTGCAGACGATGTTGCCGTGCCGGTTGGCCGTCAGCTGCCAGTCCATGATCTGCTGTTCAGACACCTCCACCACAAATACCCGCCGGTCGCCGGCGGCCTGGTTGTACCGTTCGGCCAGGCGGATCACCCGCGGCATGGAGACCGGGTTGCCGATCATGGCGGCCTGGGCCACGCTGGGCTTGACCGTCACCGGGGCAAACCGGCGCCGGGCCGGGTCGGGCTCGGTGTAGTACCGGAACACCGGGTTGGCGTGGTCGGACTGGACCCCGATGATCTTGGGAAGGGCGTTGATGATACCGATTCGGAAAAATTTTAAGAATCCGTTCATCACCGCCGTGATGTTGCCGGCATTGCCGATGGGCACCACAACGGCCAGGTTCCGGGTGTCGTAGGAAAAATCCTGTGCGATTTCATATGAGTAAGACTCCTGACCCAGAATACGCCAGGCGTTTTTGGAGTTGAGCAGGGCCACGTTGTAGTTTTCGGATAATTCTTCGACCACCTTCATGCAGTCGTCAAACACTCCGGGAATTTCAAACACGGCGGCCCCGTTGCCCAGGGGCTGGGAAAGCTGCTGTGGCGTGACCTTGCCGTGAGGAAGAAGAACGGCGGATGTGACACGGGGTTTGAGATGGGCGGCATAGAGAGCCGCCGATGCCGACGTGTCCCCGGTGGAGGCGCACACGGCCAGCACGTTGGAAAGGATGCCGCTTTGCAGAAGAAAATTAATACGGGAAAAGGCGCTGGCCATGCCCCGGTCCTTGAAGGAGGCGCTGGGGTTCTGCCCGTCGTTTTTGAAAAAGACCCGGAGTCCCACCTTCTGCTGAAGGGCCGGGCTGGTTTCAACCACCGGGGTGCCGCCTTCACCCAGCCATACCACCGCCTCCAGGGGCAGGTCCGGGCCGATAAATTCGTGAAACCGGTATACGCCTTTTAGGGCGGGCATGTTGAGGCTTTTTCGAAAATCAAAAATCTTCTGCCACAAAGAGCCGGAAATGGCCTTGTGCCGGTCAAAGTCCCGGTCCTCGATCAGCAGCACGCTGTTGCAGGAAGGGCAGGTATATAAAAGCGTGTTGATATCGTGGGTGGCGTCGCACCCCAGGCATTTATACACCATGTCACCCGCGGGCCGGGGCACCAGGTGGGGCCGGACATCGCATGGGAAATCAAAAGGGTTCATAGTGACAGGACCGCCATGTTTCTCATATAGGGCCGCAGAACACCGGGAATCTCAACGGCCCCCTCTTTTGTCTGAAAATTTTCCAGTATGGCGGCCAGGGTCCTGCCCACGGCCAGCCCTGAACCGTTTAGGGTGTGAACAAATTCGGTGCCTTTTCTGCCGGGCCGCTTGAACCGGATGTTGGCTCGCCGGGCCTGGAAGTCCTCGAAATTACTGCACGATGATATCTCCCTGTACCGGTTCTGGGCGGGAAACCACACCTCGATATCATAGGTTTTGGCCGCGGAAAACCCCATGTCGCCGGAACAGAGGGTGATCACCCGGTAGGCCAGTCCCAGGCGCTGTAAAATGGTTTCCGCATCGGCCAGCAGTTTTTCCAGCTCGGCGTAGGAGTCTTCCGGGTGGGCAAACTTGACCAGTTCCACCTTGTTGAACTGGTGCTGGCGGATCAGCCCCTTGGTGTCCTTGCCGTAGGAGCCGGCTTCTGAGCGAAAACAGGGGGTATAGGCCGTGTATTTGATGGGCAGGTCTGCCTCGTTGAGAATTTCGTCGGCAAAGATGTTGGTTACCGGCACTTCGGCTGTGGGTATCAGGTAAAACCCCCACCGCTCCAGCCTGAACAGGTCCTCTTCAAACTTGGGCAGCTGGCCCGTGCCGGTCATGGTTTTGGCATTGGCCATCAGGGGCGGCAGGCACTCGGTGTAGCCGTGCTCCGTGGTGTGAATGTCCAGCATGAAGTTGATCAGGGCCCGCTCCATAAGAGCGCCGGCCCCCTTGTACAGGGGAAACCGGGCGCCGGCGATCTTGGCGGCCCTTGCAAAATCAAAAATGCCCAGGGCCTCACCGATCTCTTCGTGGGGCCGGGGGGCAAAATCAAATGCCGGAGGGGTGCCCACCTCCCTTTCCGTCACGTTGGCGCTTTCGTCCGGACCGATGGGAACCGATGCGTGGGGGATATTGGGAATGCGCATCAGCAGGGCATCGCTTTTTTCCTGGTTTTCGGCGAGCAGGACCTCCAATTCCTTTATTTTTGCGGATACTTCGCGCATGGCGGCAATGGATGCATCCGCGGTCTGCCCCGCCTTTTTCATTTGCGCGATGGTATCGGAGGCCACGTTGCGTTTGTGCCGCAGCGCTTCGATCTCGGCCAGGATATCCTTGCGGGCCGTGTCATACCCCAGAAAAGCGTCAATCATGGCCGGGTCTTCATTGCGATGTTCAAGAGCCTGTCTGACCCTGTCGGCCTGTTCTCTTACAAATCGGCTGTCAAGCATGGGCGTTCAATCTGTTTATGAGTCATTCAAACAGGTTTTGTCGAAACCGGCCCTGGCGGGCCGTCCGGCAAGGGTTTTAGAATATTCTGTTGGTATCATGGCTGAATGTTTTAGTCAATGATTATTAATGGTTGACATGATACCAGAATTGTGGTAGAAAACCCTTCAATCAATCGTATAGAAAAATGAATAAAAGCATATAGAGGTAGGTCATGGATGATGTCAAGGAAATAAAACAGGGGCTCAGCGCCGGTGTGGTAAAAAAAATCGGTGCGTTCACAAAAGATGAGCTCTCTCGGAAAAGCCGGCAGATATTGACCCGGCTGTTTGGTTTTGCCAACTTCATGGAAGCACGGGTTGTGTTTATCTACCTTAACAAGCCCGGCGAGGTGGACACCCGCAGCATCATAAAGCACTGTTTTTCATGCAACAAGGTTGCCGTGGTGCCCTGTGACGATACCAACCGAAAGGACCTCCGGCTGCTCAAGCTCAATGACCCTTCCGCTGATTTTATCACCGGCCCCGGGGGCGAAACCGTGGCCGATCCCAACCGGTGCCGGGTGGTGCCCATCGACAGCGTGGAAATTGCCATCATACCCGGTCTGGTGTTTGATGAAAAAGGGGCCCGCATCGGCCTGGGTACCGGCTATTACGACAAACTGATTCCCAGGCTGCCGGCCACCACCCGCAAGGTCTCCCTGGCCTTTGAAGACCAGATCATCGCTCAGGTGCCCAAGGGATCCATTGACCGGCACGTGGATATCATCATCACCGAGAGCCGCGTGATTTACAAGATATAGCGGCCGGCTTATCTTTTCGTTGCTCCTGGCAGCTGCGGTCAGCGCAACTTCCCCCAGGTGATTCTGTCTGCGGTATTGGCATGGGCAAGACCGGCAGACGCTTCTTTTGTCATGCGGCCATGGCGGCCTTTCCGAATTTTTCCAGGTTTTCCGTGCTGCCCACCACGATAACAGTGTCGTTGGCGTGAATTTTCGCGTCAAAGGAGGGGTTGAAAATCATGGAAGCATCTGATTTTTTAATGGCAATGACAATCAGGTCAAACTCCTGCCGAATGCGTGATTCGCTCAGTGCCAGGCCGCAGAACCGGGAGCCGGGCAGAATCGGAATCTCTTCCATCTGAATATGCTTGTTCTTCCTGGCCAGTGCCAGCTCCAGGAAATTGGTCACCGTTGGTCGCAGCACCCGCATGGCCATGTTGTGGGCCCCGATGTCATAGGGGGATTCCACCTTGTCGGCGCCGGCGGCTTTTAGTTTGGATTTTGCCGCCTCATGGCTGGCCCGGGCCATGATAAACAGGTCCGGGTTCAACTGGCGGGCCGTGAGTACAAGAAACACGTTGTCCGTGTCCGTGGCCAGGGCCGCGATCAGCACCTTCGCATGTTTAATGCCGGCCTGCATCAGGGTCTCTTCCTCTGTGGCGCTGGCACAGATGTAAAGCACGTTATCGGCCTCCATGGCCGGCACCAGGTCGGGATTGCCGTCGATGGCCACCATGTCAATCGGCTTTTCCCGAAGGTGAGCCGCCAGTACGCGGCCGATGCGGCCGTAACCGCAGATAATATAGTGGTTTCTCAGCCGCCTGATTTTTGAATCCAATTTTCGTCTCCCGAGAATGGCGCGAATTTTTCCATCCACCATGAACTGGACCACGGATCCCGCCACATAGAGGCACAGGCCGTAACCCAGGAAAATCACCACCATGGTGAAGACCCGGCCGGCCCGGCTCAGGCCGTGGACTTCCCCGTATCCCACGGTGGTGACCGTGATCATGGTCATGTAAAAGGCATCAAGCAGATCCCAGCCTTCTATCACGGCATAGCCGAAAGTGCCGGCGACCAGCACCACGATAAACAGCAGAATCAGTGAAAGAAGGTTTTTTGTGTTGCCCAATGCCCTGTCCGTTACCCCTCATGGCTCATGGCCCGGTTGCCATGGATAGTTTTGAAATGCCGGGAACTGTGGAATAGTGTTGCCGTAACGGTTCAGGCCCCGGCACGTCTCTTTCGATGGCCCGCAACCGGTTCTGTTGTGATGTCTATCATATTCCGGCTGCGGGACTCGCGCAACCGCTTTTTTGTCTTGACGGCTTCAGGGGGCCTTGCTATTAAACCGCATGGTTATGGAAAACGAAGAAATAAGATATGTACGCCGGCGCAAACAGATGGTGGAAAACCAGATCGCGCGGCGCGGCATCACCGATCCCTTTGTGCTGGGCGCCATGGGCACGGTGCCCAGGCACCTGTTTGTCAGCGAGGCCCTGATGGACCAGGCCTACGGCGATTTCCCCCTTCCCATCGGTGAGCAGCAGACCATCTCCCAGCCCTATATCGTGGCGGAAATGACCCAGGCACTGGAGCCCACCGGCAATGACCGGATCCTGGAGATCGGCACGGGATCGGGATATCAGGCGGCCATCCTCTCCCGTATCGTGTCCCGCGTTTATACCGTTGAGCGGATCCACTCCCTTTACATTCGGGCACGGTCCCTGTTTGACAGGCTGGGGTACTACAACATCGCCACCCGCTACTCCGACGGCACCACCGGGTGGAAGGCGGAAAGCCCTTTTGACGGGATTATCATCACCGCCGGTGCCCCGGACATTCCTTCGGTGCTGGTGGATCAACTGGCCGTGGGCGGGCGCCTGGTAGCGCCGGTGGGAAGCGAATCCATGCAGAGCCTGATCAGGCTGGTAAAGGAAAGAACCGGGGTCCGGACCACAGACCTGGGCGGGTGCCGCTTTGTCAAGCTGATCGGCGAGCATGGGTGGAAGGAAAATTAGTCTTCGGCCTTTTTGTGGTTGACGACGTACCCGATTTTTTCTTCCAGCTTTTTTTCCACAAAGGCCGGCACCATGCCGCTGATGTCGCCGCCAAATGTGGCCGCCTCCTTGATAATGGAAGAGCTGGTGTAAATCCACCGCATGCCGGTCATCAGGAACACCGTCTGAATGTCCCGGTTGAGCCGCCGGTTCATCAGGGCCATCTGGAATTCGTACTCAAAGTCGGACACGGCCCGCATGCCCCGGAGAATGGCCTTCGCGTTTTTCCGCTCGGCATAGTCGATGAGCAGGCCGGAAAAAGCGTCCACCTCCACACCGTCCATATCCTTCAGGCTTTCAGTCAGCATGTCCAGCCGTTCTTCAACGGAAAAGAGCGCCTTTTTCCCGGGGTTGAGAAGAATCGCCACGATGATTTTGTCAAACAGGTGGCGTCCCCGCTGAATGATGTCGATGTGACCGTTGGTGACCGGATCAAAGGACCCCGGGTAGATGGCGATTTTCATCGGGTCTCTCCTTGTGCTGACCGGTTGTCCGCGTCAACCGGCGTCATGGATGTGGTGAAAGGGCGGTGTGTCGCTGTCGCTGTTCATGGGAATTTCTACCATATATCGGAAAAAAGAGACAACCGTTTTTCCGTATCGACGCTGGTCTGTCAGGGTAAAATCGCGTCCGTCACAGGCGGCTGCCTCGGCCGTGGTCCTGTGGGAATGCTCGGCTGCCACCCATGCGCCCGGCAGCAGCGTTCGGCTGGCGCGAAGGTTTTCAAGGATCCGGCCGATGGCGCCGGATTTATAGGGAGGGTCCATGAACACCAGGTCAAAGGCCATGCCCAGAGATGGCAGGCAGGCAAGGTCTTGCGCGGCATCGTGGCGAATGGCCCGGGCCGCGGCCTGAAGTCCGCACGCCTGAATGTTTTTCTGAATCACCGCCAGAGCAGCGGGGGTGTTGTCGATCAGCACGGCCCGGGCGGCCCCCCGGCTCAGGGCCTCGATGGCCAGTGCCCCGGTGCCGGCAAACAGGTCCAGCACCGTGGCACCCGGAGTCTCATGCATGAAAATACTGAACAGGGCTTCCCGCACCCGGCCTGAAGTGGGCCGGACCGCCATGCCCGTTGGGGAAAAAAGCCGCCTGCCTTTTAATGTGCCGCCGATAACAGTAAGGGCCATGGCTGTTACAACTTCATCTTTTTGATTTTTTTGCGCAGGTACCCCTTGTCCACACCGATGGCCAGGGCGGTCCTGGTGATGTCCGCGTCGTTCTGCTGCAGGATAAACCGGATATAGGCCTCTTCAAAACGGGTGCGGGCCTGCTTCAGGTCAATGGGGGAGAACAGTTCGGCCACGGGAAGGGCCGGCGGCGTTTTTCCCGGATTGTAAGGCCGGGGCAGGTCACCGGCGTCGATGGTGTTTTTATGAAGCATGATGGTCAGCCGCTCCAGCAGGTTTTTAAGCTCCCGCACATTGCCGGGCCACGGGTAATCGCACAGCAGGTTCAGGGCATCCTCAGAAAGTTGTTTGGGCTCCGTGTTGTTCTGCCGGGCATGCTGTTCCAGGAAGATGGCCGCGAGAACGGGAATATCCTCCCTGCGGTCCCGCAGGGGCGGCACCTCGATGGGAATCACGTTGAGCATAAAAAAAAGATCCTGCCGGAAACGGCCCTCCTTGATTTCCAGTTCCAGGTCCTTATGGGTTGCCGCAATCACCCGCACATTCACCGATACCGTTCGGGAGCTGCCCAGGCGCTGAAATTTCTGCTCCTGCAGCACCCGCACCAGTTTTGCCTGGGTGGCCGGCGCCATGTTGGATATCTCGTCTAAAAACAGGGTGCCCTTGTTGGCCAGTTCGATTTTGCCGACCGACTTTGTGGTTGCGGCCTCAAACGCCCCCTTTTCATGGCCGAACAGCTCGCTTTCCAGGTACGTCTCCGGAATGGCCGCGCAATTGATGTCCACAAAGGGGTGTTCTCCCCGGGGGCTCAGGGTGTGAATGGTGCGGGCCACCATCTCCTTTCCGGCGCCGTTTTCCCCGGAGATCAGAATCCATGCATCCGTAGGCGCGGCCGAGGCGATCTGCTGTTTCAAGGCAACCACCGCCGGGCTGGCGCCGTCGATGGAACTTTTTTCCAGCGTTTTTTTCTTGAGGTACCGGTTTTCCTCCTCCAGCCGGCGAAAATTCAAAGCGTTGTGAATGGCCACGATGACCTTGTCAATGGACAGGGGCTTTTCAATAAAATCAAAGGCCCCGATCTTGGTGGCATTGACCGCGGTCTCGATGGTGCCGTGGCCGGTGATGATGACCACCGGAATATGGGGGCTGGCGGCCTTGATCTCCTTTAAGGTCTCAATACCGTCGATGCCGGGCATCCAGATGTCCAGCAGCACAATGTCCGGCGACGCTGTTTCGATAAGCTTTAGTGCCTCATACCCGTTTGACGCGGTGAGAACCTCAAAGCCTTCGTCCGACAGCAGTCCGCCCAGGGACTGAAGGATGGAAGGCTCGTCATCCACAATTAAAACCGATGGAAACATCCGCTTTTCTCCCTTTGGCCGGCCGGCTGTCTCATGCCGGCAGCTCGATGATGAACCGGGCGCCTCTGGGCTTATTGTCATGGGCGCTGATGGTGCCGTTGTGGTCCGCGATAATGGAGCTGACAATGGCAAGGCCCAGCCCCATTCCCGATTTCTTGGTTGAAAAATAGGGTTCAAAAAGGTTGTTTTTCGCCGCCTCGGAAAGCCCTCTGCCGGTATCGGCAAAGGTCAGCACCACCTTCATGGCTGCGGGGTCGTGGCGTACCGTGATCGTGATCCGCCCGGCCCCCTCCATGGCGGTGATGGCGTTTTCAATCAGGTTGATCAGGGCCTGTTTGATCTGCTGCCGGTCCAGGTTCAGCCGGGGCAGGTCCGGGGGCGCGTCAATGGTGAATGTGACGGGGCTGTCTTCCTCGGTATAGAGGTCGGCGGTTTCCCGAATGGTCTGCACCAGGTCGCAGGGCGCCAGTTTTGCCGATGGAAACTTGGCAAAGGCGGCAAACTCGTTGACCAGGTTGCGAATAATATCCACGTAATCAAGAATGGTGCGGATACACTCTTCAAAGACCGGATCATCGGCGTCGGGCCCGAACTTTCTTTTCAGGCGCTGGGCCGAAAGGGAGATGGGGGTCAGCGGGTTTTTCACCTCATGGGCGATGCGGCGGGCCACCTCCCGCCAGGCCGCCATGCGCTGTGCCTTTTCCAGCTCGGTGAGGTCGTCGATCACCATCACGATGCCCATGTACTGGCCGGTCTTGTCGTGCCGCAGGGCGTTTAAGTAGATAATAAAGCTGCGTGGCGTACCGCTGATGGTGAGTCGCAGCGGCAGTTCCACCATGTCCTGGCCGCCGTCCCGAATGGTGGCGATTCGCTCATCGGCAAGTTCCAGGTACCGGCCCTTCAATACGTTGGCATAGTAACGGTTGAGGACGTTTTCGTGGGAAAGGGACAGCATTTTCCGGGCCGACTTGTTGATCGTTGTAATGGTGCCGTGGGCATCAATGGAGATAACGCCGGTGGAGATGTTGTTGAGAACGATCTCCATGTAGAGGCGGCTCTCTTCCAGCGCGTCCTTCTGCCGTTCCAGCGCCTGGGTGGCTGCTTCGATCTGCTGCCGCCCGGCCCGCAGGTCCCCGGTCATTTTGTTAAACGAGCTGACCAGCATGCCGATTTCATCATCGGCCAGGCGCTCAATGGTATAGGCCAGGTCTCCGGCGGAGACCCGCTCCAGGCCCTTGGCCAGCTCCATGATGGGATTGGTGAGGGACTTGGCGATGTAAAAGCCGAACCAGACGGCACAGAAGACCACCAGCAGGGCCACGATGGAAAGAACGATGTAATAGGTGCTCTGAATGGGCTCCTTGAGCAGCTTGATCTGCTGGTACTCTTCAATGCCCCTGGAAATGGCGGTCAGGCTGTCGGACAGGTCCGGGGGCAGCAGGATGGAGATCACCAGAAAGGCCTCGGCCTTTTCCCTCGGCTGGCCAAAGGGTATCGAGCAGATGGAGCTGACCAACTCACCGGCGGGCAGATCCCGGCTGATGGAAAGAACCGTGTCTTTTTCCATACCGGTTTTTTGCAGATCGTTTATTGATAAGGTTCCGAAAGGGGCCGTCTCAATTTCCGGAGAGACGGCGTAGGTGATTCGTTCCCCGTCGGGACTGTAGACCTCCACCGTGTTCAGGTGGAACTCCCGCTGAACGATCTGGATGTAACGGGAGAGATCGTCGTTGCGATAGGGCCGCAACAGGTTGTTGGTGGTGATCTGGTAAGCGGCCCGCTTCAGAAAAAACCGGTTGCTGTCCTCAATGTGGGCATACATGTTCTTGCCCACGGCCAGGGAGTTTTCCAGGGCATGGTCAACAGGCACGTTGAACCAGAACTTGATGCTGGTGGTGATAAAGCTCATGGAAAAAAAGAACAGCACAATGGCGGGCACCAGGGTCAGGGAGATGAAAGCCACCACCAGCCGGGTCCGCAGCCGGGCGCCCATGACATTCTGCTTGCGGTCGTAGAAAAGCTTGACCAGGTTCCTGAAAACAAGAAAGATCAGCAGGATCAGCAACAGGAGGTTGATGTTGATGAAGATGAACATCAACACCGTGTTGGAAACCGGAATGTCGGCGCCGAACTGAATGATGCGGCTTTCCAGGTAGGTAAACACGGCCACTGTCACCAGCAGCACGACGGCCAGAACGCCTTCCCGCTTTCTGCGCCGGCGTTCTTCCTCATCCAGCCCGGACATGAAGGTCCGGAACGCTTTGAAAAATCTCTTAATCATATCGGCGGATGTCGCATGGATGAACGGGGGCCTGGACTAATAGGTAAAGTCAACATGATGCCAGTCGGTTTCCACATCCCAGAAGGAAACAAAGAAAAGCACATAATGCAGGTAAAGCGGCAGGGTGAGCTTGTCCAGTTCGGCCTTGGCGCTGACCCGGTAAACCGTGTCCCGTTCAAGGTCATCCAGGCTGCACAGGGGCAGCTCCTCGATCCGGACCATGGCATCCCGGGCCTTGTCCAGGGATTTGGTGACCAGGGTTTTTTCCCCTTCCCAGGAGCGATGTACGGTAAACGCTTCTTTTAAGTTGTCGTACTTGATCGTGTGGGTGACACGGTATGCGGCCACGTCCTTGTCGAACCACATGCGCCGCACCCTGGCGGCCCGGATCAGAAACGTAAAAGTGACCGGCACGCCGCTTTTGATGGCGGCTTCCATCTTCTCGTTGAATGCACCGGCCACGGTGGTTTGAAAAACAAGAACGCCTTCCGAGGGCGTAACGGACAGTTCGGACAGGCGGGCGTCATCCGCCGGCGCCGGGGTGTGGCAGAGCAACACAAGAAGCATGCAAGAAAGCATCAGACCGGAAAATCGGAACATGGAATGCATATCATTTACCATGATTAGGGTTGACCGAACGGCTCATGACGTATTCGGACACTGGCCTATCCTATAATGAAGGTTTTCTAAAAGGCAAGGGCTTTGCAGCAGGTTGGGGAAGCTCCGGAAAACCGGTTTCCCAGCACGCCTTGTTTTCGAACAGGGCCTCCAGGAGCCGACGATTAAACAGGTGCCCTGATTTACAGGCAACGATGCGGCCCAGCAGGGGCATGCCCAGTAGAGAAAAATCACCGATGCAGTCCAGGATCTTGTGCCGGACAAATTCGTCGTCAAAACGCAGCCCGCCCTCGTTCAAAATCCCTGAATCATCCAGCACCACGGCATTGTCCAGAGAGCCCCCCCGGGCCAGGCCGTGCTGCTTCAGGTATTCGTATTCATGATAAAACCCGAAGGTACGGGCTTTGCTGATATCGTTTACAAAGGTTTCGGTGTTCACCTCAACTGTGCGGGACTGGGTGCCGATCAGCGGGTGGTCATATTCGATGGTGGCCGAGATGGTATAGCCGGATGCCGGGTATATGCCCACGGACCGTCCGTCCTCCTCTATTTCCAGGGGCTTTTTGATGATAAAAAAGCAGCGCCGGGCCTCCTGTTCCACGCACCCCACCCGGGAAACGGCATCGGCAAAGGGGAAGGCGCTGCCGTCCATGATGGGCAGTTCATAGGCGTCCACCTCCACCAGGGCGTTGTCCACGGCCATGCCCGAAAAACAGGCCATCAGATGCTCCACGGTGGAGACGATGGCGCCGTTGCTGCCCAGCACGGTGGCCAGGCTGGTATCGGTGACCATTCTGAAGAGCGCGGGAATACGGGGGGCGTCCCGAAGATCGGTTCGCACAAACTTGATGCCATGGTTGGGGGGCGCCGGTTTTACCACCAGGTTGACCGGTTTTCCTGAATGGACCCCCACCCCGGTGCAGGTAACCGGGCCTGCCACGGTCCGCTGAAAAAGATACATTATATATAACCCTTTACATTTTAAGTAAAAAATATTTTATACAGATTCTGCTACGATATCCAAACATGCCCGGTTTGTCAATCTATTCCCAGGGCGGTGTCCCGGCCCTGTTGAGACAGATGATTGCGAAAAAATATTGCTCATACAGGTCCGCTCTGGTATTGATGCAAGAACACAGGTCAATAAAGCTCCTGTTGTTTTAAATTATTCGGGGCTGTTTTCCAGAGCATTGATGTTTTAGAGACTGTGCAGACATGTTAACAAGGGTTTTTTCCAGCGCCGTTACCGGCATTGACGCGGGCATCGTGGAAGTGGAGGTCAATATTGCCAGGGGGCTTCCTTGCTTTACCACCGTGGGGCTTGCCGAGGTCTCGGTAAAGGAGAGCCGGGACCGGGTCAAGGCGGCCATGGTCAACTCCGGGTTTTCGTTTCCCGACGACCACATCACGGTGAACCTGGCGCCGGCGGGCATCAAGAAAACCGGAACCGGCTTTGACCTTCCCATTGCCCTGGGCATCCTTGGGGCCGGTGGCATCGTTCCGGAAGCGGTCTTTGCCGATTACCTGATTACCGGGGAGCTCTCCCTGGGCGGTGCGGTAAAGCCGGTGCCCGGGGTGCTGCCCATGGCCATGGCCGCCAGGAACGCGGGATATAAAGGTGTCATCGTGCCCGGGGAAAACAGCCGGGAAGCCGCCGTTGTTTCCGGCATTGCGGTTTACCCGGTGGCGCACCTGACCCAGGCCGCCAATTTCCTGTGCGGTGCCTCGGCTATTTCACCGGTACAGGTGGACATGGCGGAAATTTTCACAGCCGCCAGGAATGCCGGCGACGATTTTTCCGAGGTGGCGGGCCAGGAGCAGGCCAAACGGGCACTGGAGATTGCAGCGGCCGGGGGCCACAATTTGCTCATGACCGGCCCACCGGGGTCGGGAAAAACCATGCTGGCCCGGCGCCTTCCCACCATTCTGCCGGACATGACCCTGGAAGAATCCCTTGAGACCACCAAGATATTTTCCGTGGCCGGCCGGCTGGAAAAAGACCAGGCCCTGGTGACGGCCCGGCCTTTTCGCGCCCCTCACCACACCATTTCCGATGCCGGTCTTATCGGCGGCGGTTCCCATCCCAAACCCGGCGAGGTGAGCCTGGCCCACAACGGGGTCCTGTTTTTAGATGAACTGCCGGAGTTTAAAAAGTCGGTGCTGGAGATGCTGCGCCAGCCCCTGGAAGACAAGCAGGTCACCATTTCCCGGGCCGCGGCCGCCATCACCTACCCGTCGGCCTTTATGCTGCTGGCCGCCATGAATCCCTGCCCCTGCGGTCACCTGGGCGATCCCCGGCACGAGTGCCGCTGCTCCGCCATCCAGGTGCAGCGGTACCGGTCCCGCATCTCCGGCCCCCTGCTGGACCGCATCGACATTCACGTGGAGGTGCCGGCCGTGGCTTTTCGTGATTTTGCCGGAACCGGCACCGCTGAATCCTCATCGGTGATTCAGCAGCGGGTGACAACGGCCCGCGAGATACAGCGGCAGCGGTTTGCAAAAACCCGGATTCACTGCAACGCTCAGATGACCAACCGCCATATTCGAAAGTACTGTGTTCCCGGTCCGGGCGCCGCCCGCCTGCTGGAGACCGCCATCGACCGGCTGGGGTTCTCGGCCCGGGCCTATAGCCGTATTTTGAAGGTGGCGCGCACCATTGCCGATCTTGAAGGGAACGAGAATATCACCGAGGCCCATGTGGCCGAGGCCATTCAAAGCCGGCACCTGGACCGAACGGCTGCGGTGTGACCGGCGTTTGCCGGAATGCCATGAAAAAATCAGCCGTTTTTCATCAAACCCGTCCATTTTCTGTTTGACAAAAAGCAGTGATTCCGGTACTCATGTAAGGTCTGAATGAGATGTGGTCCCATCGTCTAGCGGTTAGGACGTCGGCCTCTCACGCCGGTAACGGGGGTTCGATTCCCCCTGGGATCACCACAGACAATTGAATTTCCTTCCAGGAAGCTCTTCGGCCGGCTAACATATTGTTGACAAGGCCTACGTGACCAATTCCAGTCATTTCAGAAAGGTTGTTGTGCATGTGGCGGCCATGGGCCTGCTTTTTATCATGGCCCTGACGATCCGTCTTGCCTTTCTGCAGGCCAATCACAGCAATGTTTTTATGCAGCGTGACGCTGGCGAATATCTCAACTATGCACGCAACCTGGCTTATTTTAATGTTTTTTCAAAAGCCCCGCCCGGCATCGCCGTTGCCGCGCCTGATGCCTTCCGGTCCCCGGGGTATCCATTGCTGCTGTCTCTGGTGCTGCGAATTTCCGGGGAACACCGGTTTTTGGAAAACGCACTGACGGTCCAGCAGGTGACCGGGGCCCTGCTAACGCCCCTTACCTACGCGCTCGGCGTTTTTTTTCTCCATCCCGCGGCGGCGGTGACGGCCGGCCTATTGACCGCCTTCAGCCCCCATCTGATTTCCGTGGGTGGATGTATACTGAGTGAGACCCTGTTCGCCTTTTGCCTGCTGGCCGGATTGTGCGCCTTTCAGTGGGCCATCCGTGGAACCGTTCGTGTTTTACCGGTATCCGCATTGTTGTTCGGCTGTGCCTACCTGGTTAATGAAACGGCCCTGTGCCTGCCCTTTATCATCGCGGCGATCATTCGGTGGCGTATAAATCGCTATGAAGATTCCGATTATCGCCGTGCTATGAAACGGGGTCTGCGAATTTTTGTGCTGGTGTTTGCGATTTTTCCGTGCGTCTGGATGTTCCGGTCCCACGTCCTGCTGCCGCCCGGTGCGGCCCGGGGGGCGGATAGGGCCATTGCTACACTGAGCCACGGCGCCTATCCCGGCTTTATTTACAAAACACGTTTCTTCATGCCCTTTCCCTACCGGGAAGATCCGCAGCAGCCTGAGTTCGGATCTTCCATGGAAAATTTTACCCGCATTCTCTGGCAACGGGCAAAGGCGGAGCCGTGGCGCTATGTTTCCTGGTATTTTTTCGAAAAACCCTTCTACCTGTGGCGGTGGAGCATCATTCAGGGAAAGGGGGATGCTTATATCTATCCGGTAAACCGACGGCTGGAAGAGATATCCCCGCTGCTGGGTGTTATGGCGACAACCATGCGGTTGCTGCATCCCTGGCTGATGGTTACCGCGGCACTGGCCCTGCCGCTGCTCCTTTTTAAAAGGAGAACAGAGACCTGCTTTCCCCAGGTTCGGCAAACCCTTTCGCCGCAACTGGTTTTGATTCCGTTGCTTTATTTTACGCTGCTTTACATGGTATTTGCGCCGTGGCCCCGCTATTCGATTCCCCTCCGTCCCCAGTTCTATCTGTGCGCTGCCTGGTCTCTGGCGATTCTGACGTCCATGATTCAGGGACTATTCAGTAAGCACAGGGTCGAATCTTCCATTTCCGAGTCCGGACCTTTCAACGATTGATTCGCCCGGCACACGTTGAAAATTTCCATGACATATTCGGACCGGCGCTCGATTATACCTGTTGAAGGCCCCGCTTGCGGCCCACCCATTTCTCACATTCCACCACCGTAAAAATCGTCAGGCCGGCGCCCATCACCATGGCCCACTCGGTCAGCCCCATGGGCGCGCTCTGGAAAACAGTGTTGAGCGCGGGCAGGTAGGTATAAAGCAGCTGCAGCAGGGTCATTACCGCCACCCCGGCCCAGAGCAGGGGATTGCTGAAAAGACCAAGGGACCACACCGGGCGGGTCATGGAGCGGCAGTTGAACAGGTAAAACATTTCACCGAACACAAAAACATTAACCGCCAGGGTTCGGGCCAGGGCCTCGTCATTGCCGGCCAGGGCCAGTTCGATTTTAAACAGGCCAAAGGCGCAGATCACCAGCAGCAGGCTGACCATCAGAATGCGCAGGATCAGGGGCCGTGTAAGAATGGGCATGCCCGGGTCCCGGGGCGGACGGGCCATGATGCCCGCCTCCTTGGGCTCAAAGGCCAGCATCAGCCCCAGCAGCAGGGCCGTGGTCATGTTGATCCAGAGAATCTGAAGGGGCAGAATGGGCAGGCGGGTGCCCAGGAGAATGGCGAGCAGGATGACCATGCCCTCGCCGCCATTGGTGGGCAGGGTCCAGGTGATGAACTTGATCAGGTTGTCAAACACGCCCCGGCCCTCTTCTACAGCGGCCTTGATGGTGGCAAAGTTGTCGTCGGTGAGCACCATGTCGGCCGCTTCCTTGGAAACCTCGGTGCCGGTCATGCCCATGGCCACGCCGATGTCGGCCTGGCGCAGGGCCGGCGCGTCATTGACCCCGTCCCCGGTCATGGCCACCACGTAGTCCCGCTGCTGCAGGGCCTCCACCAGACGCAGCTTCTGCTCCGGCGATACCCGGGCAAACACGGCGGTGCTGTCCGCGGTCTCCGCCAGTTGCTCGGCCTCAAGTTCGGCGATTTCCTTTCCGGTGAGAACCTCGCGGGTGTGGTAGGAGCAGGTGTCGCCGCACAGGCCGATCTGCCGGGCAATGGCCCCGGCCGTACCGGCATGGTCCCCGGTGATCATTTTGACCCGGATGCCCGCGGCCTGGCAGGCAGCCACCGCCTCTATCGCCTCGGGCCGGGGCGGATCGATCATGCCCTGAAGGCCCAGAAAAACAATGCCCTCCTCCACGTCCGCGTGGGTGATTGTGGTGGTGCCCGCCGGCATCTCCTTGCGGGCAAAGGCCAGAACCCGCAGCCCCTTTTCCGCCATGGATTCCACCCATCCGGAGATGGCCCCCGGCCCGGCAATATCCGGTTCGCCGTCCGGGCCTAAAATAGTGGCGCACTCCACGCAGACGCTTTCAATCGATCCTTTGACATAAAGAACCGGCGGCCTTCCTTCTCCCCGGTCGTGCAGGGTGGCCATATACTGGCGGGCCGACTCAAAGGGAATGGTGTCAAGCCGGGGCATTTCTTTTTCCAGTTGACGAAGATCTAAACCGGCCTTGGCCCCTGCCGCGATCAGGGCACCTTCCGTGGGGTCTCCCTCCACGTGCCAGCCGGTGTCGGTTGCTTTCAGGCGCGAGTCGTTGCACAGCAGCCCTGCCTTTAAAAGCTCGGCAAGGGCGATGTTGGACGCCGTATCAACGGCGTCCTGTATCGGCGTAATGGTTCCTTCCGGCGCGTATCCGGTGCCGGATACCTCGTAGCGGGGCCCTCCAGCCACGATATCCAGTACCGTCATCTGGTTCTGGGTCAGGGTGCCGGTCTTGTCCGAACAGATCACCATGGTGGAGCCCAGGGTTTCCACGGCCGGCAGTTTGCGGATAATGGCGTTGCGTCTGGCCATACGGGAAACACCGATGGCCAGGGTGATGGTGATGGCCGCCGGCAGTCCTTCTGGAATAGCGCCCACGGCCAGGGCCACCGACGCCATGAACATCTCCATCAGGTCCTGGCCCCGGACAAACCCCGCCACAAAGGTCAGGGCCGCCATGGCCAGGATGGCATAGAGCAGAATATTGGAAAAGTGGTGAATCTTTTTTGTCAGGGGGGTTTCCAGCACATCGGCCGATGCGATGAGCTGATTGATGCGGCCGATCTCTGTGCCATCCCCGGTGGCCACCACCACACCCTGACCGGTGCCGTAGGTGACCAGGGTGGAGGAGTAGGCCATGTTGCGCCGGTCCCCGATGCTCATTTCGGGATCCAGTTTGCCTTCCGCTTTTTGAACAGGAACGCTTTCTCCGGTCAGCGCGCTCTCATCGACCTGCAGTTCCCGAACCTTTATCAGTCTCATGTCGGCCGGCACTTTGTCCCCGGATTGCAGCAGCACCAGGTCACCGGGTACCAGCAGGCGGGAGGGAAGACGCTGTTTTTCTCCGTCCCGGATCACCGTGGCCTCGCTGATCATGGCGTCGGCCAGGGCTTCGATGGCCTTCATGGCCCTGGACTCCTGTACAAAACCGATGACGGCATTGACCAGCACCACGGCAAAAATGACCGCCGAGTCCACATATTCGGCCAGCAGCAGGGTGATCAGGGCCGCGGCCAGAAGGATGATCACCAGGGGCTGCTTGAATTGCAGCAGAAATCGGATAAGCGATCCCTGGCCCTTTGCCCGGGTCAACTCGTTGGGGCCGAACCGGTCTGCCCGCTCCTCGGCCGCTGCCCGGGAAAGGCCGCTGGTTTCATGGGACTCAAAAACGGAAACCGCCTCCCACGCATCTATCACGTGCCATGTTTTTTCAGGAAGACTGCGCATGATCCTCTCCAGTTGTTGCCGGTGTCCATAAAAAGCCGGCGCCCTGAATGCCGGCTCAAAACAGTAAAGGGGACCTTTTAAAAAGCTGGACCTTCTCCGATTAATTCAATTCACAGGATTCAAGGATTCAAGGGGTCGAGGGTCCAAGGGTTTGTTTTTGAAAGATTTATAAAGGCGCTGTACCTGTTTTTGTTAGTGTTTTATTGTTATTTCAAAGGGAATTGAATCCTTAGCTAATAACATCCTGATTTCAAACCATAAACCGAACGTTCGGGCTTCATCGGGTCTTTAGGACATCTCTAAAAATTGGTTTTCTTCCCAACCCAAAACGCCGTTTTTTGTTTTTGGCGGTTTATTTTTTTTATCTCGCAAAGGCGCAACGTGCGCAAAGGCTTATTTTTTCTGTCTTACACCTGGTGTTCTTGCTTTTCTTTGCGTCCTTCGCGTCTTTGCGAGAAATTGAATTTTTCGAGGTTTCCTTTATTTAAAGCTTTTTCTTGACCACTTGAATCCTTGGCCCCTTTTAAAACCATCGACTGCACTGAAAATCATGCAAGTCTTTACAGTCACAAATCGGCGATGAACCCAAAAAACATATCATACCGTCCGGTCCAGCACCTCACGGACCTTGGCGGCCAGGTTCTGCAGAGAAAAGGGCTTCTGTATGAAGTCGATGCCCTCTTCCAGCACGCCCTGGTGGACAATGACATTGGCGGTGTAGCCGGACATGAAAAGCAGCCGGATGCCCGGGTGAATGGACCGAATCCGGGCCGCCAGATCTTTACCGTTCATCTCCGGCATCACCACGTCGGTGATCATCAGGTCAATGGCCGTGCCGTGCGTGTCCACCAGTTCCATTGCTTCCTGGGGAGTGGCTGCCGCCATGACCGAGTATCCCAGCCGTTGCACCATAATGGTTCCCATTTCCAGAAGCACCGGGTCATCCTCCACGATCAGGATCGTCTCCTTGCAGCCGGTGGCGAGCGGTTCTTTCCTTGGTTCAGGCCGGTCCGGATCATCCTCGGCCCTGTGCCGCGGGAAATAGACTCGAAAGGTGGACCCGTTACCAGGTTCACTGTAGACGTTGATAAACCCTTTGTTCTGTTTGACGGTGCCGTAAACCGTGGCCAGGCCCAGGCCGGTTCCCTTGCCCTGTTTTTTGGTGGTGAAAAAGGGGTCAAACACATGGTCCATGGTCTGGCGGTCCATCCCGACCCCGTTGTCACTTACCGCAAGCATCACATACTCGCCCGGTGTAAACTCGGCATGGGTGTCGCAGTAGTCCTGGTCAAAAAAGAGGGTGTCGGTCTCAATGGTGATGTTGCCCACATCCACAATGGCGTCTCTGGCATTAATGCAGAGGTTGGTCACCACCTGGTTCAACTGGGAGGGGTCCAGCCGGACAGTGCAGGGCCCGGGGCCGGGCCGCCACGCCAGTTCAATGTTTTCCCCCATGAGCCGGGAAAGAATTTTCAGCAGGCCCTCCACCGACGCGTTGAGATCCAGCACAGCAGGCGCAATGGTCTGCTTGCGGGCAAAGGCCAGAAGCTGACCGGTGAGATCGGCGGAGTGGCGGGCCGCCTGAAGGATGTTTTCCAGGTACTTGTATTGCGGGCTGTCGTTGTCCGTTGCCTCGATGGCCAGTTCGGCAAACCCGATGATGGCGCCCAGCATGTTGTTAAAATCATGGGCCACGCCCCCGGCCAGCACCCCCACCGCCTCCAGCTTCTGGGCCTGAAGCAGTTGTTCCTGAAGTTTTTCCCGCTCCGCTTCAGCGTTTTTTCGGGCCGTGATATCAAAAAAACTGATCAACAGGCTGTTGTCAATACGGTTGGCGCCGACGATCATGGTCCGTTCAGCGCCGTTTTTGCAGGTCACACGTATTTCACCCATGGTGACCGGGGTGGGGCTTTTTGCGGCCCGGTCAATGGTGCCCTGCCAGCCCCCCACCAGCCGCTTCCGGTAATCGGGATCGGGATAGGCCAGGCGCCACCAATGGTCCATGGTAGGGGCATCGTCCATGGTGTAGCCCATCACCTCGGTGAGGCGGTCGTTGACATCCAGTATCCCGCCATTCAGGGAAACGGTGGCCAGGGGAACCGGCGCCATTTTAAAAAGCGACCGCAACCGGGCCTCGCTTGCAGCCAGGCGTTCCTGTGCTTCCTTGATCGTCTGGATGTTGACATCCAGGCCGATGATGCGGGATACGGCCCTGTTTTCATCCCAGTCAACGGCCCGGCCGCTGCAGAGCACCCAGCACCAGGTGCCGTCGGCCCTGCGCAGCCGGAATTCGGCCTCAAGCTGTCCCTGGCCCCCGGAGGCAAGATGGCCCTGAAAGGCCTTGTCCACCGCCGGCAGGTCGTCGGGATGAATAAACGTCCTGACGAATTCCTCCTCGGGGAGTTCTCTGGCTACGTCCGGATAGTCCAGCATGGCGCACCACTGACGGCTCAGGTAGGTTTTTTTCTGAATGGGGTAGTAGTCCCAGATACCGGCGTGAAGGGCTTCAGTGGCCAGCCGCAGCCGGTCGGCCTGCTCAATGATTTTCTGCTGGGCCTTTTCCAGGTTGGCGACCTTTTCCCTGAGCCGGCGCCGCAGTACATAGGTGATGACAACCAGCCCCGCAATCAGCAAGACACCGAATCCGGCAATCACCCAGATCAGGCGCCATGTTTCCGGGCTCAGCCACGGGGATATATCCAGGGAAATCCACCTGTTGTGGGTTGCCTGGAGTTCTTCCGGGGGAATCGCGGCCAGGGCCTTCTGAACGGCGCTGAACAGCAGGGGATACCGGCGGCTGACGCCGATGCTCCAGGCAAAAGCGTAGTCCGTGGCACCGGCCACGCACAGGTTGGAGATGCCCTCCCTGTCGGTATAGTAGGCGGCCACGGCCAGGTTTTCCAGAAATGCGTCCACGTGGCCAAGGGAAACGGTGCGGAGCCCTTCGGCCACATTGGACACCGGCACCACGGTAAACCCTACCCGCAGGGACTGTCTCGAAGCGTAGCTTTCCGTGGCATACCCGGATACAACGGCCACCCGTTTGCCCGGCAGGTCGTCCACGGTCATGTCGTGGGAGTCTCCCCGGCGGGTGATGATCACCACCGGCACCGTGGCATAGGGTCGGGTGAAAAAGGCGTACGCTTCTCTTTCGGGGGTGGCCACAATGGTGGGGGCAATGGCGCATTCACCGGAGGCCAGGGCTGTCAGGTGCCGGTTCCAGTCCTCGCAGGGCTGCCTGATAAAGGCAACACCCAGCAGGTCTTCCACAAGGGCGATCACATCCGCGCCCATGCCGGTAAAAACACCGGTGTCGGAAACAAATTCAATGGGTGGAAATTCGGTGTTGAACCAGAGGCTCAGCTTATCCGGGTTTTTATCAAGCCATGTCCGTTCTTCCGGTGTCAGTTCAAGCAGGCTGTGTTTTTCGCCATCGGCAAGGGCAAAGGGGGCCGGCAACAGGAAAACAGAGAGCAGCAGACACGCCGCCAGGAACATCCGTTTTGATAATCGCGATCCATGGTTCATGAATGCCTCTCTGACGGTTCAAACATTCAGTTCACCTGGGTTTTCAGGTCCGTTCAAATATGACAGCCGGCGCCATCCCGCCGCCGGTGCAAAGGGTGACATAACCGTACCGCTCTTTTCTGCGCTGCATCTCATTGACCAGGGTGCAGACGATGCGGGTACCGGAGTTGCCCACCGGGTGTCCCAGGGCCAGTGCTCCGCCATTGACATTGAGCTTTTCAAGGGGGATGCCATAGGTTTTGGTAAATGCCAGGGGAATGGGGGCAAAGGCCTCGTTGACCTCGAACAGGCCGATATCGTCCTGGTCCAGGCCGGAGGCGGCTTTCATCTTCGGCCAGACATCCACCGGCCCGGTAAGCATGAGCCGGGGCTCCGACCCCACCACGGCGTTAAAGGCGATGCGGGCCAGGGGGAAAAGATTCAGTTTTTTTACCATCTGCTCACTCATCAGGATCACGGCTGAGGCCCCGTCGGTGACCGGGCTGGAAAGACCGGCGGAAATCCACTCGGTGCCGGATACCGGCGGCAGCGCCCGAATGGTTTCCACCGTGGTCTGGGGCCGGATGGTCTCATCCCGGGTTGCGACAATCTCGTTGCCGTCCCTGTCCTTCCCCGGTGTGGGCACGATCTCGCTGGCAAAATAGCCGTTCTCCGTGGCATGGTGGGCCTTTTTGTGGCTGCTTTCGGCAAAGGCCAGGCACTCCTCCTGGGTGATATCGAATTCCTTGGCGATCTGCTGGGCGCACTGCATCTGGTCCCGGATCTCATTGTTCACAGCCTTCAGGTAAAAGGCGTGATAGGGGCTGCCCATGGGCTGACCATTCATCAGGGTGCCGCCGGTGTCCGACGCGATGCCGTACTTGGTCATGGTTTCGCAGCCGGCTGCGATCACCACGTCATGCACGCCGGAACGGATCAGGGCGTATCCAAGGGTCACAGCGGAAAGGGAACTGCCGCACTGCCGGTTTACCGCAATGCCCGGCACCCGGAAGGAGAGCTTTCGAGAGGCAAACACGCCCATGCGGGCCAGGGTGAATCCCTGTTCCCCCACCTGGTAGACGCATCCGGCAATCACATCCTCCACCAGGGCCGGGTCCAGGTCGATCCTGTTGATGGCCGCGTCCAGCACATGGCCCAGGAGTTCCGGCGCGATCCACTCCCGAAGATAGCCGTTGCGTTTGCCTACCGGGGTCCTTGCCGCGCTGACTACAAAAACATCACTGTCCATTGACGGTTCCTTTTCGATTAGTGGGTTGAGGATTATATGGCTGAAGTTTTTATACTATAGACCAATCACCGGTCTTGTGGCAATGCAAAACAGTTCTCCTGCCCGGGATCCATGATGCCGAAAACCCGGTAAAACCTTTATTCGATGGCCCGCAACCCTTTTAAATCTTTTGATTTGGCCGTGGTTCTGCAATTGACACGTCCGCGCCGGGTATGCTATAAATACCCCTTGCGTAATGGACGATTCTACTCACACACTTGAAAAAACCGTATCCATTGTCAACGACCTCGGGCTTCACGCCCGGGCTGCGGCCAAACTGGCGGCAGTGGCGGGCCGGGCCGGCGGCGGTGCGTGGCTGATCAGCAACGGGCATGCGGTGGACGCCACCAGCGTGATCGATATTCTGACCCTGGCCTGTTCCAGGGGCATGACCGTGACCCTGAAGGTGGATTCCGCGGACGACCTGCACATACTGGAAGAGATGGCGGTTCTCGTGAATAACGGGTTTGGAGAATAGACACCCATGACGGACGGCAGAAACGAAATCAAACTGGTGGGTGTGGCCGGTTCGCCCGGCATCTGCATCGGCAAGGCATATCTTATTGATACGGATATGTCCGGTGTGGAGGTGGTGGAAAAATATTTTATTGACAGCAAAAATATTTCCTGGGAAGTCAACCGGTTCAAGGCCGCGGTCAAAAAAGCCAAGGACGAGTTATCCGCCATTATAAAGAATGTGCCGGACGACCTTCAGGACCATGTGCATATCCTTGAAACCCACATGGTGATGTTTAAAGACAAGATGCTCTACGGCAAGACCATTGAAACCATTGAGAACGAGCAGGTCAACGCCGAATGGGCACTGAAAAAAACCGTGGCCGATGTGCGGGAGATGTTCCGGGACATCGCCGACCCCTATATCAAGGGCCGGGTGACCGATATCGCCCATGTCTCCAACCGGATCATGCAGCAGCTGCTGGGCACCACCACGGTGGATATCGGCAAGATCGACAAGCGGGTGATCCTGGTGGCCCATGACCTCTCCCCGGCCGACACCAGCCAGATTCAGCTTGACAAGATCAAGGGGTTTGTCACCGACCGGGGGGGCCGCACCTCCCACACCGCCATTATCGCCAAAACGCTTGATATTCCTTCGGTGCTGGGCCTTGAAAACGCCACCAAGATGATCCGCAACGACGATATCATCATCGTGGATGGTGAAAGCGGCATCGTCATCGTCAACCCCACCGACGAATCGATCATCAAGTATCAGAACCGGGGGCAGGAGTACGAGGCTTACAAGATCGATGTGGCCAAAAGCAGCCATCTCCCGGCCCAGACCGTGGACGGTGTCTCGGTCAAGGTGCTGGCCAACATTGAGCTGCCCGCGGAAACCGGTCATGCAAAAGAGTATGGCGCCGATGGTATCGGTCTTTTCAGGACCGAATTTCTCTACCTGAGCCGAAAGGAGTTTCCCACTGAAGAGGAACTCTTTTCAGAATACCGCAAGGTGGTGGAAAACATGGCTCCCAAGCCGGTGACCATTCGGACCCTGGACATCAACGGCGACAAGGTGGTGGCCTATGACCAGACCGAGGAGGAGGCCAATCCGGCCCTGGGGCTGCGGGCCATCCGGTTCTGCCTGAAACGGCCCGAGGTGTTTCAGACCCAGCTGCGGGCCATTCTGCGGGCATCGGCATTCGGCAACGTCAAGGTGATGTTTCCCCTGATTTCGGCCTATGAAGAGATGGTGCAGGCAAGAGACGCCCTGGACACGGCCGCCGATTCCCTGAAAAAAGACGGCGTGGAATACAACAGGGATATCGAGGTGGGGGCCATGATCGAGGTGCCGGCCACGGTGATTATCGCCGACATGCTGGCCGATATTGTTGACTTTTTCAGCATCGGCACCAACGACCTGGTGCAGTATTCCCTGGCCATCGACCGGGGCAATCGCCAGGTGGCCCATCTGTTTCAGACCCTTCACCCGGCCGTGATCCGCATGATCCGGCAGGTGATAGAGGTGGGTAAAAGCAAGGGCGTGGATGTGGTGATGTGCGGCGAGATGGCCGGTTTCCCGATCAACCTGCCCATTCTGCTGGGCCTGGGTCTGGAGCGCCTGAGCATGAACCCGCCCGCCATTCCCATTATGAAAAACGCCGTCCGGTCCATGAAGGCCGGGGATACCAAGTCTTTCATGGAAGAGGTGTTTACAAAAAACACGGCCGCCCAGATCAGCGACCTGGTACATCAGCGGTTCGGCGACCTTTTTCCTTCCCTGCCCGACATCACGCAATAGCAAAGCCATCGGCATGGGCCGAACCATCGGAGTCTCCCTGTGGAAGCAGTACGCATAAAAATTGTCACGGAAAACAAAAAGGCGCGTCACGACTTTTTTCTCGAGGACGAGCTTGAGGCCGGCATGGTGCTCACCGGCACCGAAGTGAAGTCCCTTCGGGACGGCCGGGCCAACCTCAAGGACGCTTATGCGAAAATCAAAAACGGCGAACTTTTTCTCTACCAGATGCATATCAGCGCCTATCCTTTTGCCCACTACGACAACCACGAGCCTGAGCGGCCCCGGAAACTGCTGGTACACAAACGGGAGCTGAAAAAACTGATCGGCAAAATCAATGAAAAGGGATACTCCCTGATTCCGGTCAAGGTCTATTTTAAAGGCGGCAAGGCCAAGGTGGCCGTGGCCCTGGCCAAGGGCAAGCGCAAGTTCGACAAGCGGGAATCCCTCAAGCAGAAAGATGCCAAACGGGAACTGGACCGGGCCAGAAAAACCCAGCGGTAATCCCCCCACCCCCACGTCATCGCCGGACCGGGCAACCCAGCATAAATTGATTCGAAATGCCTCTACCTCCTCTCCGAATCGGGATCGAAAGCCAAGAAACAAGAAAACGCATCGATACCGAACCCGATCCCGATAGCGATGCGGATAGGGAGGTCTGCGTGAATAAATAAAAAAATCTTTATTGAACCCGCTGTTTTTGTGCTTATTTTTATCTCAATCCGTATGTTTGACAACCATGCGAAAAAGGAAAAAGGAGCGTAAAAATCATGCGTTTTGATAAACTCACCATAAAGGCACAGGAACTGCTGCAGGCGGCCCAGTCCGATGCCGGGGCCCGGGGTCACCAGCAGATTGAACCCGAACACCTGCTTTTTGCCATGCTGGCAGACAGCGCCGGCATTGTGGCTTCCATGCTGGGCAAACACGGCGCGTCCGTGGACGCCGTCCGCCGGGACACGGCCGCGGCCCTGGAGGCCATACCCAGGGTTTCCGGCGCGGCTTCGGAGGTCTATATCTCCCGTCGCACCAAGGCCGTGCTGGAGGCAGCCTTTGCCCAGGCTGCCTCCATGAAAGACGAATATGTGAGCGTGGACCATCTCTTTCTGGCCCTGCTGGAGGAAAAGGGGGGCAAGGCCGCGTCCATTTTAAAACAGCACGGTGTCACAAAAGACGCCATGTTAAAGGCCCTGCTCGACATTCGGGGCAATCAGCGGGTCACGGACCAGAACCCGGAAGAAAAATACAAGGCCCTTGAAAAGTACAGCCGGGATCTTACCGAACTGGCCCGGCAGGGCAAGCTGGACCCGGTGATCGGCCGGGACGAGGAGATTCGTCGCATTGTCCAGGTGCTCTCCCGGCGCACCAAGAACAACCCGGTGCTGATCGGCGAGCCGGGCGTGGGCAAAACCGCCATTGTCGAGGGCCTGGCCCAGCGCATCGTGGCCGGAGACGTGTCCGAAGGCCTGAAGAACAAGCGCATCGTGGCCCTGGATATGGCCTCCCTGATTGCCGGCGCCAAGTACCGGGGCGAGTTCGAAGACCGGCTCAAGGCCGTGCTCAAAGAGGTGGAGCGGGCCGAGGGCAGCATTATTCTGTTTATCGACGAGTTGCACACCCTGGTGGGCGCAGGCGCCAGCGAAGGGGCCATGGACGCCTCCAACATGCTCAAGCCGGCCCTGGCCCGGGGGGCGCTGCGATGCGTGGGCGCTACCACACTGGACGAATACCGCAAGTACATTGAAAAAGACGCGGCCCTGGAGCGGCGGTTTCAGCCGGTGTTTACCGGCGAGCCCGACGTGGCCGACACCATCTCCATTCTGCGGGGATTAAAGGAAAAATACGAGGTGCACCACGGCGTAAAGATCAAGGACGCGGCCCTGGTGGCGGCGGCCACACTGTCCGACCGCTACATCACGGACCGGTTTCTGCCGGACAAGGCCATCGACCTGGTGGATGAGTGCGCATCCAAGATGCGCATCGAGATCGACAGCATGCCGGCCGAGATCGACGAGATTCACCGAAAAATCGTTCAGGCCGAAATTGAAAAAGAGGCCCTGAAAAAGGAGTCGGACAAAGAGTCCAGGAAACGGCTGGACGCCCTGGAAGAGGAATTGGCCCGGCTCAAGGAGGACCATGCCGAATTGAAAGCCCACTGGGACCGGGAAAAGGGCATGATTCAGACCATTCGCGGCATTAAGAAGGAGATCGAGGAGCTGGGCGTGGCCCAGCAGCAGGCCGAGCGCCAGGGCGACTTTGCAAAAGCCGCCGAGATCCGCTATGGCAAGAGCGTGGAGCTGAACAAGAAGCTGGAAGAGACCGAAAAAGAGCTGGCCGCGTTTCAGGCCGATAAAAAAATGCTCAAGGAAGAGGTGGACGCTGAAGACATTGCCGAGGTGGTCTCCCGGTGGACCGGGATTCCGGTCAGCAAGATGATGGAGGGCGAGCGGGAAAAGCTGGTGCACATGGAAGAACGCCTGGCCCTGCGCGTGGTGGGGCAAAGCGAGGCCGTGTCCGCCGTGTCCGACGCGGTGCGCCGGTCCCGGTCCGGTCTTCAGGATCCCAACCGGCCCATCGGCTCCTTTATCTTTCTGGGTCCCACCGGTGTGGGCAAAACCGAGCTGGCCAAGGCCCTGGCCGAGTTTCTGTTCGACAGTGAGCAGGTGATCCGGGTCGACATGTCCGAATACATGGAAAAACACGCCGTGGCCCGGCTCATCGGCGCGCCTCCGGGATACGTGGGGTATGAAGAGGGCGGGTATCTCACCGAAAGCGTGCGGCGCCGGCCCTATTCCGTGGTCCTGTTCGACGAAATCGAAAAGGCCCATCCGGATGTGTTCAACATTCTGCTGCAACTGCTGGATGACGGCCGCATGACCGACGGCCACGGCCGGACCGTGGATTTCAAGAACACCATCGTGATCATGACCTCCAACGTCGGCAGCCACCTGATTCAGGAGCTCTCCCAGGCCCATGCGGACCCCGACCGGGTCAAGGAACAGATCACCGACGTGCTGCGCCAGAACTTCAAGCCCGAGTTCTTGAACCGCATTGACGAAATCATCGTGTTCCATAACCTGGACCGGGACCAGATTGCGAAAATCGTGGAGATCCAGGTGCAGCGGCTGGGAAAACGCACGGCCGAACGGGGCGTTTCCATTGTGCTGTCCGAAGCGGCCAAACGGTTTATCGCGGAAAAGGGCTACGACCCGGTGTACGGGGCCCGGCCCTTAAAACGGATGATTCAGAAGCACATTGAAAACCCGCTGGCCATGGAGATATTAAAAGGCCATATTCCGGAAAACAGCGTCATTTCCGTGGATGTGGAAGGCGACGGGATTGTCTTCAGGCAGACGTAGTTACTTCCCCGGACATCAAACCCAAAAAGGGCCTGGAGGGATTCTCCAGGCCCTTTTGATTTTGTGGCGGGAGTGACGAGGCTCGAACTCGCGACCTCCGGCGTGACAGGCCGGCGCTCTAACCAAACTGAGCTACACCCCCGAAAATTGACAGGTTTAAAACGCCCATGGTGGGCGGAACAGGGCTTGAACCTGTGACCCTCGGCTTGTAAGGCCGATGCTCTCCCAACTGAGCTACCCGCCCTGTCCGTGTTGCGTAAAAGGTCTTTTAGCAACCCCTTGTGGCAAAGTCAAGACAAAAAGGAATGTCTTTTATCAGTTGGCGCTGTTTTTCACGTCGCTATCCGGCTGGGCCGCCGCGACGGGCGGTGCCGGGTCGCCGGCGGCCGAATCCGACGGTTTTAAGGCCAGGTCCAGGATTTCGTCCATGTGCTCGGACAGGATGATCTCCAGCTTTTTGGCGATGGTGGGCGGAATCTCATTCAAGTCCTTTTCACACTCCTTGGGAATGATGATCCGGTGAATGCCGCCCCGGTGGGCCGCCAGGATTTTGTCCCGAATGCCGCCCACGGGCAGGACCCGGCCCCGCAGGGTGATCTCGCCGGTCATGGCCAGGTTCCGGTAGACCGGTTTCTTGGTCAGGGCCGAGACCAGGGAGGTGCACATGGTCACCCCGGCGGACGGACCATCCTTGGGAATGGCGCCTTCGGGCACATGAATGTGAATGTCGAATTTTTTGTGAAAGTCCGAATCAATTTTAAACTGATCGGACCGGGATCGGACGTAGCTTACGGCGGCCTGGGCCGACTCCTTCATCACATCGCCCAGCTTGCCGGTGATGGTCAGTTCTCCCTTGCCCGGCATGATGGCCGTCTCCACGCTCAGCAGTTCGCCGCCCACCTGGGTCCAGGCCAGGCCGGTGACCAGGCCCACGCGGTCGTCGTTTTCCATCTGGCCGTGATGATAAAAGGGCGGGCCCAGGTATTTGGCCACTGTTCCGGCGGTGATGCGGAAGCTGTGGTGGCCGTTGCCCTTTGCCACCTCCCGGGCGATTTTCCGGCAGATGGTGGAGATCTCCCGCTCCAGGTTGCGGACCCCTGCCTCCCGGGTATAGCGCTGAATGATGGTGTAGACCGCGTTCCTGGAAAAGGTGATCTCCCGGTCGGCCACGCCGTTGGCCGTGAGCTGCTTGGGAATCAGAAACTGAGTGGCGATATTGTATTTTTCATACTCGGTGTAACCGGGCAGCTTGATGATCTCCATGCGGTCCTGCAGGGGCAGCGGAATACTGTGCAGACTGTTGGCCGTGGTGATAAACAGAATGTCGGACAGGTCGTAGTCCATGTCCAGGTAGTGGTCGTTAAAGGCGAAGTTCTGCTCCGGGTCCAGCACTTCCAGCAGGGCCGCCGACGGGTCGCCCCGGAAATCCATGCTCATCTTGTCCACTTCGTCCAGGCAGAACACCGGGTTGTTCACGCTGGTCTTGCGCAGGGCCTGAATGATCTTGCCGGGCATGGAGCCGATATAGGTTCGCCGGTGCCCCCGAATCTCGGCCTCATCCCGCACACCGCCCAGGGAGATGCGCACAAAATTCCTGCCCGTGGCCCGGGCCACGGAGCGGGCCAGGGAGGTTTTGCCCACGCCCGGCGGCCCCACCAGACAGAGAATGGGCCCCTTGACCTTTTTAACCAGGGACTGGACCGCCAGGTGTTCGAGAATCCGCTCCTTGGGTTTTTCCAGGCCGTAGTGGTCCTCGTTTAAAATCGTCTCCGCCGCGTCAATGTTGTTGTTCACCCTGCTTTTGTTAAGCCATGGCAGGCTGATGATCCAGTCGATGTAGTTGCGGATCACGGTGTGTTCGGCCGACATGGGCGGCGTGTTTTTCAGTTTTTTCAGCTCGTGCCGTGCCTTGCGGGCCCCTTCTTTGGACATCTTTTTGCGCTTGATGCGCCGCTCCAGCTCGGCCAGCTCTTCTCCGGCCTCGTCCTTGTCCCCGCCCATCTCCTTCTTGATGGCCCGCATCTGCTCGTTGAGATAGTAGTTCTTCTGATGCTGTTCCATCTGCTTTTTGACGCGCTGCTTGATCTTCTGTTCGATGCCGGCGATTTCGATCTCCGAGCGGATGAACCCGGACAGCTCGGTCATGCGGTGTCTCAGGTCCGCCTCTTCCAGCAGCCGCTGTTTGTTCCTGATGTTGAAAGGAACATGGGCCGCGATGGTATCGGCCAGCTGGGAGGCATTGGTGATGGTTGCAATGTTGGCCTGAATCTCCGGGGGGACGGCGTCCTTGTTGTGTTTTACAAAGGCGTCAAAACTTTCCCGCACCGTCCGGGTCAAGGCGATCTCTTCGGCCAGGGGAAGGCCGGTTTCAATGACCGGGCGGACCTCAACCTTGAAAAAATCTTCACCGGGCAGGAAGTTGACGATGCGGCCCCGTACCGAACCCTCCACCAGGGCCTTGACCGTTCCATCGGAAAGCCGCAGCATCTGAAGCACCGTGCCGATGGTGCCGATGGTCTTGATATCGTTTTTACCGGGATCGTCGATGTCGGGCCGGGTCTGGACGGCCAGAAAAATCCGTTTGTCCTGGTCCATGGCCGTTGCCAGGGCCGTAATGGACCGTGCCCTGCCGATGAACAGGGGCACCACCATGTAGGGGAAAACAACGATGTCCCGCAAAGGCAGCAGGGGGAGGCTCAGTGTGGCCATCTCTTCCTCCTCCTGCCTGAACAACTTGGGTATATGGATCATGGCGTCATCGCCTGTCTGGTATGGATGTGAGTCTGCGGAAGCTGGGGCATGCCCGGACGGGGGTTATGCCTGCTTTTTCTGCTTTTTGGCCTGCTCGAAAATTAGCAGGGGCTCTTCCTTCTTTTTAATCACTTCTTCGCCGATCACGCATTCCTTGACCCCTTCCCGGGAGGGAATATCGTACATCAGGTCCAGCATGCAGCTCTCAAGAATGGAGCGCAGGCCCCGGGCCCCGGACTTGCGTTTCATGGCCAGGGAGGCCACCGTGGCCAGGGCGCTGTCCGTGAACCGCAGGTTGACCCCTTCGATTTCAAACAGCTTCTGAAACTGCTTGATCAGGGCGTTTTTCGGCTCGGTCAGAATCTTGACCAGGGACGCCTCGCTCAACTCGTCCAGGGTCACGATAATGGGCAGCCGGCCCAGAAATTCGGGAATCAGGCCGAACCGGATCAGGTCCTGGGGCTCCACCAGCTGCAACGACTGGTTGTAGCTTTTATCTTTTTCACCTGTGACCTTGCTGCCGAACCCGATGGTCTTCTCACCCACCCGGCGTTCGATGAGCTTGTCCAGGCCCGTAAAGGTACCGCCGCAGATGAACAGAATGTTGGTGGTGTCCACCTTTACAAAGTCCTGCTGCGGGTGCTTGCGGCCGCCCTTGGGCGGTACGCTGGCCAGGGTGCCTTCCATGATCTTCAGCAGGGCCTGCTGAACACCTTCGCCGGAGACGTCCCGGGTGATGGAGGGGTTGTCGGAGCGCTGGGCGATCTTGTCGATTTCGTCCACGTAGACAATGCCCCGCTGGGCCTTTTCCACGTCATAGTCGGCGTTCTGCAGCAGGGAGAGAATGATGTTTTCCACATCCTCGCCCACGTAGCCCGCCTCGGTAAGGGTGGTGGCGTCGGCAATGGTAAACGGCACGTTCAGAAACCGGGCCAGGGTCTGGGCCAGCAGGGTCTTGCCGCACCCGGTGGGGCCGATCAGCAGAATGTTGCTTTTCTGAATCTCCACGTCACTGGTTTTTACCGAGGTGTCCAGCCGCTTGTAGTGGTTGTAAACCGCCACGGCCAGGGCCTTCTTGGCCCGCTCCTGCTCGATGACGTAGTCGTCCAGCAGGGCCTTTATCTCTTTGGGGGCCAGCAGTTCTCGGGTTCCCTCGGTTTCCCGCTCGTACTCCTCTTCGATGATCTCACCGCACAGGTGAATGCACTCATCGCAGATATAGACGGCCGGGCCGGCGATAAGCTTTTTGACCTCTTTCTGTGTCTTGCCGCAGAAAGAGCAGATGAGCTTTTCATGGACCTCGTCACGCTTGCTCATGATTATGCCTCCCGTGGTTTTTCCAGCTTGTCCAGATCACTTCTGTCGGTGATCACGTGGTCCACGATGCCATAGGCCCTGGCCTCTTCTCCGGACATGAAAAAGTCGCGGTCCGTGTCAACCTGAATCTGCTCAAGGGGCTTGCCGGTGTGGTGGGCCAGAATCTGGTTCAGGGTGTCTTTCATCCTCAGTATTTCCTTGGCCTGAATAGCGATGTCCGACGCCTGGCCCTGGGCCCCGCCCATGGGCTGGTGGATCATGATCCGGGAGTTGGGCAGGGAAAACCGCTTGCCCTTTGCGCCGGCCGCCAGCAGAAAAGCGCCCATGCTGGCCGCATGGCCGATGCACACGGTGGCAATGTCCGATTTGATATACTGCATTGTATCATAGATTGCCATGCCGGCGGAAACCTTTCCACCGGGGGAATTGATATAGAAGTTGATGTCCTTGTCCGGATCTTCCGACTCAAGAAACAGCAGCTGGGCGATGAGCAGGTTGGCGGTCTCATCGTCGATGGCGCTGCCGATGAAAACGATACGGTCCTTGAGCAGCCGGGAGTAGATATCAAAGGCGCGCTCGCCCCTGCTTGTCTGCTCGATGACCATGGGAATTAAGGGCACTGTATACCTCCTGGTTACAAATTCGATTTATGCCTGATCCCCGGCGGTGTCGGGGCTCAAGGGAGCCGGGGTCACTTCTTCAACGGTGCTGCCTTCTATAATAATACGCATTGCTTTTTTTTCAAGCAGCGTGTACCGCAGCACATCGATTTGCTCGGGGTTGGCCTGGTAGTACCGCTTGATCATGTCGGCGGGCTGGCCCATGCTTTTGGCAATAGACTCAAACCCTTCGGCAAGTTCATCATCAGAAATCGCCATCTTTTCCTGCTCGATGATTTTGTTGAGAATCAGGTGGCGCTTGGCCTGCTTGACCGCTGTGTCGCGGTATTTTTCAGAAAGGGCCTCTTTGGTCTGGCCCAGGGCTTCCAGGGAGAGGTTGTAGGCCGAGTAGGTGCGATCGATTTCGTCGAGAATGCCGTCCAGTTCATGCTGCACCATGATTTCCGGCACCTCGAAGCTGGTTTTTTCCAGCAGGGCGGCAAACACCTGTTCGTGGAGTTCCTGCTCGCCGCGGCGGTCGTAGCCGGACTGAAGGTTCTTGCGAATCTCGGTCTTGAGCTGATCAAGGGAGTCAAAGGGACCGAACTGGCCGGCCAGATCGTCGTTGAGCTCGGGCAGGATCTCTTCCTTCAGGTTCTTGAGGGTAACAGTAAAGCGGATGGTGTTGCCGGCCAGTGTTTTGCTGCCATGGGTTTCCGGAAAGGCGACTTCGAACGCGCGGGTTTCGCCGATGGTCATGCCCACTACCTGCTGGTCAAACGCTTTGTCTATGGCGCCGGAACCGATCATGAGGTGAAACTCCCGCTCATCGGGCAGATCCGCCACGGGCCGGCCGTCGAGACGGGCCTGGTAGTCGATGATGGCCGCGTCTTTTTCCTGCGCGGGCCGGGGCTCGGCAATATCCTGGAGCTTGGCCAGGTTCTTTCGCAGCAGGGTGAGCTGGTGGTCCACCTCTTCGTCGGTACAGGCATAGAGGGGTTTTTTAAGGGTCAGCCCCTTGAAATCGATATCGTCGATTTCCGGTTTGATTTCGATGGTGGCCGAATAGGTGAAAGGGCCTTCTTCGGAAAGGACCGACGGGTTGATCTGGGGGTCGCCGATGATGTTGAGCGCCTTTTCCCGAATCGCGTTCGGCAGGGAGCTCTGGATCAGCTGAATACTCACATCAGCGTGCACCTGGTCCCTGTAAAGCCTTTTGAGCATTGACATGGGGGCCTTGCCCGGTCGAAATCCTTTTATTTTTGCGGTTTTTCGAATCTGGTCAAATCCGGCGTTCAGCTCCCGGGAGACAACCTCCACGGGAATTTCAACATGGAGCACTTTTTTGATGGTGCTCTGGTCTTCTACGGTAACATGCATCTTGACTGTCCTTTTCCATTTCTAAAATTTTAAAGAAAAATACCTTGACGCACGACGGCCTGCCGTCATGCGGGGATGAACCACTGACTGCCTTTTTTATGTGGTGCGAGAGGGGAGACTTGAACTCCCACTCTGTCTCCAGAGCTGGATCCTAAGTCCAGTGCGTCTACCAATTCCGCCACTCTCGCCTGGTGATTACGATGGGCGACCGGTGCTGTCTCCTGTTTTTTTGATGTGTTTTCCACGCCTTTCTGGTACCATTCACTATATTTGAAGTATGTAAAGTCTGAACACTCTAAAGTCAACCGGTATTTATGTCAAGGGAAAAAAGGCCGGCAAAGATGCAGGAAACAGCCATAATTATTAGGTTTCGTGTCAAACGGAGCCTGGCGGCGCTACTGGTGGCCGGGTTTGTGGTCATCGCCGGAGCGGCCCTTTGCCCACTTGCCAGGGCCGATGCGCCTTTCGGTAAAATTATTGCGCTGGATCCCGGCCATGGCGGCACTGATACCGGCACTCAGGGCAGCGGCGGCCTGCTGGAAAAAGAGGTCACCCTGGCCCTGGCCCGCCGGGTGGCGGCCTGCCTTGAGCCGCGTTACAGCGTGGTTCTGACGCGGTCCGGTGACTACCGGCTGGACGGGGTTGATCGCGCGGCCCTGGCCAACAGCCGACAGGCCGACCTGTTTGTCAGCATTCACGCCGGCGGCGGCTTTTCTTCCACATCAGGCGGCATCACCGTGTTTTACAGGGGGCTGGCGCCCGACAGTCTTCTGACCAGTGCTGATTCTCCTGAGAGCAGTGCCGATACCTACAGTTTGTGGGACAGGGTTGACGAAAAACAGTTTTATGCCGCCAGAAGCCTGGCATCCCTGCTGCGGGAGTCCCTCGGACCCCTGGCCGTGGGCGGCTATGCCGTTGTCCGGCAGGCGCCCCTGGCCCCGCTGACAGGCATGAACATGCCTGCCGTGCTGGTGGAGGCTGGGGCCATCACCCATCCGGCGGTGGAGGACCGGTTTCGGGACCCGGCCTATCTTTCGGCCCTGGCCGATGCGATTTGTGCGGCCGTGGACCGGTTCTTCGGCCCCTGACGGTGCCGGGGCCTTGCATAACCCGCTGTGGTATGTTAAACAACCCTTTGTCTTTTTTCGCCGGGTTCAAATGGGGAACGGGCCGGGCGTTTAAAACCCTGTCGGGGCGTGGCGCAGCCTGGTAGCGCACCTGCTTTGGGAGCAGGGGGCCGCAGGTTCAAATCCTGCCGCCCCGACCAAAAACATCCATGTTTTTCATCAAGTCATGCGCGATATTGGTGCTTTCAGTCCGCATTATACCTGAATTTTGCACGTAACTTCCCGCAAACAGCCTTTCGGCCGAATAAAAATCAATCGACGGTAGACATTCTCGCCTGCCGGTTCACATTTCGGTCACCTTCAAGCCGCGGCCATTAAGCATCCGGGCGGCGGCCATGTTCAATAACTTCCTTTTTTTATTGTTCATATCATGCAAAAAAATTTTTGCTCGTTTTACGCAATAGCAAAATTCTGCCGCCAACCGCCATCTTCCAACCATGCTTTTGGTTTGTTCCGGGCCTCATTCAGAAAATTGAGAAAATGAATCATCAACGGGGTTCCGGCGTCATGGATCGAATATTTCACCTTGTTTCCACCGTGGTGTCGATACTGATGGCTATCCGGCCATAATCCAAATCAAGCTGCTTCCAGACCCGCTCCCGTAAAACACTCATGACCGTCATAAGAGATTTACCCTGGTTGATCCCCATGCGGCAGAAAAAGAGTTGCTGCCTGACGGCTGGGATCACGAGCGAATGACCCGGGAACTGATTGTCAGTCCCGCGATGCAGGAGATCTGGTCGAATTTAGAATCGCCTAAACCGGACCCGAAGGAGATTGTTAAACTTGCTCTTGGCCCTAAAAAAGTAAAAGACCTGACTTTCACGGATTGGGAAGCACTATTGGCCGAAATTATCGTTGGTGATGCCTTTGGTGTGGACCGCATGGACTGTCTTTTGAGAGACTCCTTGCATAATTTTATGTTCAGCCAGGTATATTTTCACTCGGTACGACGAATATATGATATTCATTTAAAAGACTTTCTGTCAGAATGGACAGAAAGCGGTTGTTACCCAACAGACCCGGAACGATTTTTGACCTACACGGATGCTGAAATTGTCAGCGCTATGCGGAAATCCGCCTCATTGATTAAATCCTTGCGATTAAAAGGCAGTTGGTGTGGGGAGACCCATATTCAAAAAGCCGCTTTCTTTCTCAAGCATTTAACAGAGGTTCCCGTTGATTTTGATTTTATATTATATAAACACGGCCCGTTTTCTTTTGATCTACGGGATGAACTGAGCGTGATGCGGGCCTTTGATTTATTGACACTCGAAGATCACTATCCTTATGGCCCAAGAGTGGCGGATACCGCCATGGGAGACAAGCTCTGCGAACGCTATCCAAAAACACTGGCCAGATACGAAAAGCAGATCAACTATATTGCTGACAAGCTGGGAGATAAGGAAGTAGTTGATCTGGAAAGGCTGGCTACAGCCTATTATGTTACGCTGGAAGATCAGGAGAAAAATCAAAAAGCGAGAGCAGCGGCAATCGTAACGCTGAAGCCACATATTACCCCTGATCTGGCCTTACAGGCTGTCCAGGAAGTGGATACTTTTATCGATCAGGTTAACGAGGAAGGCCTGCTTGTGCAGTGACGTTTGACCTTCTAATGTCTTGACAGCCTAATCCTTAATTTTGGCCGGTCGCCTGTCCTTGGCGGCCGGTGTGTTTTTGAGGCCCGTCTCAGCCCCGCAGATAATCTTCCAGCACGGTGCGCGCCGGTCGGCTGTCTATAGCCGATCCGGTCTGAATGGCGTGAATCAGCCGGTCGTCTGAGAGGATTTTTTCCACGATGGCCGGGTCGCTGGTGCGGGACTTCAGGTAGGCGGCCAGCAGAATTTTAACGGCCTCTTTTCGGGCCGCGTCAGACCCCCACGCGTAGAGCAGTTTCTGTGAGACCATGCCGTTTTGCGTGGTGACCAGGTCGTAGAGCGGCATGTGGCCGGCCAGGTCCACGTTGCACTGGTAAATCACCCCGGTTTTGTCCGGACTTGTCGTCCCGGTTGATAAAATCCATGGAGGAGCCATGGGAGCAGTAGGGCATCCGGTCGGTATAGGTCTCCGCCTTCCGGACCGGCTCACTGACCACGCAGATGGGGGCGTCCGCCACGGTGGCCGCCTTGAATTCAAAGATCCCCGTTCCCTGGTATTGACGGCTGTAGGACTTTATGCCGTTTTTGTCCATCACCCGTTTCCAGCCGTCGGCCTTCAGGGGATCGGAAGCAGAAACAGAGACAACAAGAGAAAACCACAGGACCAGAACCGCCGCACCGCATTTTGAAGCATGATATCACCCGAACAAAGCGTTACCTGTTGCAATGTTGGCAGGCCGCCGGAACGGGCGTACCCGCGGATTTATATGCCGCCGCTGGCCCGCATGCAAGCAAAACCGGCAAAAATCCGGTGAGGCCGGGCAGGCCCGCATCCGGGGCTTGAAGCGTACCGGCCGGGTGTGCTATAGATAAAAATCTTATAACCCTTTGCCACAGCAGGAACCGCCGGTATGGCCGCGCCCTATTTTCTGGTGTACAATCCGCTGACCTACAAGCTGATGGACCTGATGCCGGCAAAAGACATCACGCCCGTTGAGGTTATTTCCTACCTCTCCGGCGGAAACGCCCGGGAACTGAACGGGGAAAACTTTCTGGCCTTTATCGATTTTCAACTGGAAAAGCAGCGGGTGACCATGGTGGACACCCTGGCCATTGAGATGTATTCGGGCGTCTACATTCAGAACCAGCTGGCAAAGCTTGCCAAAGACCACCTGGTGATCATGCTGGACGGCAAGCGCAGGCGGTTTTCCCAGGTGATCGGCGAAAAAAAGCGCCTGCCCCGGGCCGTGTTCATCACCTCCATGAGTTCCAACTTTCCGGCGGCCGCGGCTGCGGCCCTGGTGTTGAACCACGCGAAAATTCCCGTGGTGCTGGGCGGCATTCACATCTCCACCATGCCCGAGGACGGGGACACCTTTATCCGGGCCTATGCCCCCCATCCGGCAATCATCTCCATTGTCAAGGGCTCCGGGGACTCGGCCACCCTGGCCGAACTGCTGGAAGACCTGGACAACCACCGGCTCAAGCCGGAATACACCGGCTACCGGCTGATCGAAGACGGCATCTGGGGGGAGTTTCCCAACGTGGAGCCCCTGGAACCTTTAAAAATCGGCATGCTCAACAAGCTGCCGGGTATTCGGTGGACCGCGCTCAAGGATTTTCGCATCAACCCGGTGGCCCCCTATACCGGGTGCCCTTTTTCCTGTAAGTTCTGTTCCATCTCCACCCTGCCCAAAAAACAGCGGGCCGTGCGGCTGCGGGACCCGGACGATTTTATCGAGGAGCTGAGGCTGGCCCAGAAGGGGCCGGTGGATTTCAAGAACCGCTATTTTTTCTTCACCCCGGACAACCTGCTGCTGGGCAAGAAAAACCTTCACACCCTGCTGGACAAAATCATTGCCAGCGACCTGTGCATCAACTACGCGGTGCAGATCTCCATTGACGTGGCCAATGACGAGGCCCTGCTGAAAAAGATCCGCCGGTCCGGGGGCACCCATTTTTTCATCGGGCTGGAGTCCCTGGATCTGCGCAACCTGAAGTATATTGACAAGCACATCGTGGGCGACATCGAAAAGCGGGGCATTACAGCGTCGGATTATTATGCCGAAAGAATTCGAAAGATTCACGCCCACGGCATTTCGGTGCACGGCTCCTTTATCGTGGGCCTGCCCTATGACTACTTTCATTCGATTTCCGACAACACCGGCATCGACATCGCCCGGTTCTGCAACAAAAACCGTGTCGGGGCCCAGCCCAGCACCATCGTGGATTTGCCCGGCTCGGTGTTTTTCAACGAGAGCCAGGAAAACAACCGGTTCCTGTACGGCCGGCGGGGCACCATGGACTATTTTATCTCCCTGTCCATCACCGATCTGGCCGAAACCAACAAGATTCCGCCGGACTCGCTGTACAACAGCCCCCTGGTGATCGCCGCCATGGTGTATGAAATTGCCAGCCGGGTCGGTTCTCCCATGACAGCGGCGAAAAATTCGGCTATTATTTTCATGCGTTCATTTCTCCACCCCACAAAAAACGGCCGGGGGTTCCGGGTGCGACAGCGGTTTTTCGACGCGCTGTGCTCGGCGGTTTCCCAGACGGCGGTCAGCCTGTACAAGGAGCAGGGCGAGTACCTGGTACGCTCAGCCCACGGTGTGCGGGGGATCATGGAACGCCTTTACGACGAGGAGAAAAACCCGGAGGTACGACGAATGTTTGCCCGGTATGTAACGCGGTTTACCGAACAACAACCCGGATAAGGACAACGGATATGGTAGATGTGAAGCTTTCAAAGGAGCGCAACAAGAAGGGGGAGATCCTTTCCGCCACGGTTTCTATCGACCGGAACGGTGCCATTGAAAGACACCGGTTCGCCACCGAGGAGGAAGCAAAGGCGTTTATCAGAAGAATGAGGGAAGAGGCGGCCCGGGACCGGTAGCCCGAATGCCGGTTTTTTTCTTCTAATCGTCTGACAGCCGTGACAAATAAAGCCTGCCGGTAATCCCGCTGTCTTTGTTTTACAGCCGTCCGGATGACGGCGTTGTAAAACGCCTGTTGCCTTCCCACCACAAAGTCCCAGCAGCCGTGATCATTCTTGAAAACAGCGGCATGGTTTGATAGGGTATGGACCAGCGGCACCTGCCGGTCCCCCTGAGGGGTTTGCGGGGCATGCCGCTTTTTGCGTTACACTGGTTGCTCCTGCGGGTTACGCTGCCGGGTGCCGACGGAAACGAAGATGACGCTCAAATCAAAAGCCCTGGAAGTCAACCTGGCCAGCTATCATGTGGATGTCTCCATTGAAGACCGCTACATGGTGCTGCGTGATGTCATGGCCGACTTCCAGGGTCTTGCCGAGCGGCTGGACACCTTCTTAAAAGAGCTCTCCCACCCGTACCGGAACTGGCGGTTTATCGTCAGCGAGGCCCGTACCTTTTCCCTGGACTATTTTTACCAGCTTCGCAACCATGAAAAAGGCCCCCGGGCCGCTGACCTGTATGTCAAGATTTTTGCCGGCGCCATCAGCGCGGCCCAGCAGATGCAGGTAAAAATGGACGCCGCCGACAACCTGCTTTTGTTTCTGCAAAAGGCGGCAAAAGAGGGTGGGCCGGAGATGGCGCCGGTGCTTCAGGCGGGCATTGACACGATTGCGCGCCTGGAGGGCGAGAGCTTTTCTTTTTTTATCAACAGCTACTACCAGTTGACCGATGTGGCGGCCGCCATGCTGCAAGGCGGGGCCGCCGATCTGCTGGACGCCGCGCGTCTCGGCCGCCTGCTGGAAAAATACCTGGTGGGGGTGTGCCGCTGCTGGCAGCAGGAAAAAGACAGTCTTGCCTGGCTGAAAAAAGAGATCGGCTGGACCGCTCCGGCCACCCCGGCCCAGGAGGAGGTGGTGTCTCTGGTTTCCGGTGTGTCCCACAACGCCATCAGCCAGATGCTCGCGCGCATACGGCAGCTGAAGACCAAAACCCCGGATTCCCGGGAACGGTGTCGGCAACTGGCCCGACTGCCCGGTTACGAGTTTTTTGTGTCCACCTACCGGAACCTGCCCGACGCCCTGTATGCCGCCGGTGTCGACACCGGTCACGGCCACCAGTGGAAACTCCTGGCCCTGTTCCTGGTGTTGAACATGTCAAGCCTTTCCGGCCTTCACGAAGAGGCGTTGCGGGAAATCAACACCACCCTTACCTACCTGATTTCCAGCAGCGATATCAAGAAGAGCCGGGAGTGGGTCAAGCGGACCTTTCAGGTGCTGCAGGACCAGACGGCCCGTTTTCCGGCCACGGCCTTAAACTGCGTGCGCAACGTGGGGGAGAGCGTGTACAAGACCGGGGACGCCGATCTGGTGAGCTATTTTATCGACGGCGTGATCGGCCTGGGGTTTCACGCCCCCATGGTGGAGGGGGTGGACAACGACTGGAAGATAAAGGCCAACAAGGCCCACATTCAGAACATTCGGGCCTGGCTGGCCCTGATCCGGGAAAACCCCCAGCGTTCCTCGCGGCTGTTGTCGGCGCTTATCGTTCATCTCTCCCTGGAGGGGGTGTTCATTCGGGACACCGACCTGTTTCCCAGGGATATCACCGAGCTGCTCAACAGTGACATCGGCCCGGTTTATAACATGGTCAAGCAGTTTGCCCGCCTGCTGCCGGTTTTTTTCAACGACATCGGGGCTGAAGGCGCACTGCGGGATATCTCCACAGAACTGGACGAGACCTGCCACCGCAAGGACGTGCTGGTTCATTTTTTAAGAAAGCAGGGTCACGTGGAGGGCAGCAACCGGCTGATTCCTTTCATGGAAGCGGCCATCCGGTTCTGGCTGACAAGGGACAAGACCGTGGTAAGGGATTTCCTGCCGCCGGATATGTATGAACAGGTGCAGGAGAGCGGCCCCTACGTGGACCAGATGCACATCCTGTTTTCACATCTGGCCGACAGCGGCGTGGACCTTCCCCGGGGCCTGCTGGCCCTTGACGCTGAAGCGGTGGCCGCGCTGTGCGAAAAGGTGCCCGCCGCGTCGGACCGGGAGCGGCGACGGGTGGTGCTGGTGGCCGAGTTCTACAAGCTGCTGGACCAGAAGTACGCCATCAATCCCTCAGACGTCGAGGGATACGTGGCCCGGCTCAACACCGTCGATTTTCCGGATTTGAAGGAGCTCAAGCGGGCCTTTGCCGAACCCAAGGCCAAAAACAAGGCGGCCCGGCTCATCACCTACCTGGAGCAGCTCAAGGCCCTGATCCTGTCCGACGAACGGTTTGAGATCGAGCAGAACATCTACGAGAAACGCCATATCGCCGTGGACATTCCCTCCATGTACGGCAGTTACCGGGAGACCAAGTTCGACGCCCTGGGTCTCACCTTCCGGCTGGAGGCCCTGCTTAACGTGCTGTTCGAAGAGATCGTCAACGACATCGACCTGGGCCTGATCACCAAGACCACCTTTTTCCAGATTTACAACTGCCTGCGGCTCTTTGTGCGGGCCCTGGCCGTGGACGGCTTTTCCACCAAGGAGATCGAGCTCCAGCTGGACCTCCTGTCCCAGGGGATCAACACCCGGGGGTTTTCCTTCACCCAGTTTTTAGACATCTTCAAGCGGTTTGCCACCGCGGTCAGGCACATCATCGCCGACCATTTTCACAACCGGCACGCAAAGAACCTGCGGATCATCCTGGCCGGCCTTCCTTCCGGCGTGGTGCTGCCCAAGTATCTTCCCGGTGACGGCAGCCGGAGCGCCGACATGGATGCCGACAAGCTGACCCACCGGGTGTCCGAAATTTTTTTCCGGGAAAAGATCGCTCTCTCCCTGGGGCTTCCCCAGCTGGACCTGCTGCTGACCCGCGTTCTCAACGTGCTGTTTCACCAGGCCAACACCCTGCCGGCCGAACGGCTGGAGCGGCTGCTCAACTACGACCCGGCCCGCACCATCGCGGCCATTGATGTCCGGGAAACAAAAAAATACGGCATCATTCACCTGGGCAACAAGGGGTTTAACATCATCAAGCTGTCCGGTTACGGATACCCGGTACCGCCGGGTTTCATCATCACCACCGAGGTGTTCCGGTGCCGGGACATCATGGATGCCTACGCCCCGGCCGAGGAGATTTTCCGGCAGCAGATGACCCATCACCTGAAGCATCTGGAAAAGGCCGCGGGCCGGAAATTCGGCGACCCGGCAAACCCCCTGCTGCTGGCGGTACGGAGCGGGGCCGCCATCTCCCAGCCGGGCATGATGGACACCGCCTTAAACGTGGGCATGAACGAGGAGATCACGCAGGGGCTGGCGCGGCAGACGGACAACCCGTGGTTTGCCTGGGACAGCTACCGCCGGTTTCTGCAATACTACGGCATGGCCTTTGGCCTGAAGCGGGACGATTTTGACGCCATCATCCGGGACCACAAGGCCCGGCGGAGCATTCCCCTGAAACGGTATTTTTCCGGGGACCAGATGCGACAGGTGGCCCTGGACTATAAGAAGATGCTGGAAGACTGCAAAATCAAGGTTGCGGAGAACCCGCTTGATCAGCTTTATGTAACCGTGAAGAACGTGTTTGCCTCCTGGTATTCCCAGAAGGCGGAAAACTACCGGAAGATCGTGGGCATCTCCGATGACTGGGGCACGGCGGTGACGGTGCAGTCCATGGTGTTCGGCAATCTCTCCCGGCAGTCGGGCAGCGGCGTTTTTTTCACCCACAGCCCCCGCATGCCGGGCGACACGCCCCGGCTGTGGGGCGACTTTACCATCGGCAACCAGGGCGAGGACGTGGTGTCCGGACTGGTCAACACCCTGCCCATTTCCGTGATGCAGAAAGAGGCGGAGCAGCGCCGGACCGACATCACCCTGGAGACCCACTTCCCCGAGATCTATGCCGCCCTGAAGCGGTGGGTGGACGAACTGATCTACGAGCACGGCTGGAATCCCCAGGAGATGGAGTTTACGTTTGAGGGTCCCACGGAGGGCCGGCTTTACTTTCTGCAGACCCGGGACATGACCATTCGGGAGAGTAAAAACATCACGATTTTCGACCCGGACGACGTGCTGGAGAGCGACCGGTTCCTGGGCCAGGGCATCGGCGTGAGCGGCGGCGCCATGAGCGGCCGCATCGTTTTTTCCTTAGAGGAGATCGACAAGTGGGCCATGGTGGAGCCCGATACCCATCTGATCTTGATACGGGGCGACACCGTGCCCGATGACATTCGGGAAATATCGGCCACCGACGGCCTGTTGACGGCCAGGGGCGGTCTCTCCTCTCATGCGGCGGTGCTGGCCCACAGCCTGGGCAAGACCTGCGTGGTGGGCTGCGGGGCGCTGGTCTGTGACGAGGAGAAAAAGGCCTGCCGGTTTCATGACGTGGTGTTGAACGCCGGGGACTATATCAGTCTTGACGGCGCCGAAGGATCGGTTTATTCAGGGTTTTTAAAGACACGGAAGGTGGAGGCGTATTTGTAGGTGTGCGCATCGAGGGGGCTATTGAACAAAGGAGTACGAACCATGAAGAAGCAAGGCGCCGTGAAAATTGGCATCAACGGTCTGGGCAGAATCGGCAAACTGACACTGTGGCATCATGTGGGCCGCAAGTATTTTCAGGAGATCGTCGTCAATATCGGTCGATCCGCGGGATCTTCCATGAACGACATCGCCCATTATATCGAACGGGATTCCACCTACGGACACCTGCACAACCACCTTCACGGCTGCAACGCGAATCCGGTCATTGAAGATGTGGACGAGGTTGCCGGAACCATGGTCATTGACGGCGTCAACGTGCGTTTTCTTCGCAAGGAGCGAAACCCCGCCGACATCGGGTGGCGAAACTTCGGCGTCAAGCTGGTGGTGGATACCACGGGCTCATTCCTGGATCCCACCGTGCCCGCCGACGCCCCCAAAGGGGGGCTTCGCGGACATCTGGCCTCCGGTGCGGAGAAGGTGGTACTGTCGGCCCCCTTCAAAATCAAGGACAAGCAGGCGGCCATGCCCGACGACGCGGTGACCACGGTGATGGGCATCAATGAAAACGATTATGATCCCCGGCGGCACGTCCTGGTTTCCAACGCCTCCTGCACCACCACCTGCCTGGCCCACATGATCAAACCGCTGCTCAACCACTTCGGGCCCCGCAAGATCCTGTCCGCCTCCATGGCAACGATTCACGCGGCCACGGCCAGCCAGGAGGTGCTGGACCGGCTGCCCAAGGCGGGAAAGACCGACCTGAGAAAGAACCGGAGTGTGCTCAACAATATTATCCTGACCACCACGGGTGCGGCCAACGCGTTGCGCCTGGTGATTCCGGAGATGCGGCAGATCGGCTTTATCGCCGAGTCGGTGCGGGTGCCCGTGACCTCCGGATCCCTGATTATTCTGGTGGTCAATCTTCAGGAGGAGCTTTCCGGCGACCCCATACGGAGGGAGCGGATTAATAATATCTACCGGCAGGCCGCGGCCGGCAGCCCCAATGGATACCTGCTTTATACGGACAAGCAGAACGTGTCCGCCGACATCATCGGTGCGCCCAGGGCCGCGGCCGTGATCGAGGGCAGCGAAACCCACACGCGCACCGCCGAGGTGGCCATAGACCTGCACAACGTGCCCGGTCTGGACGACCGCATTCTGTCCGCCGTGGAAAACGCCACCATTCGGGTGCCGGTGACCCAGACCGTGATTTTCGGGTGGTATGACAATGAGATGGCCAGTTATGTGAACATCCTGGGGGACCGGTGTGTGTCGGTGGCTGAAACACTTAACTGAAAAGCCGGCACATTACGGTACGGAAAAGGTTCTGCCAACAAAAAAGCCGGATGCGGGCGACTGACGCCCGTATCCGGCTTTTCGTGTTTTTACACCGGTTCAAAAGAACCGTTTTTTACCTGTTAGACCTTTTCCACCAGCAGGGCCGCGCCGTTGCCGAAGGCGCCGCACAGGGAGGCCAGCCCGTACTTGGCGTCCGGGACCTCGGTCTTCAGCACGTTGAGCAGGGTAATGATGATGCGCGCGCCAGACTCTCCCAGGGGATGGCCCAGAGCGATGGCGCCGCCCCACATGTTGACCTTGTCAAAGGGAGCGTTTTCGTTGTCCAGCTTGAGCTCCCGAATGCAGGCCAGTGCCTGGCTGGCAAAGGCCTCGTTAAGCTCGATGGCGCCGATGTCCTGGGTGCCCAGGCCGGTGCGGGCAAACAGCTTCTTGACCGCCGGCACCGGGGCCATGCCCATGATGGTGGGGTCGCAGCCGCCCAGCACGCCGTAGCTGTACTTGTAGGTGTAGGACAGGCCCAGTTCGTCGGCCTTTTTGCGGCTCATCATCAGCAGGCAGCAGGCGCCCTGGGTCAGGGGGGAGGAGGTGGCTGCGGTCACGTTGCCGTCCGGCTTGAACGGAGATTTCATGGCTGCCATTTTTGCCGGATCCACCTTGTCGCGGATCCACTGGTCATGCTCTACCAGGAATTCGTTGCCCGCATCATCCAGACCCTTGAGCGGAACGATTTCATTCTTGAACTTTCCGGCATCACGGGCGGCAGCGGCCTTCTTGTTGGACCAGATGGCCATGTTGTCCATGTCTTCCCTGGAGATCTTGTACATCTCGGCCACCTTTTCAGCGGTGGAACCCATGGGGAATTCGGCCAGGTTGTAACGGCCGAAGAGCCGGGGCGGAAAGTCCATGTTGGCGGCCATGGGAACCTTTTCCATATCTTCCACGCCGGCGGCGATCATGATGTCGGCTTCGCCGGTCATGATGGCCCGGGCCGCGTGCATGGTGGCGGCCATGCCGGAGGGACACTGGTTGGTGATGGTGTTGCTGGGAACGCTTTCCGGATAACCGCCGGCCAGCCAGCCCAGCCGGCCGATATCGTTCTGCATGCCGGAAATGTTGGCGCAGCCAACCATGATGGCGTCGATGTCTTCGGGTTTGACGGCCTTGTTTCTTGCAAACAGGGCATCGTAAGTGGCGGTGAGCATCTCGTCGGGGCGCAGTTTCCGAAACCAGCCTTTTTCCGCGTGGGCTCTGCCGTTGGGGGTTCTTACGCCGTCAATAAATACACATTCTTCCATAACAATACGCTCCTTCAGGTCTTGGATTATTATTTGGTTAAACTTTCCGCAAACTCCTGCTCCGCCAGTTTACGGATCTCCTTTTTATTGAGCTTCTGCACCTCGGTGAGGGGCATGGCATCCACTATTTTTACGGCCTTGGGAACCGCGTACTTGGGTACCCGCTCCCGAAGAAAGGCGATGATCTCCTCCGGGACCAGCTTTCCCTTATACGCCTCGGTGGGCTGCACATAGGCCACCACCCGCTCGCTGCCTTCCCGTTCGGGATCCGGAATACCCACGGTGGCGCCCATCTCCACACCGGGGTGGCCGGACAGGATGTCGTCTATCTCCCGTGTATACACCTTGTAACCGGAGATGTTGACCATGTCCTTGGTGCGGTCGACAATATAAAAATAACCGTCCTTGTCCACTGTTACAACGTCACCGGTGTGAATATAACCGTCTTTATCCATGCCGCTGCCCGGGTCCGGCCAGTAGCCCAGCATGCGCTGGGGACCTTTCAGGCACATCTCGCCGCGCTTGCCGGCAATGATGTCTTCCGGGGTCAGAACCGCGCCGGAATCCACGTCAACCAGCAGGACTTCCGTGTCCGGAAACGGAATACCCGACGTACCGCGTTTTTCAACGGATGGTTTTTTCTTTTCTTTTCTTTTTCCGGTGCGGTTGACGGTAAAGGAGACAAACCCACCAAAGGCCTTGCCCACGGCCTTTGGGCCGATCAGCCGCAGCCCCCGGTTGAGCAGAAACGCGACTCCGGGAATGTTGAGTGCCCAGCTGTTGATGCGCTGGGGGAGTCTGCCGCCGGCAAGCCGCAGCAGAAACGAGGTGTTCAGGTGGGTGCACGGCGACATCTCGGACAATCCGTATCCCTCCATGATGGCGCCGCTTGACTGCTTTTCAAACTTTTCCTGGGTACTCGGCGGAAGCGGCGCGGATCCGGAAACCCCGAGCATGCCGATCCCCTGAAGCTCCTCCTGGGCGATCTTGAGGAACTGGGTGGGCACCCCCATCTGCATGAGGGGCCGGTACTCCTTGATCATTTCCACCATGACCTTGGAGTCCCGGGCGTCGGTGATCAGTATCTGGTTTACGCCCAGCATGGTCATGACGTGCATGATCATGTGGCCGTAAGAATGAAAAAGGGGCAAGCCGAGTAGAACGGAAATTGCCCCTTTTAATATTTTGTGCGTCGCTCCCTGTGCCCAGCAGGACTGCATGCTGTTGGCGTAGATGTTGCGATGGGTCAGCATGCAGCCCTTGGGCAGCCCGGTGGTGCCGCCGGTAAACAGCAGCAGCTCCAGGTCCTTTTCAACATCAAAATCTACCCGGGGCGGATTGGGCGATGTGTTGGCGATCAGGTCGGCCATCCATACGGCGTTGGGAATATCCAGGGCCTTATGGGTTGCCGGCGGGTTTAAAGAGTAGTCGTCCAGGCTCGACACAACCAGATATTCTATGCCGGTGCGCTTTGCCACATCCACGGCAATGTCCAGATACTCATCCAGGCAGATGAGCGCCCTGGGCGAGCCCTTGGAGAACTTGTGTTCCAGCGTACTGGGCGGCTCAAGCGAGCTGCTGGGAATCTGGACGAGGCCGGCCTTGGCAATGGCGTAATCCGCGACCACAAACTGAATGCTTGTGGGAAGGATGGTCGCCACCCGTTCCCCCTTTTTCAGCCCCATGGCCGCCAGGGCCGTGGCCAGCCGGTCCGCGTGGTCTTTTACTTCAGGATAGGTCATCTTGAAGTTGTTCTGGATGAGCCCCGTCTTCTTGAACCGGGCGGCGGTGTCGTCCAGAATGTCACCCACGGACTTGTTCGGATACGGCTCCAGGGATTGCGGAATGCCAAAAACCTTGTACTCTTTAAACCACGGCATCTGTGCGCTCAACGATATACCTCCCTTCGGCGGTTGTGGGTTTGAAACATCTTCTCGTGCCTTTCGGCCGCTGATACCAGAATTTTTGTTTTACCACTATATGGGATATAAATTGAATCGTCTACTCTTTTTTGCTTAGGTAAACAGGGGTTGTGTCTGCATGGCAAAGGCCATGTCCCCTTCGATCTGCATGCCGCCGGACATGAACAGGTTGACCGGGTTGGTCTCTTTTTTCACCAGGGCGATGGAGTCCGCTGTTTTCATCTTGAAGGTCGCGGCCGGGGTTTCAGCGCCGTTGAACACGGTCTTGATCGATACGGTGCTGCCGTCGTCATTGGTCAGCTGTGCCACGAAGCTGCCCTTGAGGGCCTGAAGCGTGTTGTATTTACGCTTGTTCAGGTCGCTCTGAATGCCCAGCAGCATGTCCAGGCTGTTGGTTTCAATCATTTTCTGAAGGTCTTCCGCGGTAATGCTGATTCGGACCAGGGGGTTGTCCAGGTCGCCTTCCTTGACGTCAAACTCGGTGCCGTTTTTTACAACGTAGGCGAATTTATCTCCGGAGACCTCGACCACCATGGAGAACTCGGTGCCGGCCAGTTCAGTGGCGGCGCCGCTTTCAGCGATCGTTTTTTTTGCCAGGTTGGGGGAAAAGTCCAAAAGAAGTTCTTTGATGCCGATTCCTGCGGGTATTTCCATAGTATTATCTCCTTGCGGTCAGGCACTTTGTCCTGACGGTTAAACAATCATTAATATTCATCCCATGTGTTTTCTGTCAACAAAAATCTGGTTCAAACCCGCCACACCGGAAGTGGAGGTGGGCTTTTTCAGAGTGTGGTTTTTTCGATAGGGCCTCCTTTCGTTTCGGGTTACCGGCAGCCAGTCAAAAAAGGCCGGTTGACAATGTTTTTGCTTTGGAATAAAGAAACTGACATGTCAGTTTTATTATTAACCACCATGCATGTCAAGAACAAAAAGCAAGGGTTGCTTTTTTATAAGAAGGGCGTAGCATAGAGAGCCGGTCAGCGGCGGCGCTGTGGACCACATTTGAGAGGACAACCATGAAAGCGGAAAAACGAAAAGACCTGATCCTGGCATGTTCCAAAAAACTGTTTGCAAAACAGGGGTTTTACAGGACACAAATTTCAGACATCATAGATGACGCCAGGATTGCCAGGGGAACGATATATCAGTATTTCAAAAACAAAGAAGATATTTTTGTTTCCCTGCTGGAAGGCGCCTATGCCCAGTGGGAGCAGGCCGTTTTTCAGGCCGTGGCAGCCATTGACCTGAAAACCATCAAACCGGTGGATTACTTTCGGCTGCGCATAAAAACGACACTGGAGTTCTTGTCAGCTGATCCGGATATTTGCAGCATTGTCATGTCCATGGGGTTCGGTCTTCCCGAAGATCTTGAAAAGGCCACCCGAAAGCTTGAAAGCAAAATACGGGATATCGCGGTAAACGATTTTATGCTGGGCATTCACAACAATCATGTTCGAAAAAACATCAACATCGATCATGCCGCCGAAATGATTGCCGGGGCCGCGTTCCGGTCGGCCTATTATATGCAGAAAAAGGCAAAAAGCGGTGACCGGACCGACATAGACGCCATGACCGACGAGATGGTCAACCTGCTGGCCCCCGGCATCTTTCTTCCTGAATCCCTGAAGCTGTAAGGCCGGTTGTCTGACAGCAAAAAAATTTTTATTGCGCACACGCCCGTCGCCTCATTCATCCAGCGAGCCCCGCTTGACCATGGTCTTGCCGAATTTTTCCGATATGGCCGACACCGACCGGTCCACCTGCTCCCACCGGGAGTCGCGGCGCGCCTCCCCGTCAAACAGCTCCATCTGCACGCCCCCGGAGGTCACCACCAGTTCGGTGACGCCCACGCCGATGAGCCGGACCTTCTGGGCAAGGGCCTGTTTTTCCAGAAGGGCGCACGCCTGCCGGTAAATGGTGTCCGAGGACTGGACCGGGGCGTCCAGGGTGGTTTGCCGGGTGGTTTGGGAAAAGTCGGCATATTTTATCTTGATAAACACCACCCGGGCCCGGGCGTTCAGCTTCTGAAGGTGGCGGCACACGTCTCCGGCCTGGCGCAGCAGATGGTGCCGCAGTTCCTGCTTTTCCGCCGTGTCTCTGGAGAGGGTGGTCTCCTCGCTCACCGATTTTGCCGGATGCCAGGGCACCACCCGTGAATCGTCTGTTCCCCGGGAGAGTTCTTTTAATCGCCGGCCGAATTTTCCCAGCTTTTTGGAAAGCACCTCGTCAGGCAGCCGGACCACGTCGCCCAGGGTTTCAATACCCATCAGGGCCAGCTGTTTTTTCGTGACCGACCCCACCCCCGGCACCTTGTGAACGGGCAGGGTTTCAATAAACCGGTCCGCCGCTTCGGGTAAAATCACCATCAGGCCGTCGGGTTTGTTCATGTCCGAGGCGATCTTGGCCAGGAACTTGACCGGCGCCACGCCCACCGAGCAGGTGATGCCGAGCGTGTCAAAGACCTGTTTCTTGATGTTTTTTGCAATGGTTTCCGGGGTGCCGTGCAGCCGTTCGCATCCCGAGATGTCGAGGTAGGCCTCGTCGATGGAGACCTGCTCCACCAGGGGAGAGACCGCGTCCAGGATCTCCATGACCCGGGCAGACACCTCCTTGTAGCGTTCCATGCGGGGCGGCGCCACAATCGCGTCGGGGCAGAGTTTTAATGCCCGGGACATGGGCATGGCCGAGTGCACGCCAAAGGCCCGGGCCTCGTAGCTGGCCGCCGCCACCACCCCCCGGCCCGAGCTTCTGCCCACCACAAGGGGCCGGCCCCGCCACTCGGGGTGGTCCAGCTGCTCTACCGACGCGAAAAAGGCGTCCATGTCAGCATGAAGAATCATTGCGAAAACTCAACACATACCGCACAAAGGCGGAGAGGTCGGGCAGGATCACGTAGGGTTTTTCCTTCTGTTCGCTCAAGGGCAGCATCCTGAAAACCGGGCCCCCGGCCAGAATGGTGGCAACCCCCGGCAGGCGCGGCGCAATCCCTTCATCTAGCAGGTCCATGGCATCTTCCCGCAGCACGGTCAGGCCGAGCAGATCGGGAGAACCGGTTTTGCATTTTTCAACCAAAGCATCCGGCTCCATCAGCAGGCCCCACCGCTCTACCCGCATACCGGCCACACCGGCGTAAAGCTCGATCAGGTCAAGGCCCATGCCGATACCGTCGTCCAGGGTGGCGGTGGCCAGAACCGGGGGCCGGGGCCACAGGCCGGGAATGTTTTTGTCCCGCCGCCATTGGGCCATCTGTGTGCCCACGGTGATCAGGCGGTGCCGGGAAAAAAGGCCCCGGGCCTCCCACGCGTTGCACAGCCGGGCAAGGGCCGTTCGCAGGCGGTTATCGTTCATGGCCCACCTGGAAAGAGATGCGTTTGTCCTGGGCGTTCAGGCGGCCCCCGGCCACGGGTTCAAACGTCCGCTCCACAAACAGGCCCCGGCCTTCGCCGTCTATCAGGATCACCGACGAGCTGCGGGTGCCGTAATCCGGAGAGCGAATAAACATGGGCGAAAGCACCCGCTCCCAGGCGATGCCCACGCCCGTGTCCGGCAGCCGGTTGTCCGGCGGCATCGTTGTGTCGTGCAGAATCTCCAGCAGGTCGTCCGGAGAAAACGCTTTTCCCTTACTCAGCAGGGCCTTGAGCCTGTTCCTGCCGGTTTCCACCTTGGGCCAGGGCGTGTCCAGCAGGTGGTTGGAAAGGCCGTGCAGGCCGGAGGAGATGCGGCGCACCTGCTGTTCCATGTTGGAATAATAAAACAGGCCATCGTCCAGGGTTCCCGCGACCAGGTTGAAGCCGCTGTACGGCCGGTTTTCCTGCTGAAGATCAAGAAGGTATTGATCCGGAGCTGTAGTCCCCGAAAGAAAGTCGCTTACCAGCGCGCCCCGTGAAGGGGCGGCCGGATTGGCCAGCCGGGGATCCCGGAAGTTGGTCACTGCGGCAAACCGGCCGGTAGTGGTAACACCCAGCCAGGTGCCGCCGGCCTTTTTGTCCCTTCCGGCCAGCACCCGGGGCGCGTCCTCCCAGAAGTCCAGCACCGCCGTGGGCCGGTCGTAAAACTCGTCCCGGTTGGCAGCAATGATCAACGGATAGCCGGCATGATACCGGTTGGCGATCAGGATAAGACACATGAAAACAGTATATCCTTTTTTTGCGTTCCGGCAACCGGGCAAAGGTAAAATCCGGGAAAAAATCCGCGCTTTTTGATTGACATTTACCGCAAACTTTCATACACATACCCCACTGATCCCAGTAGCTCAGTCGGCAGAGTCCCGCCTAAGGCGGGATTAACCACCGAGCCGGTGGCCGGGAGGTCCGGCACCGAAACTGGAATAAATAGACTGATCCCCAGTAGCTCAGTCGGCAGAGCAGGTGGCTGTTAACCACCGTGTCCGCGGTTCGAGTCCGTGCTGGGGAGCCAAAATTCAATCCG
>JAXHVI010000164.1:0-7091 GCA_034189195.1 Thermodesulfobacteriota bacterium | reverse complement strand
CTGATATAGGCCTCGTCCCGGTAGTGGGTGTTGCCGGTGATGGCCAGTGCCCCCATGGTGAGGCCGTGGTATCCGTTGGTAAAACAGACGATATTGGAGCGGGCCTTGACCATGCGGGCCAGCTTGAGGGCCGTCTCCACGGCATTGGTGCCCGTGGGCCCGGTGAACTGGATCTTGTAGTCCAGGTTCCGGGGGTCCAGTATGGTGTCGCTGAATTTCTGCAAAAACCGCTTTTTTGCCGTGGTGGCCATGTCCAGGCCGTGCATCACGCCGTCTACCTGAAGGTATTCGATCAGGGCCTGTGAAATCCGGGGGTTGTTGTGGCCGTAGTTCAGCGCGCCGGCCCCGGCAAAAAAGTCGATGTACTCCTTGCCCATTTCGTCGGTCATGATGGCGCCTTTGGCGGATTCAAATATCACGGGAAAAGACCGGATATAGCCGCGAACGCGGGACTCCATGTTTTCAAATATACGCATGTGCGCCTCCTTTTGCAGTGCTGTGACGTACCGGACTATTCTTCCCGCAGTGCCGGTCGAATCGGCCCGATTCGCATGCGGTTTTCCGGCGGGTCGGTGTCTCCCAGATCGATTTTGTCGAAAAACGGAATGTCGGAAAACAGCCAGTCGGCACCCAGGTGTCCTGCCGCTGATTGAAAAACATGAATGGATGCCGTGTTGTCCGGGTCAATGGTGGCCTCGATAAATTCAGGTTCGGCCTGTTGGGCCAGGGCGACCAACAGGTTTTTGCCCAGGCCCTTTCCCTGGGCCGCCGGTGACACCCCGATCTGCCAGACAAACAGGGTGTCGGGCCGGTCGGGCAGAAAGAAACCGGTGATATAACCGCACACCGTCTGCCCGCAACGGGCCACCATGCAGGTGTTGTTAAAATGGCGCGCCATCAGCGCATAGTAGTAGGTGGAGTTCACGGAGAGCACACCGGTCTGCCGGGCGATCCGTTTCATGGCCGGACCGTCGCCCCGAACCGGACGGACGATTTGAATGTTGTCTGTGGTATCCATTTAGGTGGCCTGTTGTTTTCTGATTGCCGCCAGCAGGGCGGCGCCGCCGTTTTCCAGGACATGGTTTCCCAGGTCCGTGCCGATGGCCCTTGCCCGGCTGCCGGCGCCGGTACGGGTGTCGAATATGAATTTTTTGCCGTCCAGGCTCATCAGGCCTCCGGAAAGCGTGAGGCTGTCACCGTTCAGCCGGGCCAGGGCAAAGGCGGGAATCGAACACCCCCCTTCCAGCCGTTTCAGAAAGGCCCTTTCAGCCAGCAGGCAGGTTTCGCTGGACGGATGGTTGACACAGGCCCGAATGGCCTCTTTTTTTTCAGCAGCCAGGCGGATGGATGCCTCCACCGCGATGCATCCCTGCCCCACCGGTGGAATAAAGGTGTCGGGCGAAAACGTGTGGACAATCAGGTCGTCCATGCCCATTCGATGGATGCCGGCAAAGGCCATGACAATGGCGTCGCAGAGGCTTTCTTTCATTTTACGTACGCGGGTCTGTACATTGCCCCGGATATCCACGGTTCGAACGTGGGGATAAAACCGTCCCAGCAGGGCCTGGCGCCGTACCGATGAGGTGCCGATGGTGACCGGTCGTGATGCATCGCTGATGTCCAGGTCTTTTTTGTGACTCACCAGCACGTCCGCCGGTTGTTCCCGGTCGGTAAAGGCGATCAGTTCAAAACCGTCCGGCAGCGCGGAAGGCATGTCCTTGGCGCTGTGCACGGCAATGTCGATATCACCGTCGGCCAGCATGGCCTCCAGCTCCTCGGTGAACACGCCCTTGGAACCGATTTTTGCGATGGCCACATCCAGAACCCGGTCTCCCCGGGTGTCAATGGGGACGATGGTGGTGGTCATGCCTGCATGTCTTAACTTTTCTTCAACATAGCATGTCTGCCACATCGCCAGGTCACTTTTTCTTGAACCTATTCTTATTTTCATTTTTTAACAGTATGTTATAGTTAAGTTAGTATTTTTTATGATGTCTTTTGATTAAATATTTTTTAATGCTAAATATAAAAAAAGTAAAAAAATTCCAGCATAAACAAGGGAAAGGTCGCTTGGAAATAGAAAAGATAAGCAATTACCTTTAAAATAAGTATCTATAACAAGCTCAAACTTGTGTGTCAACGGTTTTTTTAATTTTATCCGGAGATTGGCGTTTTTATCTTCCTGAAGAAGGCGCTTGTCCCGGTTAAGCCCGGGGATAATTAAAAAATTCAGGAGCTCTAATATTTTACATAAAAACGGTTGTTTGATAAAACAGTGCAGGTCTTTAACCGGTGCCGTCCGGGCCGATGCAACCGGCAGGCGCAAGGTGCCGCTTTCCCGGGAGGCACTGGTGTGATAGATTGTCCCCTGCGTGGCGGGCCCGTTGGCGGAAAGATTTGTGCGCGGCTGCATCAACCGTTAAGCCATGGGGCCTCCAGAACAGGGATGGTATGATGCCGGAGAGACGATATTACGATCTTAACCGCTATTTCCGGTCGGTTTTTGAATGCCGGGTGCACAAGATCACCCTTGATGCCGGGTTTTCCTGTCCCAACCGGGACGGAACCCTTGCTTCCGGGGGGTGTATCTACTGCAATGCGCGGGGATCGGGGACCGGGGCCCACAGCCGGGGGCTGTCGGTGACCGATCAGCTCCTGGCCGGCCGGCAGGTTATGGCCCGCCGGTTTAAGGCCAAAAAATTCATCGCCTATTTTCAGGCTTATACCAATACCTACGCGCCGGTGGACCGGTTGAAGGCCCTGTATGATGAGGCCCTGGCCGTGCCTGACGTGGTCGGCATTGCCGTGGGCACCCGGCCGGACTGCGTGGACGACGCGGTGCTGGACCTGCTGGCATCTTACGCGAAACAGCACATGGTGTGGCTGGAGATCGGGGTACAGAGCGCCTCGGACCGGACCCTGGCCATTATCAACCGGGGACACGACACCGCTTGCACCACTTCCGCTGTTCAGGCGGCTGTGGATCGGGGCCTGCTGGTCTGCGGTCATATCATTCTGGGGCTGCCCGGTGAAAGCCGGAAAGAGATGGTGAAAACAGGGCGGTATATCGCGGATTTGGGCATGGCCGGAGTAAAGTTTCATGTGCTGTACGTGGTCCGGGGAACACCCCTGGCCGCCATGCTGGGCAACGGGGACTACCGGTGCATGGAACAGCAGGATTACGTGGACGCGGTGTGCGACGTGCTGGAGGTGCTGCCGCCGGATATGGTGATTCAGCGGCTCACCGGCGACCCCCATCCGGATGAACTGGCGGCACCCTTGTGGACCCTGGACAAGCGGGGAACACTAGAGGCCATTCACGATATATTGACGCGTCGCGATTCATGGCAGGGAAAGTATTACAAAACGATGCCAGGCCCGGGGTGATCTGTCACCGGTCGGGGGAGCCCGCCCGGTGACAGCCGTGCGGATCAGTTCCCCTTGTACTTGAACGATACCCGTACATTGGCCCGGCAGGCCACGACCTTGCCGTCTTCGCGTTTCGCGTTTCGGCAGTGGTGGATAAAAGAGCGTGTCTGCGTATCGAAAACCGGAAGAGGAATTGTTGTGAGCGGGTGGGTATTGTGAAAACCGGTTTCGCAACAACACGGCTTCACTACAGGGAAGATGCTTTCCAGAGTCAAGAAATAGCGCAAAAATGATCAACCTCCTGGAACATTTTGAAATAAAAATCGAAACATGATAGAACCATCGCCACGATATCCACAGGAAAATACAAAGACAATGAAAGTGACATTCCGACAATGATTCTGATTATTGACTTTGGCTCACAGTTCAACCAGCTTATTGCCCGGCGGGTGCGGGAAAAAAAGGTCTATTGCCAGATCGAGCCCCCCACCATCACCATCAGCCGGATTCGCGCCCTGGCGCCGGAAGGCATTATCCTTTCCGGCGGCCCGTCCGGCATCTATGAAAAAAACAGCCCAAAGGTGACAAAGGCGATTTTCGACCTGGGCGTGCCGGTCCTGGGCATCTGCTACGGCATGCAGTTCATGGTGGGGGCCCTGGGCGGGGCCGTGCATGCCGCGACAAAGCGGGAGTACGGGTTTGCCGAGCTGACCGTCAAGGCGCAGGCAAAGATATTCAAGGGGGTCGGTAAAAAGACCACCTGCTGGATGAGCCACGGTGATTCGGCCGAAACCGTACCCCCGGGGTTTAAAATCATCGGTTCCACGGAAAACACGAAAATCGCGGCCATTGCCGATGCCCGGCGAAAGTTTTACGGCCTTCAGTTCCATCCGGAGGTGGCCCACACCGCCGAAGGCACGACCATGATCGCCAATTTTCTGTTTGACATCTGCAAGTGCAGGCCCACCTGGTCCATGGCCGCCTTTGCCGAGGAGACGATTGCCGAGATTCGGGAAAAGGTGGGCGACAAGCGGGTGATTCTGGGCTTGAGCGGCGGCGTGGATTCGTCGGTGGCGGCCCTGCTGATTCACCAGGCCATTGGCAGGCAGTTGACCTGTATCTTTGTGGACAACGGCCTTTTGCGCAAGGACGAGGCAAAAAAGCTGAAAGCCGTGTTTGCCGAAAAACTTCAACTCAACATTCGGTTTATCAATGCCGCGGGCCGGTTTTTAAAGGCCCTGGCCGGGGTCGCCGATCCGGAGAAAAAGCGCAAGATCATCGGCAAAATCTTTATGGATGTGTTTGAAGCTGAAGCCAAAAAAATCAAGGGGGCCGATTTTCTGGCCCAGGGCACGCTTTATCCGGATGTGATCGAGTCCCAGTCGGCTTTCGGCGGACCCACGTCGATTATAAAGTCTCATCACAACGTGGGCGGGCTGCCGGCAAAAATGAAGCTTTCGCTCATCGAGCCCCTGCGGTTTCTTTTCAAGGACGAGGTGCGCCTTTTAGGAAAAACCCTGGGGCTGGATGACGCCATGGTCCACCGCCAGCCCTTTCCCGGCCCCGGCCTTGCCATCCGTATCATCGGCAAGGTGGACCGGCGGCAGCTGGCCCTGCTGCGGGAGGTCGATGCCATTCTGCTGGAGGAGATAAGAAAGGCCGGATACTATCGCAAACTGTGGCAGTCCTTTGCCGTGCTTTTGCCGTTAAAGAGTGTGGGCATCATGGGAGACAAGCGCACCTACGAAAACATCGCGGCCATTCGGGCCGTCACCAGCGTAGATGCCATGACCGCGGACTGGGCGCGGCTGCCCCACGACCTGATGGGCCGCATCTCCAACCGGATCATCAACGAGGTGAAGGGCGTCAACCGGGTGGTTTACGACATCAGCTCCAAACCGCCCAGCACCATTGAATGGGAGTAAACTCGCATGACACATCATGATATTCCGGAAGACGATCACTTCAACATGTCGTTCGGCAAAAAGGACGTGGATGCCGACTACGCCAAGGATATTCTGGAACAGCGGCTGGACAGCCTGGGCTGGAAGGTGACCCTGATGGCGATCATCATTCCCTGCCTGATCGGCATCATCGTGGTGATCGGCTATTTCAGCATCCGGCAGCAGGTGACCTCGTTTCAGAACACCGGGTCGGAAACGGTCAAGGAGATCTCCGGCACCATGGAGGCACGGGTGGCCGAGATAAATGCGGCCCAGACCGCCCTTGCCCAGAAAGTGGACAAGGTCCTGCCCGCCGTGGAGAAGAACACGCAGGCCATTGACAAGGCGGCCAGAAACATCACCTCACTTACCAGCACGGCCAACAAGGCGACCCAGACCGCGGACAGCATGAAAAAGGAGATTTCCGCGCTTTCCGCCGAAACCAAACACCTGGCCTCCGAGTTTGCCACTTTGTCCGGGCGGATAAAATCCATTCAGGAAGGCATCGACGGCGTAAAGGCTGAACTCAAGCGTATTGATACGGAAAAGGTCGGCCGGGCCGAGCTGGAACGGGTGCTTTCCCACAACGAGCAGACCTATACCCGGAAGCTGGAAGCGGCTGTGGCAAAGCTGGAAAAGCGCATTCAGGACCTTGAAAAACGCATTGCCCGAATCACCCAGCCGGCCCCGGCACCCGCACCCGCCCCGGCACCCGCCCCGGCACCCGGCGTCACCACCCCGGCCACCGGCAACCCGGGGGGCATCAAAGAGGAGCCCCTTCAGAACTGACCCGGATGTTTTATGGAATATCCAGGCTAACCCTCAAGCGGCCGGCGATGCCAGCATGGCTTCAATGCGGGGGATGTCTTCCGGAATGTCCACTTCCGGAGAATCGTGGCGGGTAACCACCGTCTTGATCCGGTGGCCGTGTTCCAGGGCCCGGAGCTGCTCCAGTTTTTCAATTTCTTCCAGTGTGCCGTTGGGCAGGTGCGTGAAGATGTCCAGAAACCGGCGGGTGTAGGCATAGATGCCCAGGTGCTTGAAGGTGTCAAACCGTGTATCCTTGTCCCTGGCAAAGGGAATGGGGGACCGGGAAAAATAGAGGGCAAACCCGTCGGCGTCAAACACCATTTTTACATCTTTCGGGTTGGTGATTTCCTGTTTGTCCACAATGGCAAAGGCGGCGGTGGCCATGCCCAGGTCCGGGTCGGACAGCAGGGGGGCCAGGGTCTCGTCAATGGTCTGGGGCGCGATCAGGGGCTGGTCTCCCTGAATGTTGACCACGATATCCTCCGGCGCCAGGCCCATCTGTTTCGCCGCTTCCGCGGCCCTGTCCGTGCCGCTGCGGCAGGCCGCCGACGTCATCAGGGCGTTGCCGCCGAAACGGGTCACCGCCTCCACGATGCGCCGGTCATCGGTGGCCACGGCAATGTCCGTGACGCATATGGCCTGTTTCACCTGGTCATAGACCCGCTGAATCATGGGAATGCCGGCAATGGGGGCCAGGGGCTTTCCCGCAAACCGGGTGGAACCGTACCGCGATGGAATGATGGCCGCAATTTTCATCTGTCCGGGCTTTCTTGTTTTTTAACGGATGTGATATAACAGTGCCATGCGGAGCGTCCGCCGCTTTTTAACGACCCGTTGTGCCGTTTATCGGACGGCCGACAGACCGAAAGGCGTACCGTCATGGATTTGGCTGCATTAAAACAGATATTGGCCGATGTTGCAAGCGGCAAACTTCCCGTGGACGGCGCGGTGAAGGGGCTTTCCCGCATG
>JAXHVI010000163.1:0-6789 GCA_034189195.1 Thermodesulfobacteriota bacterium | reverse complement strand
TCATTTCTTCACCTCGTTGGTTAAGGTTTTTTTGTGTCTCTCAACACTATATCTACCTGAATCAACGAGGTTTTTCAATACTTTTCTTCACCAAACATAGAATAATCGCGGATTTTGGGACGCCCCTTTGACCATGGCCGCCCATGCCGCACGCACATGCGAAACACGGTTTGTATTGACATCAAAAACGCCAATGAGGTATGACATGGTAAACCGGGCGTGGGCCCGACATTCACCAGCAAGGAGAAGCCATGGACAGAAAAGTGACGGTAATCGGCGCGGGAAACGTGGGGGCCACCACGGCCCAGCGCCTGGCGGAAAAAGAGCTGTGCGATGTGGTGCTCATCGACATCGCCGAGGGACTGCCCCAGGGAAAGGCGTTGGACCTGGCCGAGGCGGCGCCCATTGAAAAACATGACGCAAAACTGGAAGGATCAAACGTCTATGACCCTTCCGCCGGCTCCGATATCGTGATCATCACCGCCGGCATTCCCCGCAAACCGGGCATGAGCCGGGACGACCTGATCAGCACCAACGCGAAAATCATCAAAAGCGTCACCACCCAGGTGGCGGCCCTTTCACCCAACGCGATTCTCATTATTGTGAGCAACCCCCTGGATGCCATGTGCCACGTGGCCTTTGACGCCAGCGGATTTCCCGCGAACCGGGTCATCGGCATGGCCGGGGTCCTGGACTCGGCGCGGTTCCGCACCTTTATCGCCCGGGAGCTCAACGTGTCGGTGGAAAACACCCACGCCTTTGTGCTGGGGGGCCACGGCGACACCATGGTGCCCCTGCCCCGCTACTCCACGGTGGCCGGTATTCCCATCACCGAACTGATGCCAGAAGACCGGGTCGACGCCCTGATCGAACGCACCCGCAACGGCGGTGCCGAGATCGTGGGCCTGCTGAAAACCGGCAGCGCCTTTTACGCCCCGGCATCGGCGGCGGTGGAGATGGCCGAATCGATCCTCAAAGACAAGAAGAAAATTCTTCCCTGCGCGGTGCGGCTGAATGGTGAATACGGCATCTCCGACCTGTTTATCGGCGTGCCGGTGAAACTGGGCGCCACGGGTGTGGAAGAAATTGTTCAGATCAAACTGACCGAAGAGGAACAAACGGCCCTCAACAACTCGGCCCAGGCGGTCCAGGGACTGGTGGACACCCTGAAAAAGCTGGACCTGTAGTCAGAGAGACCGGCTCCAAACATCATCAGACGTGCATTCCGACATACCGGGGTGCGCGTTTTTTTGGAAGGGTTCAAGGACTTTTCTTTGCGTGCTTTGCGTCTCTGCGGTGAACAAATTTTTCGAGATTCCCCTCACCTCTCCCGGTTCAGGTGGTCCCTGATCTGCCCGGCCATGGACCCGGTAATACCCGGCAGCGCGGCCAGGTCGGCCACGGAAGCGGCGCGGATGCCTTCCATGGTTCCGAACCGGTCCAGCAGCATTCTTTTGCGCTGCGGCCCGATGCCGGGTATGTCGTCCAGGGCGGAGCGCAGGGAGATGCGCTTTCGCTCCTTTCGCTGATAGTCAATGGCAAACCGGTGGGCCTCATCCCGAATCTGTTCCAGCAGAAACAGGGCCGGGTCAGCCGGGCCGATGTTGACCGGGTTGCGCCGTCCCGGCACATAGACCTTGTCCGCCGTCTCCCCTTTTGTCTCGTCTTTTTTTGAGATGGCGGCCACGGCCGTCTTTCCGGCCAGGCCCGCCTCCTGAAGCACGGCCGCGGCAATGTTGAGCTGTCCCCGGCCCCCGTCCACCAGCAGCAGGTCCACCGGGCCGGCATCCTCCGTCCCAACGGCAAACCGCCGCACCAGCACCTGCTTCATGGCCGCGTAGTCGTCCGCCGCCGGCACACCGGTCAGCCGGTAACGCCGCCAGGCCGAGGGTTGAGGAACGCCGTCTTCAAACACCACCACCGCGGCCACGGTACCGGTGCCGGCAAGATGGGAGTTGTCCACGCACGCGATCCGGGCCGGTACATCGGAAAGGCCCAGTTTGCGGGCCAGCCGCTCCAGGGTCTTTTGATGTTGCCGTTCCCCCAGGGTGGCGGCGGTCAGCTCTTTTTGCGCGTTCTCCCGGGCCATTTTTATCAGCAGGAACTTTGCCCCTCTTCGGGGAACCGCCAGGTTCACCCGTTTTTCCGACAGGTCCCGCAGGTGAGCAACAATCCGCGACCCGCCGAACGGGGTGCCGTCGCTAAGGATCTCGTCCGGCACCCGGCCCGGCTCGGTGTAATACTGCATCATGAATGTGGTCAGAATATCAGCCACGGGGGAGAGCAGCTCCTCGAAGTGAAAATACCGGGTACCGGAAAGCACGCCCTTTCTTACCTGGAGCAGGGCCACCACGGAGCGCCGGCCCTCCTCGGCCACGGCGATCACGTCCCGGTCCGCGAAATCAGGGGTCGCCACCACCTGTTTTTCAATCACCTTTTCAATGGCAAAGAGCCGGTCCCGCAGCAGGGCCGCCTTTTCAAATTCCTGGTTTTCCGCGGCCTGTTTCATCCGGCCCCGCATCTCCGTCACCAGTTCCGATGTGCGGCCTTTGAGAAAAAGCGAGGTTTCACGAATGGCCTCGGCATAATCACTTTCCGGCACGTCGTAAAAACAGGGCCCCAGACAGAGCCCCATCTGAAAATTAATGCAGGGCCGCGTCCTTTTTTTAAACACCTTGCCCCGGCACTTGCGCAGCCGAAAGGTTTTATCCACCACCTTCAGGGTTTCGCGCACGGCCCGGGACGATGAAAAGGGGCCGAAGTAAACGGCCCCGTCGGGCCGGGTCTTGCGCACGATCTCCAGGGCCGGATAGGGCTGCCGGGGATCGATGCGAAGCGACGGGTACCGCTTGTCGTCCTTTAGCAGCACGTTGTACCGGGGCTTGTGACGCCGGATCAGGGATGCTTCCAGAATCAGGGCCTCGTTTTCCGTGGTCGTGACAATGGTGTCAAAGTCGGCCACACGCTCCATCAGCAGCCCTGTCTTGAGGTCGAGCCGTTCTTTTTTGACAAAATAGGAAGCCAGCCGCTTTTTCAGGTTGAATGCCTTGCCCACGTAGATGATGGCGCCGGTCCGGTCCTTCATCAGATAGACCCCGGGCTGTCCGGAGGCCCCGGCCAGTTTTTCCGCCAGCCGGTCTTCGGGCCGCTCGTGTTCTTTATCTGTCGTTGCCTGGGTGTCCATATAAATCCTGCTCTTACTCTTACTCTTAATTGTGCTCGTGCTCGTGAACGTGCTCGTGAACGCGCTCGTGCTCGTGCTCGTGCTCGTGAACGTGTTTATCCCACGTCCAATTTTTCCCCCTCCTTAATCAAATGCAGGAGAGAACAGACCCGGATGCCTTTTTTTATTTCAAACGGCTCATCCACCGGTGCCACCACGCAGGCGGTTTCGGGTTTCAGGCCGTCCACCAGCTCGTAAAAGCCCCGGGAGGGTTGCGGAGCCTTGGAGAGCTTGCATTCAAAAGCATGGCATCGCCCGGCCCGCTCCAGCACCAGGTCGATTTCAGCGCCGTTGGAGGTGCGTAAAAACGACGGCCGCCAGCGGGGATGCAGGGCAATGAGATTCTCAATCACAAACCCTTCCCAGGAGGCACCGGCCGTTGGGTTGGCCAGCAGGTAATCATGGGACTCGATATCCAGCAGCGCGTGAAGAATGCCGCTGTCGGTCAGAAACACCTTGGGCGACTTGATCAGCCGTTTTTTAAGATTGGCGGCAAACGGGGGCAGCAGCCGGATCATATAGGTCTGTTCCAGCAGGGCCAGGTACTTTTTTAAGGTCGGCACGGCCAGGTCCGCCGACGCCGCCAGTTTCTGGTAGTTGACGGTCTGGCCGTGGCAGTGGGCCAGAAGCAGCCACAGCCGTTCGATCACCGGCACCGGAATATTAAACCCCAGGGCCGGGATGTCACGCTCCATGAACGTGCGGATAAAATCCAGGCGCCATTCAAAACCGGCCTGAGCGTCATGGGCCAGGGCGCTTTCCGGGAATCCGCCCCGAAGCCACAGGTCCGCCCACGACAATTTGCCGGTCGTTTCCGCCAGCAGAAAGGGCGTCAGGCCATGATAAGCGATCCGCCCGGCCAGGGACTCGGTTGACTGCCGGATCAGGTCCCGGGACGCCGACCCTAAAATCAGAAAACGGCCCGGCCGCCGATCCTTGTCGATCTCCGAGCGCAGCACGGAAAAAAATTCCGGCAGCAGATGAATCTCATCCAGACATATCCGTTTGTCCCGGTATTGGTCAAAAAACAGTTCCGGCTCAGAAAGCTTGTTCCTGTCCACCCGGTTCTGCAAATCCAGATAGATCGATGTGGCCGGATCAAGCAACTGCCGGGCGGTGGTGGATTTCCCGCATTGCCGGGGGCCGAGAACAGCCACGGCCGGGGACCGGGCAAGGGACCGGTGAATATCCGCTTCAACAAGCCTTGGAATATAACCATGCATATTTAATACTCCTGTCATCAATTTGCATGGATAATACCACTGCCAATTTTTCTTTGCAAGCTTACCCCGATTTTTTTGATGCCATTGTAAAGTCGGAAACAAGACGGCAAAATAAAAAGTTCAAAGCGTCGCCGGGTGCCACGGGCCAGGCGAAGCTTGCCCGTGAATAACCGGCCATCATGACGGGACGTTCATCCGGCTGTCCGGCGCGGATTACAAGCCCCGGCATGATGTTTCGGTGTTCGCCCCGCCCATATAAAAAGACGGGGACGGGGCAGTGTCCGGGCCGGCGGAAGGGGCATCCGCTCCCGTCCGTCGTACTGAGAGGCAAACCAGCCGGAAGCCCAGGTTGTTGTTCCGATTGTCCGGTTCGTTCCTGTTGCGATTGGCCGACCGGCAGTTCTGCGCGTTGTTGTTCCAACCGCCGCCGCGATTCACGCGGTTCGAGCCTCAGGACACCACCCCATATCTGCTGATCACCCTGTTTCTGAATCCGGCCGCGTTCGCCAGGCCGGTAAAAGCAATCAGTGGCTCCATGTGAGAGACAAGCGTATCTTCCGTCCAGTCGCCACGCACCACATTTTTTTCATACCGTTGGAATTTCCGCGCAAACCGCCGCCGGGCCGCCGGGCCAAGCCGCACCTGGTCCGGAAAAACCCGGAACCCTAAAAAAGGGATGCCCCGGCCGCACTGGTTTAACTGAATATTGTCTTTCAGGCGCAGGCACAACTGCCGATCCAGAAAAACCTGAATATCGGCCAACAGCATTTTTAAATCGTTCCGGGTGTGCCCAAAAATCAAAAAGTCATCCATATAACGTAAATACCCTTTTACCCGGCAGGTCTCCTTGATCCAGTGGTCAAGCCGGCCCAGGTAAAAATTGGCCAGGTGCTGGGAGATCAGGTTGCCCACCGGCATGCCTTTTCCCGGAGCCGTGTGATAAGTCCGCAAGACCGCCTCAAGCAAGTCCAGAAGACGGCGCTCCTTGAACCGGCGATTGAGCATGGACAGCAGAATGTCATGATCTATGGAATCAAAATATTTACGAATGTCCAGCTTCAGATACCAGGGATAAATACGGATCATCTTTTGCGCCGTCTTTACCGCCCGGTGCAGACCCTTGCCTTTTCGGCATGCAAAGGAAACGGATACGGCGTAAGATTCCAGGTTCGGTTCGCAGATATTCATGACGGCATGGTGCAGCACCCGTTCCGGAAACGACGCCGCGCAGATGCGGCGAGGCTTGGGATCGCGTATAGAAAAAAAGTAGTAATGGCCGATGTCAAACCGGCCGGTTTTCAGCTGCTGCTGAAGATACCGCAGGTTATCAGAAAGATTTTTCCGGAAATCAATAATCTCTTTTTTCGCCTGCTTGCCCCGGGCCGCCTTGCAAAAAGCAGAGCAAAGGTTACCGTATTCGGAGATGCGATCATACAGGCCGGTGGCGCGCTTCATTCTTCTGATTTTTCTTCGCCATCAGCGGCCGTGTCACCCGTTCCGCTGGGCCGCAGCACTTCCAGCACGGCCGGGCCGTATTTTTTTATCCGCGCCTCGCCCACACCGTCAATTTTTTTCAGGTCGGCCACTGTTCTTACCTTGTTTTCCGACATCCGTGCCAGTTGCTCGTTGGTAAAAACCGTGTACACCGGCACGCCCTCCTGCGCCGCCGCCTCCTTGCGCCAGTCGCGCAGCTTTGCAAAAACCGCGAAATCAGCCGGGGACAGCGCCTCCTTGTAGTCCACCCGTTTGGAAATGCCGGGGTCATTGGCCTTTGCGGATTCGCCGACTCCGGTCAAATATTCAACGGCAAAGGTCCAGCAGGACCCTTCGCCGTTGTTGACAAAGTCCTTATGTACCGCCACCAGCCGCACCGACCGCAGAAAACGATTCAATTCATCTTCTGCAACTTCCGGGCATATAGTGGGAACGGTGAATATTTTATATTGTATGGTCACATCAATTTTTTTTTGCAGCGGCCAGGGGGCTTGCGCCCCCTGGACCCCATTTTAAAAATCCCGCAGCTCCGTTGTCGCCGGGCGGCACGCTTTTGGCCGGCTCCGCCGGCCGCAGCCGCCCGGCACAACTCCGCTGCTACCGGCCTGAGAGGCAAACCAGCCGGAAGCCCAGGATGCCGCTCCGATCGTCCGGTACGTCCCCGCAGCGAGAGGCCGACCGGCAGAACAGCGCGAAGACGGACCAACCGCCGCCGCGAAGCACGCGGAGCGAGCCGGATGACGGGCCTTCAGGATCGGTCACGCTACCCGAAGGATAATCCCCATACCAGTCCGAACACCACTCCCACACATTGCCGTGCATGTCATACAGGCCCCAGGCGTTAGGCCG
>JAXHVI010000162.1:0-7059 GCA_034189195.1 Thermodesulfobacteriota bacterium | reverse complement strand
CGGTAAACGCCGCTTCCCTGGCCGGAGAGATGGGCATTGCCATCACCACCCGCAGCGAGACCCTTCCCATCGACTACACCAGCCTGATCACCATCAGCGTCACCTCCGGCGCCGGCACCCATACCGTGGCCGGCACCATCTTCGGCAAAAATGAGGCCCGGGTGGTGCGGATCAACGATTTCCGGCTGGAGATGATTCCCACAAAAGGTTTTTTCGCCATCATTCACAACCTGGACAAGCCCGGCGCCATCGGCAGCATCGGCACCACCCTGGGCGACTTCGGCGTCAACATCGAGCGTATGCAGGTGGGCCAGAAGGGCGACAACCTGCGTAACATCATCTTTCTGAGAACCGGATCGCGCATTCCAGATGATGCCCTGGCGGCCCTAAAAGAGCTTCCCCTGGTCAAGGATGTGACGGTTTTTGAGCTTGACGAATAGCAAACCGGTCTTACATTTATCCCGATATACCGCCCACGGTCGGTGCGCACGGCCCGTGGATCAATACCCGCAGGCACTGCCCGTGCCGGTTACATGACCGCATACAACGAGGAGTGAGCCCCATGAGCGCTGCAGAATCCCAGGACTTTATTCTCAAGGAAGACGACAGGAACAACTCCCGAAAAACGGAAAGCCGGCTGCCGGCCATCAACTTTTCCACCTTTGTCTTTTCCCTCAACTCATCGGCCCTGGTACACCTGGGCGCCATTGCCGACCCCGTGTCCGGCAAAACAGAGAAAAACCTGGCCGTGGCCAAGCAGACCATCGACATTATCGGCATGTTAAAGGAAAAAACCGCCGGCAACCTGACCGATGAAGAAAAGAGGCTGCTGGAAACGGCACTTCGCGACCTGCGAATTCTTTACGTAAAGGAGAAGGACAGCAAATGAAACACTACGCCACTCTCCCCGCGACAATCACCAGGCGGTGCGTGACGGGCGCCGGAATGGCCCTTGTCCTGCTTGCCCTGTTTTTTACCATGAACACGACGGCCCTGGCCGTGATTCAAAAGCAACCGGCCCTGATTCCCGAATCGTTCAGCGAACTGGCCGACGCCATCGGTCCGGCCGTGGTCAACATTCGCACCGAAACCACAACGGCCCAGAGCGACCGCATGTACCGCCACTTTTTTAATTCCCCCTTTGGGGAAAACGACCCGTTTAACGATTTTTTCGAGCGGTTTTTCAATGCCCCCCACGGCCGGCAGTTCAAGCAGCGCAGCCTGGGCTCCGGTTTTATCATTGATTCACGGGGGCTGATCGTCACCAACAACCACGTGGTGGAAAACGCGGATAAAATCATCGTCAAGCTCAAAAACGGTGATGAGTTTGACGCCAAGGTGGTGGGCACCGACGCCAACACCGACCTGGCCCTGCTGGAAATCGAGGCCGGGCGCTCTCTTCCCAGCCTGGATCTGGGCGATTCGGACGACCTGAAGGTGGGAGAGTGGGTGGTGGCCATCGGCAGCCCCTTCGGCCTTGAACAGACCGTCACCGCGGGCATCGTCAGCGCCAAGGGCCGGGTGATCGGGGCCGGGCCTTATGATGATTTTATTCAAACCGACGCTTCCATCAACCCCGGTAACAGCGGCGGCCCCCTGGTCAACCTGGCCGGCGAGGTGGTGGGCATTAACACCGCTATCATTGCCAGCGGCCAGGGCATCGGGTTTGCCATTCCCGCCAACCTTGCCAGAAATATTCTCGAACAGCTGGAGACCAGGGGCCATGTGATTCGTGGCTGGCTGGGGGTGGGCATTCAACCGGTGAGCAAAGAGATGGCCGAGTACTACAACCTGGAAAGCGGCAAGGGGGCGCTGGTCACCGAGGTCTTTCCCGGGGATCCGGCGGACAAGGCCGGCATCAAGACCCAGGACATCATTCTTGAGGTCAACGGTAAAGAGATTAAAGACAGCCGGGATCTTTCCGCCATGATCGCCGGCCTGCCCGTGGGAGAAACCATCAAGATAATGCTGCTGCGGGACGGAAAGAAAAAGACCGTAACCGTCAAGATCACGGAGCGGGACGACACCCGAGTGGCGGGCAAATCAGATGGCGGCACCCAGAGCGCCCTGGACCTGGAAGTGTCCGACATCACTGAAGATGTGGCCAGAAAACTGAACCTGAACAGCACCGAGGGCGTGTACGTGTCTGAAGTGACACCCGGTGGAAAGGGCGACCGGGCCGGCATTCAGCCGGGGGATGTGATTCGGGAGATCAACCGGCGGCGCATTCAGAACACGGCCGACTTTGAAGCCGTCCTGAAAGGCATCAAGGAGGGAGACCCCCTGCTGATCCTGATTCGAAAATCCAACGGCATGTTCATGGTGATAAAAACCACCCGGTAGCCCGGATCTTGCATAAAACATCCGGGGTAGCGGGCGACAACACCGGATAATGTGGGCAGGCGCTTGATATCTCCCGATATCAGCGCCTGCCGTTTTATGGTAACCAGGGGTTTCGTCATGAAGGTGCTGTCCCCTGCCAAAATCAACCTGTTTTTGCACGTCACCGGCAAGCGGCCCGACGGGTATCACGATCTTTTTACCCTGATGTGCGGCATCAGCCTGTTTGACGAGCTGACATTCGAACTCACCGGCAGCGGCGTTTCGGTCCGGTGCGGCCATTCAGCAATCCCTTCCGGTGCCTCCAACCTGGCCCACCGGGCCGCAACCCTCTTTTTTGAACATACCGGCATTCAGGCCGGGGTCTCCATCCTCCTTGTCAAGCACATTCCGGTGGCCGCCGGCCTGGGCGGCGGCAGCAGCAACGCCGCAACGGTCCTGGTGTGGCTCAACAACCGGTTCGGGCGGCCGTTCTCCATGGATCGCCTTCTGGAGCTGGGGGCCCTTCTGGGCGCGGATGTGCCGTTTTTCATCTTCGGCCGGCCGGCCCTTGCCACCGGCATCGGAAACCGCCTTGTCCACTACCCTCTCCTGCCTGCTCTGCCGGTGGTGGTGATCCATCCGGACATTCCTGTTTCCACCGGCGACATCTACAAAAGTTTCAATTTAACATTGACAAATAATAAAAAAATTTCTACGATTCATTCTTTTACAGAACAGACGCCTTTTGAGTTTGCAAAACACCTTGAAAACGATCTGGAAACGGTTACCCTGGAGCGGTATCCGGAGATAGGGGCCGCCAAGAAAAGACTGGCGGCCGCCGGCGCACTGGGTGTTCTGATGTCCGGCAGCGGCCCTTCCGTGTTCGGCGTTTTTGAGAACCAGACAGCGGCAAAACAGGCCTGTGCGGCAATTCCCCGGCAGACGGGAGAACGGCTGTTTTGCGCGACATTACTGACGGCTGGACATACGGCTTGACCGAAAAATGGAGCCTTTGCACTGGGGCGTCGTCAAGCGGTAAAGACACAGGATTTTGATTCCTGCATTCGGAGGTTCGAATCCTCCCGCCCCAGCCACCGGATACGGTGCCGGAAAAAAGAGATAAGGACAGGCCATTGAAGGAACAGAACAACGATTTTAAAATTTTTTCGGGAAACGCCAATCCCGGGCTGGCGAAAAAAATCTGCGCCTACCTGGGGCGGCCCCTGGGAAAGGCCAAGGTATCCCGGTTCAGCGACGGCGAAGTCCAGATCGAAATCAACGAGAACGTCCGGCGCAAGGACGTGTTTCTGATCCAGTCCACCTGCGCGCCGGTCAACGATAACCTGGTGGAACTGCTGCTGATGCTTGATGCGCTCAAACGCTCCTCGGTCAGCAAGATCACCGCGGTGATCCCCTATTACGGGTATGCCCGCCAGGACAAGAAGGTGGCGCCCCGGGTGCCGATCAGCGCCAAACTGGTGGCTGACCTGCTCACCCAGTCCGGTGCCAACAAGATCATCACCCTGGACCTGCATGCCGGACAGATTCAGGGCTTTTTCAATGTGCCGGTAGACAACCTGTTTGCCGCCCCGGTGCTGATCACCCACATTAAAAAACACTTTCCCACCGACAACCTGGTGATTGTCTCTCCCGACGCCGGCGGTGTGGAGCGGGCACGGGCCTTTGCCAAACGCCTGGACGCGGAACTGGCCATTGTGGACAAGCGCCGCTCCGCTCCCAACCAGGCCCAGGCCATGGCGGTCATCGGTGACGTAAAGGATAAAATCGCCATTATCTTAGACGACATGGTGGACACCGCCGGCACTCTGACCGAGGCGGCGGCGGCCCTGGACGCCAAGGGCGCCAGGGAAGTGAATGCCTGCTGCGTGCATCCGGTGCTGTCCGGCCCGGCGGTCGACCGCATCACCGGCTCCAGACTCAAACAGATTATCGTCACCGACACGGTGCCGCTGAATGAAAATGCGAAACAGTGCAATAAAATAGAGGTCCTCTCCATCGCCGACCTGGTGGGAGAGGCCATGATACGAAGCTACAGGGGCGATTCGGTCACCTCTCTTTTTGTATAGCCCCGTCCATTGCGCTTACCAAAAATATAAAGAAACAAAGGATTTTTGAAACATGGAATTAAAGGAACTGCAAGTCAAAACACGTCAGATGGCGGGTGGACCCACCCCCAAGGCGCTGCGGCGCCAGGGGTTTGTTCCCGCAATAGTGTATGGTCATAAAAACGAACCGCTTCCCCTTGCAGTGGACGATCACACTTTTCGCCTTCTGCTCAGGGACGCCGGTCAGCAGGCCCTCCTCTCCCTCGTCATTGACGGCGGGGCCGCGTCAAAAACCGTCATGCTCAAGGAGCTCCAGCAACACCCGGTCTCCCTGAAACTGATTCACGCCGATTTTCACGAAGTGGATCTGACCAAGAAAATCACCACGCATGTCCCGGTTGCCACAACGGGTGTGTGCAAGGGCGAAAAAGAGGGGGGCGTGCTTCAGCTGATTCGAAGAGAACTGGAAGTGCGCTGTCTGCCGGGACTTATTCCGGAATCCATTACCATCGACATCAGTGCTCTTGAGATCGGGGATTCGGTTCACGTGGCCGATATCGAAGCCCCGGAGGGGGTCGAACTGGTGCATGAGGTCAACTTCACGGTCATCGCCGTGGCCGCGCCCACCAAGGAAAAGGCTGCCGAAGGGGAAGAAGAGGCCCTGGAAGAAGGAGCCGAGGCCGCGAAAACAGAAAAAGGCGACGACGAATAAACCAAAGCCTGTCAATGCGGTTTTTTCTATTCAGTGATGCATGTATGCAACGGAACCCTATCTGCTGGCGGGGCTCGGCAACCCGGGAAACGATTACGCCCGCACCCGGCACAACATCGGGTTCATGGTGATTGACCGGCTGGCCGAACGGTTTTCTTTTGCCATGGAGAGAACAAAAAGCGGGTGCCTGTACGGCACAGGAAAAATCGAGGGACAACCGGTGGTGGCGGTAAAACCCCAGGCGTTCATGAACAACAGCGGGCCGCCGCTTTTCCGGATGGCACAATATTTAAAAATATCAAGCAGGCAAATGTTGATCATACACGACGACATCGATCTTGCTTTTGGAAAATTAAAAATAAAAACGAAAGGAGGTCACGGCGGACACAACGGCATCAAATCGATCATCGATACCTTTGGCACGGATGACTTTGTCCGTGTCCGCATCGGTATCGACCACCCCGGCGCCCGGAAGGGGGTTGTCGGCCATGTGCTGGGACGATTTTCAGCAGAAGAGCTGGAACACCTGGACACGCTGATACAGCAGGCCGGGGAAACCGTTACGGCGATCCTGAAAGAGGGCGCCGCAGCCGCCATGAACAGGCTTCATGGCGCACGGTAACAACAGGTATTTTTGTAGAGAAATATAAACCAGCAACTAAAACAAACAAGGAGGAAAAATGGAGGCTTTAACAGGCAATCTGCCATTACTCTGCACCCTGATCGGAGTGGTGGGCATCATCTACTCTCTGATCATGGCGGGCATCGTCAAGAGCGCTCCCGCCGGCAACGAGAGAATGAACCAAATCGCCGACGCGGTCAAGGAAGGCGCCATCGCCTACCTGAACCGCCAGGCCAAAAGCATGGGAATCACCGGCATCATCATCTGCGCCATCATCTGGGTCACCATGGGCTCTCTGACCGCCATCGGCTTTGCCGTTGGCGCCATCGCGTCTTTCTTCGCGGGTTACATCGGCATGCGCGTTTCGGTTATCGCCAATGTTCGTACCGCTGAAGCAGCCAGGGGCGGCCTTTCCAAGGGCCTTGCCATGGCCTTCAGGGGCGGTTCCGTGACCGGCATGATCGTTGCCGGCCTGGCCCTGACCGCGGTCGCCGGTTACTACACCTTCCTGCTCTCCAAGGGGCTCGTCGGTGTTAACGCGGTTATTCCGCTGGTTGCTCTGGGCTTCGGCGGCAGCCTGATCTCGATCTTCGCCCGTCTGGGCGGCGGTATCTTCACCAAGGGCGCCGACGTGGGCGCGGACCTGGTGGGCAAGGTGGAAGCCGGTATCCCAGAGGACGACCCCCGGAACCCGGCCACCATCGCCGATAACGTGGGCGACAACGTGGGCGACTGCGCCGGCATGGCAGCCGACCTTTTTGAGACCTATGCCGTCACCGCCGTGGCAGCCATGCTGCTGGGCGCGCTTTTCTTCAAGGCCAACGGCCCCGAGGTTCAGTCCATTGCCATCAACTTCCCGCTGGTGCTCGGCGCGGTGTCCATCATCGCCTCCATCATTGCTATTTTCTTTGTTCGGCTTCGTGAAGGCAGCGATTACATCATGGGCGCCCTGTACAAAGGCATGTTCGGCGCGGCCGCCATTTCCGCCGTGGCCTTCTACTTTGTGGCCAAGAAAATGCTCACCGGCGTTGAGGGCATGGACGCCATGAACATCTACTACTGTTCATTGATCGGCATCATCCTGACTGTTGTCATTGTTATCATCACCGAGTACTACACCGGCAAGTACCAGCCGGTAAAAGACATTGCCGAAGCCTCCACAACCGGCCACGGCACCAACATCATCGCCGGTCTGGCCGTGAGCATGCAGTCCACTGCCCTGCCGGTGATCGCCATCTGTATCGCCATTTACGTTGCCTCTACACTGGGCGGTCTTTACGGCATCGCCATGGCGGCCATGTCCATGCTGTCGATGACCGGTATGGTTATCGCCATTG
>JAXHVI010000161.1:0-3821 GCA_034189195.1 Thermodesulfobacteriota bacterium | reverse complement strand
GCGCCGGCAGCACCTCCGCCCAGGGCATCTGCCTGCTGGAGACCCTCTATCCGGACAGCCCGGTCCTCTGGTCCCTGTTCCGGGGCTTCAGGGACAACGGGCTTGCCGCCATTCCCCTTGCCGGCAAAAAAATCACTTCCGCCTACTATTTGACCGGTTCGGCGGTCACGCCCTGGCTTGCGGCCCATCCCGGCGCCATACCCTTCCTGAAATGGCTGGCCGCGCCGGTGGTGGCCCTGCTCTTCTTCCGGACCTTTTTTCCGGCAGGGCTTCTGGCCCTGGCCGCAGCCGCCTGGATTTTCGCCCGCCTGTTTACCTTTGTGCTGCTGCGCAACGCCACGGCACGGACACCCCTGTCCCGCCGGTTCCGTACGGCCGGCAGCATTCTGCTGAGCCTGGTGATCACCATCACGGTGGTGGCCCTGCTGGGGGCCGGGGCCGTATCCATACTCAACACCTCCCAGCACGGCAATGTTCACAGCGCTTTTGGTGAAAAAGCTTACTATCTGGCCGAATCCGGCCTGCGGTACGCTGTCAGCCAGTTCATGGCCAACCAGGACAACAGCGCCGGTTTTATCAGTGCTCTCTCATCTACCGAAGATGACGGTGTTTTTTTCGTGTCCACGGACGAGGCGTTTGACCTGGGGGCCCGATGTTTTTTCTTTGACCCGGACAACGGTGCCCCGGGTACCACGCTTCTCGCCCTTGGCGACGGGTTCCCGGGCAAAATTGCCCAGATAACCGTCGGCGGCGGACTTATCGGCCGCATGGAAGTTTACGACACCGGCATCGGTGACCGGACCGTGGTCAATGTCACGGTGTCGGCCATCAATACCGGAGCCGGCACCATCACCTATGCCGTGACCGGCGGCCTTGCCGGAAGCGTGGATCCGGACGAATATGTCCTGCCTGTGGCGGCAACCAGCGCGGCCGTCTCCAATGTCAGGGTCTCCAACCTGGGAGAAGCCCCCACCGCCTCCCAAATCAGCCTGGATGGATTTGCCGCATTCTTTCCGGAGGCCCGGGGCGTGGTCTCCCTGATGGCCGACGCGGACAGCGACGGCAGTTATGACGACCGGATCGACCTGGTCTACGACCGGCTCAACGGCACCACGTTGCAGGGCCTGCGCAACGTGCCGGGTAAGGAACCCCTGCCCGACGGCGGGGTGAATATCGCCGCCGATACGCCGGTGGTGCTGGGACGGTACGCGTCCATCACCTCCCGGGGCGTGGTGGCCCGGAACACCAGCCAGGAGACCGCTGTTCAGTTGACGTTAAACCAGCCCCTGGACACGGTGGAGATCATGCGCATGATCGCCAACGCCACGCCGGGGGAGCAGTCCGCCGAATCGCGGCTGGGCACCCACACCCTTGAAGACAACGCCCTGAAGGTAACCTCCACGGACAGCACCTACTCCTTTATTGAAAGCGACAACCCCACCCTTCAGCAGGAGAGCGTGGCGGCCCAGGATTGGGAATTTTCCGACATGACCGGGGGCAGCGACTTTTTAAAGGAGCTCTGGCTCCGGTCCGACAAGCGGCTCTCCTATGAAACCCAGGTAAAGGTCAAGTTCACGGAAGCAGAAGACGACCTGGCCCCCGATCTTGTCAACCATCCGGGCTGCTACATGCCGGGCATCGCCTTCCGGCTGCGCCAGGTCGGCCCCCACCCCGGCCAGGCGACCTACTACGGCATGTCTTTCATGCGGGGCATTACCGGCATTACCCAGCACAGCACGGACAGCGGATGCGGGCAGACCACGTGGAAAAGCGAGGATGACGATATTTCCGACAACCTGTTTGCCGACCATGGGAGCAACAGCGCTTTTACCTATACCACGCACTGCGATGAATCGAGTTTCAACCCCACCACCTGGAACGACGATCGACCGCTGGACGGCATTCCCTACCTGATCTTCTGGCAGAAGGACCAGAGCACCAATGCCGACGGCAGCCCCCTGAGCACCGGCTGCGGCGGCAACGTGCCTGAAGGCTACTCCCCCTTTGAATGGCTGTCCTATATGCCCCTGGTGACGGCGGAAAAACGAACTATTTATTATTATCCATCTGGCGTCCGGGTCTATGGCGACACTGGCTACGAGGGACGGGAAGCCGGTTTCCCTGTGGGGAACTACACACTCTCTCAATGCCAGGAACGGGGGATGCTTAATGACGATGTGGAGTCAATCCGTGTTCTGTCAGATTTTAGTGCAAGACTTTATGAACACGACAACTTCGAGGGTTCTTCAACAATCCGTACTTCCAATGATCCAGATTTAGGTTGGCTCTGGAGGGACAGAATTTCTTCTCTTAAAGTTACCTACTCCGGAACGACCATCCCCCCGGCTGGATGGTATGACGGCCCTGTAACCGGCCACACAGCAGAACGCACCGAAACCGCCTGGAAACTCACCGATCCCTATGGCCTGTTCAAAACTTACACCATCGACGGGGTGGAGGTGCTGGGCCTGCCCGGCGCGCTGACGATCATGGATCCGGCCACGGCCTTTGACGCCGGCGGGCCAAAACCCGTTGCCAATGCCGCCTATATTGTGTTTCCCGGCAGCACCAGCTCCGCGGACAAGCGGGACCTGAACTACCGGCTCTATTTAAAGGAGTGGACCACCGTGGGGCTGCAGATATTTGAGATGGAAGGGGACCTGGACTGCAACATCGAGACCGGCACCGGCGGTGTGGAGCGGGTCAACGCGGTATCCGCCTTTTTCGGATCCGACACCGCCGCCGGCACCACGGCCCAGGCCGGAAACAGCCGCAAGGACGGCCACCGCACCGCCTACCCGGCATCCACCGCGGACAACTATCTGGCCTATCCGGTAAAATGGCTCAATGACCCGGGCTATTTTACCCAGGCGGTGTGGGACGGACTGGGCATTCAGAACACCAATGAGCCGAACTTTCCCACCGAAGGCGGCTACACCAGCAAACTGGTGCCCAACCCCTATGGCGGATCAGGATGCGGCGGCAACACCGACATCAAGCTGGTGGAAAAAGGCAAAGACCTGGAAGGGGACAACACCCACATATACTCGGCCACTTTTCTGACCGTGAAAGAGTACCCCCCTCATGATGGCGAGCCCGCTTACTATAATGAATACAACTTTGACGCTGATCCGGCGGTCGAATACATTCCGGAGATCGGCCTTCACACCCTGGGCATCAGCGCCGAACCCGGGGCCGCGGCCAATGACACCGAAACCGCCTATTTTAAAGACTGGTACTGGCGCTTTTTTGAAGGGGGCCAGACCGGCATGGTGCCCGGCATCATCAGTGAGTAGACGCATCAGATGCCCGCTGAACATACCGCTCCACATAGGGCTCTATCAGCAGGGTAAAGACAAATACGCCAAAGCCCGCCGCAATATCAATGGCATAGTGCTGCTTGCAGGCCATTGTGGAAAAAACCACCACCACCCCCCAGACCATCATGGCCCGTCTGGCCCATCCCGTCCACACCGGACTTTTTGACACCAGGTAGATAACCAGCAGGCTGTTGGCCGCGTGCAGGCTGGGAAAACAGTTGGCAGGCGCGTCAAACCAGCGCCAGAACGCGGCAAAAATATCCATGCCGCTGTGCTGCCCGTAAAACAGGTCCACGGGAAAGGCCACCGGGAAAAACACGAAAAACAGGGCGCAGAAAACCAGCTGAAAGTGGGAGAGCAAAAAGATCCGGGTCAGGTCTTGATCGTCTTTGCACCGGTAAATAAAGAAAAACACATAGGCCAGGTAGCTTACATAAACCGGCACCATCCAGTGCAAAAAGGGAATCAGCCTGTCAATAACAGAAAACTCAAGATACCGGG
>JAXHVI010000160.1:0-32151 GCA_034189195.1 Thermodesulfobacteriota bacterium | reverse complement strand
TCGATCTCGCCCACCACGTTCAGCCGGACCCCGTTGTCTTTCAACTCCTGCTGCTTGGCGGCCAGAAACATCTCCAGCAGGGCCATGATGCCCTCCACCTCGGGAGCGGGCCGCTGCCAGTTTTCCGTGGAAAAGGCGTAAAGGGTCAGATGGGAAACACCGATCTCGGTGCAGGCGGTGACAATGGCCTCAATGACCTGAACCCCCCGGCGATGGCCCTCCAGCCGTTCAAGGGAACGTTGTTTGGCCCACCGGCCGTTGCCGTCCATGATGATGGCGATGTGCCGGGGCAGCCTGGCGGCATCCAGTACCGCAAGGTCGGGCAGCGGGGCATCAGAGTTCAAGGATTTCCTTCTCTTTGGCCTTAAAAACCTCGTCGATCTGTTCGATATATCCGTCGGTGATCTTCTGCACCTTGTCCTTGCCGGCAAAGGATTCGTCCTCGGAGATATCGCCGTCCTTTTTCATCTGCTTCAAGGTCTCATTGGCGTCCCGCCGGATGTTGCGCATGGCCACCTTGTGCTCTTCGGCCATCTGGTTGACCCGCTTGGCGATTTCTTTTCGCCGGTCCTCGGTCAACGGTGGAATGGAGAGACGGATCACCTTGCCGTCATTGCTGGGGGTCAGGTCGATATTGGCCTGAAGAATCGCCTTTTCCACATCCTTGATGGCGGTCGCGTCCCATGGCTGAATAACGATCAGCCGGCTTTCGGGCACCGACAGGGAAGCCAGCTGGTTCAGGGGGGTGGGGATACCGTAGTAATCCACCACGATGCCGTCCAGAAGGGCCAGGGAGGCACGGCCGGTGCGAACCTTTTTCAGGTCGTTTTTGAACACCTCCAGGGTCTTGCCCATCTTTTCTTCGATCTCTTCGTAAACCAGTTCCAACATGGCCTTTTCCTCATCGCGGCGGCAGCCGGGCCGCCGTCTGTTCAGATTGATTGGTCCGCTGAAGCATCGTCGCCGATATAGGTGCCCGGGTTGTCACCGCAGATGATGCGCCGGGCATTCCCCTTGTCCCGCATGGAGAACACCACCAGGGGCAGATGGTTGTCCATGGCCAGGGTGATGGCCGTGGCATCCATCACCGCCAGCTGCCGCTGGATAACCTCCATGTAGGTAATCCGCTGGATAAACCGGGCGCCGCTGTTTTTCACCGGGTCCGCATCATACAGGCCGTTGACCTTGGTGGCCTTGAGCAGCAGTTCCGCGTGAATCTCCTCGGCCCGCAGAACGGCGGCGGTGTCGGTGGTGAAATAGGGGTTGCCGGTGCCTGCGGCAAAAATCACCACCCGTCCCTTTTCCAGGTGGCGCAGTGCCCTGCGCAGGATATACGGCTCGGCCACGGCATGCACCTCGATGGCGGACTGCACCCGGGTGGCGATACCCCGCTTTTCAATGGCGTCCTGCAGGGCAATGCTGTTGATCACCGTGGCCAGCATGCCCATGTGATCGGCGGAGGTACGGTCCATGCCGTAGGAGCTGGCGGCCACACCCCGAAAGATATTGCCGCCGCCCACCACAACGGCCAGCTGGACCCCCATTCGGCAGATGGACTCGATCTCCTCGGCCACGTACTGAAGCACGTCCGGGCTGATGCCCATGGTCTGGTCTCCCATCAGGGCCTCGCCGCTGAGTTTCAGCAGTACGCGTTTATACCGAGGTGTCACGACCTATTCTCCCAGGGCAAAGCGCGCAAACCGCTTGATGCGGATGCTTTCGCCGATTTTTGCCACCGTTTCGTTTAAGTAGTCCCCGATGGTGATGTCCGGGTTTTTCACGTACTGCTGCTCTATCAGGCAGGATTCCTTGAAGAACTTCTTGATCTTGCCGTCCACGATCTTGTCCACCATGTTCTCGGGCTTGCCCATCTCCAGCACCTGGGCCCGGTAAACCTGGCGCTCGCGCTCAAGCAGGTCGGCCGGCACGTCTTCAGGCGTGATGCCCGCCGGGTTGGTGGCCGCGATCTGCATGGCCACGTTGCGGGCAAACTCCTTGAAGTCATCGGTCTTTGCCACGAAATCGGACTCGCAGTTCACCTCCACCATCACGCCGATCTTGCCGCCCATGTGAATGTAAGACTCGACAATTCCCTCGGAGGTCTCCCGGCCGGAGCGCTTGGCCGCCTTGGCCAGGCCCTTCTGCCGCAGAAAATCCACCGCCTTCTCGATATCACCGTCACAGGCCGTAAGGGCCTCCTTGCAATCCATCATGCCGGCCCCGGTTTTTTCCCGGAGCTCTTTTACCAGACTCGCGCTGATTGTACCCATAGCCACAAACTCCTTTATATTGTCATGCCGCCTGATTATGCTTCGTTGTTCTCCTCGTCGACGTCTTCTTCCGGCTCCTGATAATCCGCCGCCGAGGTGAAGGTCTTTCGAATCCGTTCCACAATGGGGCCGTCGGTGCCGTCGGAGATCACCTCCCGTTCCACGGGCTTTCGATCCCCGGCAGCCGCCGCTGCCGCCGGTGCTGCCTGGGGCTTTTCCTCGGTCCCGGCCTCGGCCTTGTCTTCAATGGCCTGTTTCTTCTCTTCAAACCGCTTTCTGCCGTCGATGCAGGCATCCGCGATGCGGGAAGCCATAAGGCGAATGGCCCGAATGGCGTCGTCGTTGCCGGGAATCACATAGTCGATGTTGTCCGGGTCGCAGTTGGTGTCCACCACCGCCACCACCGGAATGCCCAGCCGCCGGGCCTCGCCCACGGCAATGGCCTCTTTGCGGACATCAATGACAAACAGGGCCGCCGGCAGCCGGGTCATGCTCTGAATCCCGCCCAGCACGCTGTCCAGCTTCTCCCGCTGCCGCATCAGACCGGCCTGCTCTTTTTTGGGGTAACGCTCAATGGAACCGTCGTTGACCAGTTCATTCAGGTAATGCAGCTGGTCGATGCTTTTCTTGATGGTCTGGAAATTGGTCAGCATGCCGCCCAGCCACCGGTTGTGCACATAAAACATCTCGGCCCGGTTGGCCTCTTCGTAAATCGCTTCGCGGGCCTGCTTCTTGGTGCCGACAAACAGCACGGAGCCGCCCTTTTCCGTGACATGGCCGATAAAGTCATAGGCATCCTTGAACATGCGCACGGTCTTCTGCAGATCGATGATGTAGATGCCGTTTCGCGCCCCGAAAATATAGGGCTTCATCTTGGGGTTCCACCGCCGGGTCTGATGACCGAAATGGACGCCCGACTCCAGCAGCTCCTTCATTGTGACGTAACTCATACTCATTCTCCTTTACTGGTTGCTTGATTCCTCCGCCCCTTTCTTCCATGCCCGCGACTTTATTACCAAAGCACCGGCGGCCATGTCCGGGGACGTGTGTGATGAATACACCCCTATGTTAAACGTGCCAATTTAACAGAAATTACAACATAAAAACAACTGTTTTTTTGAACACCACTTAAAAATTGATTTTTTGCTTGCAAAGAGCCGGGAATCTGTTTTGTACGGAAAAAATTTTCCTTACCGCAGGAACGGCTACTGTCCGGCCCGCTGCATGTGGACCACCCGGTGGTGTCCGGCCAGGTCCTTTGCAAACCCCACCGCCGTGTACAGGCCTGCCTGTTGGACGGCCCGGGCCACCCGCTCCTTCTGGTCCCACCCGATTTCGATCAGCAGGCGACCCCCGGGTTTTAACAGCCGGCCCGCCGCCTGAAGAATATGGCGGACAGGGCCCAGCCCGTCGGCGCCGCCGTCCAAGGCCATGCGGGGCTCAAACCCGATCTCCGGGGCCAGGTGGTCGATATCGCCGGATGCGACATAGGGGGGATTGGCCACGATCATGTCAAACCGGCCGCTGGCGGCGTTTCCCAGGGCGGAAAACCAGTCAGACGCAAAAAATACCACGCAATGGGCCGGATCGTATCGCACGGCATTTTTCCGGGCCACGGCCAGGGCCGCCGTGGACCGGTCAAAGGCGAAAAACCGGCCGCCGGGAAGGCTCTTTGCCAGGGCCAGCACCACGGCGCCGGAACCGGTGGCCGGCTCCAGCACCCATCTTTCGGCCGCGGCATCGGATCCGGGTCCGGCCAGAAACGACAGGGCGGTTTCCACCAGGCACTCGGTATCGGGCCTTGGAATCAGCACATCCGGTGTAACGATCAGGTCCATGGACCAGAAGGCCTTTTCCCCCAGAATGTAAGCCACCGGCTCCCCGGCCTTGCGCCGGGAAACCAGGGAACGGAAGGCCGCCAGTTCATCGGGGGTCAGGGGCTGATCATATCGAAGGTAAAGATCCAGCCGCTTGATGCCCAGCACATGGGCCAGCAGCAGTTCGGCGGAAACACGGGGGGCTTCCACCCGGTGATCGGAAAAAAAGGCGGCTGTCCACGAAAGAACATCCAGAATGGTCCAGACCCGGGTCTCAGGAGGCATCGGCCTGCTTGAGCCGCTCGGCCTGAAAATAGGTGGAGAGGCCGCTAATCAGTTCGGAAAGGTCCCCCTGCAGAACATTCTCCAGTTTATAGAGGGTAATGCCGGCCCGGTGGTCGGTCACCCGGCCCTGGGGAAAATTGTAGGTACGAATGCGACCGGACCGGTCCCCGGAACCCACCTGGTCCTTGCGGTTCTGGGCGATCTTTTCGTTCTGGTCCTGAATCATCCGGTCCAGGAGACGGGCCCGCAGCACTTTCATGGCCTTGTTTTTGTTTTTCAACTGGGATTTTTCATCCTGGCAGATGACCACCACGCCGGTGGGCAGGTGGGTAAGGCGCACCGCCGAGTCGGTGGTATTGACCGACTGTCCCCCCGGTCCGCTGGAACGGAACACGTCCGTCTTGATCTCGGACGGGTCGATGTGCAGCTCCACCTCTTCGGCTTCGGGCAGCACCGCCACGGTGACCGCCGATGTATGAATCCGGCCCTGGGCCTCGGTCTCGGGCACCCGCTGCACCCGGTGAATACCGCTTTCAAACTTGAGATGGCTGTAGGCCCCTCGGCCGTAGACCATGAAGATAACTTCCTTGAACCCGCCGGAGCTGGTCACGCTGCTGCTCATGACATCGGTCTTCCAGCCCATGGTTTCGGCGTACCGCCAGTACATGCGGAACAGATCGCGGGCAAACAGGGATGCCTCTTCCCCGCCGGTTCCGGCCCGGATCTCTACCAGCACATTCTTATTGTCGTTGGGGTCTTTGGGGGTAAGCAGGTCCTGCAACTCGCCGTCAAGCCGCTCCCGTTCGGCTTTCAGGCGGGAAAGCTCTTCTTTGGCAAGTTCACGGATCTCCGGGTCCCGGTCTTCCAGGAGGTCCCGGCTCTTTTCGATCTCGTCGCTGACCGCCTTGTACCGCCGGTAAGCATCAACGATGTCGGCAAGTTCGGCGTGCTCCCGGCTGTGCTTCTGGTAGGCTTCCCGGTCGTTGACAATGGAGGGATCGGCCATGAGCCCCTCCAGCTCGCCGAATCGCCGCTCCACATCTTGAAGTCTGTCAAACATAATATTCGCCGCCGTCGGCCATAGACCGGGCCTTGCTTTGGGCCGGAATTTTTATTTGCCGCTCTTCTGCTGCTCGAACTTGGCGTACTTGCGACGGAACCGCTCGATCCGGCCGGCAGTGTCCACCAGTTTCTGCTTGCCGGTGAAAAACGGATGGCACTGGGAGCATATTTCCACCTTGATGCTCTCCTTGGTGGAGCCCACGGTAAACTCGTTCCCGCACGCGCACCGGGCCGTTGCCTGATGATATTCGGGATGAATCTCTTGTTTCACGCTACTGCCTCCTGTTATAAATCAATACCTTTTAAAAATTCTGATAATACCTGCCGGGGGTATATACGTTTCCTCCGGCAAAAAGTCAACACGATTCAATATAATTCTATAATCCTAAAAAGACCTCTTTATCCAAATCGGGATCGCTATCGGGATCGAAAACCTGTGCGGGTCCATTCACAATAAGGCCCCGGCCTATGAATTCATGGCATCCAGAAACTCCTTGTTGCTTTTGGTGCTGCTCATCTTGTCGAGCAGAAACTCCATGCCGTCCACGGAGTTCAGGGTTGCCAGGAGCTTGCGCAGCACCCATACCCGGTTGAGCACATCCCTTTCCACCAGCAGCTCCTCCTTACGGGTGCCGGACCGGTTGATGTCAATGGCCGGATAAACGCGCCGATCGGCCAGCTTCCGGTCCAGATGAAGCTCCATGTTGCCGGTGCCCTTGAACTCCTCGAAAATCACATCATCCATGCGGCTGCCGGTGTCGATCAGGGCCGTGGCCATGATGGTGAGGCTGCCGCCCTCCTCAATGTTGCGGGCCGCGCCGAAAAACCGCTTGGGCCGGTGCAGGGCGTTGGAGTCCACGCCGCCGGACAGCACCTTGCCGCTGGAGGGCACCACCGAGTTGTAAGCCCGGGCCAGGCGGGTGATGCTGTCAAGCAGGATCACCACATCCTTTTTATGCTCCACCAGGCGCCGTGCCTTTTCAATGACCATCTCCGCCACCTGCACATGGCGGTCGGCCGGCTCGTCAAAGGTGGAGCTGATCACTTCAGCGTTAACGGAGCGTTTCATGTCGGTGACCTCTTCGGGCCGCTCGTCGATGAGCAGCACAAAGGGCACCACCTTCTTGTGGCTGGCAATGATGCTGTTGGCAATGTTCTGCAGCAGCATGGTCTTGCCGGCCCGGGGCGGGGAAACGATCAGCCCCCGCTGGCCGAAACCGATGGGGGTCAGCAGGTCCATGATCCGCATGGAGTAGTTGTCCGACTCGCGCTCCAGCTTTATCTTTTCATTGGGGAACAGGGGGGTGAGGTTGTCAAAAGGGGTTTTGTGACGGGCGATCTCCGGGTCTTCGTGGTTGATGGCCTCCACCTTCAGCAGCGCAAAATAGCGTTCATTCTCCTTGGGCTGACGAATCTGACCCGACACGATGTCGCCGGTACGGAGGTTGAATCGCCGAATCTGGGAAGGCGACACGTAAATATCATCCAGCCCCGGCAGATAACTGCTGTCCGGAGACCGTAAAAACCCGAACCCGTCGGAAAGGACCTCCAGCGTGCTTTCACCGAAGATATACCCGTTGTTTTCCGCCTCGGCCTGCAGAATCGAAAAAATCAGTTCCTGCTTTTTCATGCCGGCGCTGTCGATTTCGTAACCGGCGGCAATCTCCTTTAACTCATCCATCTTCTTTTTTTTCAGCTCGGATATATCCATCCTCCATCACCTTTCCGAAACGTGGCTGTGGATTGGGCCACTTGGGTTAAGCGTTTATGCCACACCGCCGGCGCCGTGACAAGACGCATGCGGCCGTTAAGATACTTTCTGTCAAAACCACCTTATTTCGACCAAACCTTTGAGTGTGCTAATGAAAAATATGAAGGCATACTGACCAGCAGGTTACACTTATTCAAAAGGCGGGCAATCAGTTTCATCATATACACCATTAATTCCACGCCTTGTCAAGCACTTTTCGTCACCTGTAAATTAAAAGTCCGCTGCCGGCCTCCTGTTTTTTAGCGTGCCATGGCTTGACAAACCTGCGGCTTTCTTATACCAAGGGCTATTGTTTTTCCAAAGAAACGCATCTTTTGAATATAACCGGACAAAACAAAAACATGAAAAAGGAGAAAATCGCATGAACATTCTGTTTTTCGGCCCCAACGGCAGCGGCAAGGGCACACAGGGCGCCATTCTGAAGGAAAAATACAGCCTGCCCCATATCGAGTCGGGCGCCATCTTCCGGGAAAACATCTCCAAGGGAACCGAGCTGGGCGCAAAGGCAAAAGAATATATTGACCGCGGCGACCTGGTCCCCGACGACATCACCATTCCCATGATTCTGGACCGGCTGCAGCAGGATGACTGCAAAAAGGGATGGCTTCTGGACGGGTTTCCCAGAAACAAGGTCCAGGCCGAAACCCTGGACGCAACCCTGAAAAAAGCCAACATGGCACTGGACATCGTGGTGGAAATCGAACTGGACCGCCAGATCGCCAAGAACCGGATCATGGGCCGGCGGCTCTGCGTCAACGACAACAACCATCCCAACAATATTTTTATCGATGCCATCAAGCCCGACGGCGACAAGTGCCGGGTCTGCGGCGGGGATCTGAAAACCCGGAGCGACGATCAGGACGAGGCGGCCATTGACAAGCGCCACAACATCTACTACGACACCAAAACCGGCACCCTGGCCGCTGCCTACTACTTCAGAGACCTGGCGGCAAAGGACGGCTCCCTCAAGTACATTACCCTCGACGGCGCCCCGGGCGTCAAAGAGGTTGCCGCGGAACTGGTTTCCAAGCTGTAACATATTGAGCCACACCCGTTTTTATGAAGCAGGCGAAAAGACATTCCCCATCTGATCATGCCCGGTTCCGCCAGGAGCCGGGCATGATTTTTTTCTGCCTCACTTTTTGCTTGCCAAGCCCCTTTTTTTCTTATAAGATCGGTTTCCGGTCAACCCCATCCGGTTGAAGAGGTAAAATAACCGTTTGAAACAACAAACCTTTCAAACGGCAAAGAAAGGGTGATGGCATTGAAGGAAATCGAGGTTCGCGTCATTGATAATGACCTTGAAAAGGCCATGCGGATTCTGAAGAAAAAAATTCAGAACGACGGGCTTTTCAAACGGCTCCGGCTCAGAAAAACCTATGAAAAACCCAGCGAGTTCAAACGCAGAAAAGAGCGGGAAGCCCAGAGACGGTTGCGAATAGCAGAAATCAAGCGGCGCCGGTTCAGATAACCGCTTTCGCCTGCGTCCTTAAATTTTCAAGGAGAACCCGGTCAACACGGTTGGCCGGGTTTTTTTACGGCCCATGGCACGACAGAGCGAGTACCAGCGACTGATCCATGAGATGTACAACCTGAGGCGGTTCGGAATCAAGCTTGAGCTGTCCACCATGCAGCGCATGCTCGACGGCCTGGGTCGGCCCCACACCCGGTATGAAACGATTCACATCGCCGGCACCAACGGCAAAGGGTCCATTGCAACCACGCTTGCCACGATCCTGCATTCGGCCGGGTACAAAACAGGACTTTACACCTCCCCCCACCTGGTCACGTTTAACGAGCGGATTCAGATCAACAACCGGCCGGTGAGCAATGCCGCGGTGGTTCGCGCCTGCAAGGCGGTCCGGGGGCTTTCCGGCGACGGCCGGGAACCCACATTCTTTGAATACACCACGGCCATGGCCTTTTACCTGTTTGCCGAACTGGGGGTCGATATCGCGGTGATTGAAACCGGCATGGGCGGCCGGTTTGACGCCACCAATATGATTACTCCCTGCCTGTCGGTGATCTCCAATATCTCGGTGGAACACCGCATGTACCTGGGCAACACCCTTGGAGAGATCGCCGGGGAAAAGGCCGGTATCATCAAGCCCGGTGTGCCGGTGGTCACCGGGGCCCGGCAAAAGCCGGTCCTGGACGTGATAAAAAAAGTTGCCAAAAAGCAGGCAGCCCCGCTGTATCGGCTCGGCGGAGAGTTTCGGGTCCGGCGCCATGGTGACGGCACCTTTTCGTACCACGGCCTTTCCCACCGGTGGGACCGGCTGCGCACCGTTCTGGCCGGCGGTTTTCAGGTGGATAACGCGGCCCTGGTCCTGGCGGGCTGCGAACTGCTGATGGCGTCGGGCAAACCCCTTTCCGAGGCCACTGTTCGAAAAGGGCTGGCATCCACCCGGTGGCCGGCCCGCCTGGAAATTGTCTCGGATTCACCGACCGTCCTGATCGACGGGGCCCACAACCTTCAGGCGGCCAAACATCTGGCAGTGTTTCTGTCCGAACAGATGGCGGGCCGGAAAATCACGCTTGTGGCCGGCATTCTGGATGACAAACCCTATCGGGCCATGCTTCGGGCCATTGTGCCGCTGTGCGACCGGGTGATCCTGACCCGGGCGCAGATCGGCCGGGCCATTGCCCCGGAAATTCTTGAACGGGAGGCCCGTAATCTGGGCGCAACCCGTACCCATGTCATCGACCGGGTGGACAAGGCCCTGGCCTTTGCCCTGGCCCACACGCCAAAAAAGTCCGGCGCCATCTGCGTGGCCGGCTCCCTTTACGTGGCCGGCGAGGCCAGACACGCCATAAAGCAAAAAGGCGAAATGCAGCCGGCGATTTGATGTTGACATACGCCGCGCAAGCGACTAAGTATGGTGTGGCAAAAACTGGAAATCGGCATGCGCGCCCGTGGCCCAGGGGATAGGGCGTCAGCCTCCGGAGTTGAAGATCGCAGGTTCGAATCCTGCCGGGCGCGCCACCGTTTCCAATACGCACTGCCACCGCTCTGATCCGCTTCCGGCTCACCCCGTCACACCACAGCGATTCACAATGAAAAAAAATTTTCGGCTTATCATCGAATATGACGGCGCCTGTTTTCACGGCTGGCAGATTCAAAAAAATCTGCGTACCGTCCAGGGGGAGATCACCGGCGCGCTGGCGTCTATCACCGGCCAGCCCGTCTCTGTGATCGGTTCGGGTCGCACCGACGCCGGGGTCCACGCCATGGCCCAGGTGGCCAGTTTCATCTGCGACACCCGCCTGGAGCCCGGCACCCTTCAAAAGGCCCTCAACGGTATCCTGGCCAAAGATATCGTGATTCACGACTGCCGGGAGGTTTCCCTGAACTTTCATGCCCGGTACAGCGCAAAAAGCAAGACCTACCGTTACCGTATATTAAACCGGAACCTGCCGGCGGCCCTGTATCGCGGATACGCGTGGCACATCAGAAAGCCCCTTGACCTTACGGCCATGACGGCGGCCCTGCCCCACATTATCGGCCGGCACGACTTTTCCTCTTTTGAAGGGGCGGGCAGCCCCAGGGCCTCGTCTGAACGGCATGTGACGGCAGCGGCGTTTAATACGGAAAGGGATGGGTATCTTGCCTTTGAGATCACCGCCGACGGATTTCTCAAGCACATGGTGCGCAATATCGTGGGCACCCTGGTGGAGGTGGGTCTGGGCAAAAAAACACCGGAAGCGGTGGCCGGCATTCTGGCGGCAAAAGACCGGTCCCGGGCAGGGGCCACGGCGCCGGGCCACGGCCTGTTCCTGGTGTGCGTGAATTACGAACCGTCGCCGGAGCCGTAAAGTTCCGGGCGCCGGCCGGGCAGAAAGCAGCGCATGGGATGATTGCGGACGGCATTCAGCGTTGACGGAGAACAGTCGGCAACGATCATGCTGTCCGGCGATGTGGTTTGCGCCATCACCTTGCCGGAGGGATCCAGTGCCACGGCCACGCCGGGAAACACCAGTCCGGCGCCGTTTTCCCCGGCCTGGTTGCAGGCCGCCACAAACACCGCGTTGTCGTAGGCCCTGGCCGGCAGGTGCCGCATCCATGAGGCCAGCTTTTCTTCAGGCGTGTTCCTGGGCGAGGCGTGGGGCACAAAAAGAATATCAGTCCCCTTGAGCGCCATGGCGGTGGACAGTTCAGGGAAATGGGCGTCGTAACAGAGTTGAACGCCGAACACCGCGCCTTTTGCCTCAAACAGAGGGACTTTGCGGCCCGGTACAAACAGCTGTTTTTCCGGTGGCGCAATGTGAAGTTTGGTGTAGACCCCTGCCGAACCGTTGGGGGATATCACCAGATGACATGCGGTCACCCGGCCCCCGGGGGCTTCGGCAACGGTGCCGGCGAGAATGACGATGTCAAAAGCCGTGGACATGCGAATGAGGGCGCTCACCACATCGTTGTACCGCCCGGCAGCCTGCCGGTATACGGCGGCGTCCAGGCAGTATCCGGACACATTGAGTTCCGGAAAGCAGACAATGCCGGCGCCCCGGGCCGCGGCTTTTTCCACCCACCGGGCCGTGGTGTCAAGATTCCGGTCCACCCGGCCGGCAGGGCAGGCGCAGGTGACAGCGGCAATTCGAATCTCTTGCATGGCCTGTTCCTCGGTGCCGGACGTGGCTCCCGGTTACAGGTTGAAGGCCGCCCGAATCTTGAACACACGGGTGGCGGGAAGGTTGATGATTCTTGTCACCCCGGTTTTCCGCGCAATTTCGGCCAGGCTCTGTTCAATGGCGCTGCGGGAGGGAGCAATAAATGTGAACCAGACGTTGTAGGTATTGTCCCGGATATAATTATGGGTAACCCCGGGATATTCATTAACCGCCAGGGCAAAGGCCTCAATACGGTCCTCGGGCACACTGGCCGCGCACAGGGTGCTGACATAACCCAGCTTTTCCGGAACAAAATTTCCGCCGATGCGCCGGATAATGCCCTCCTGCTTTAAACGGGCCATCCGCCGGACCACCTCGTCCTCGTCCAGCCCCAGTTGCTCTCCGATTGCCGAAAAGGGCCGTGGCGCCAGCGGAAAGTCGGACTGTACCGCATTGAGTATCGCCCTGTCCGTGTCATCCAGGTGCATGCCTGTTTCCCCTGAAAAGGCCGGCGCTCCCGCGCGCCGTGCTGAGGCGGAGGTTAAAACCGCCCGCCATGAAAAAAGGGTCTTGGAAAATCTTTCCAAGACCCTTTTTTTGATCATGCCGCATACTTTTTAAGACTATACACAGCCCGTCGGCTTGGGAAGACCGGCCATCTTACAGGCTCCCTTGCCGGGTCCTGAGGGAAACAGCTCGTAGATGTGTTTCAGTTTAAACCCGGTCAGCTTGGACAGAATCCGAACCATGGGGGCGATGCCGTTCTTTTCGTAGTAGTCCTGAAGAACCTTGATTACCTGGCGATGCTCGTCGGTCAGCTCATCAATACCCTCTTCCTTCTTGACCCACTGCACCCACTCTTCGCTGAACTCGGAATAGGACTCGATGAAGCCGTCTTCATCAACATTGAATGTTTTGCCCTGAAATTCGATTGTAGCCATTTACACAACCTCCTTTATTGTTGTCAAATTAACGGTTTGAACTTCTTTAAAATCTTTTTTTTCGGTTATTTTAAATTTTCGATACTAGCGTCTATGCTTTATGTTTGTCAACTACTTTATCTTTTTTTACAAAAAAATATTACCGGCCGCCACCTGTTCCGCCCAGCCGGCGGGAATGCCGCCATGACCAAACACAACCGAGAAACGCCGTCACGTGGGTGACAGTCAAGGGGGCAACGCCCGTGCCCGGGCCTGATGTTTTCTGCTGTCGCAAAAGAAACGCACAGAGCAAAGAAAAACTTGACACACCTGCTCCTGTTGCATATTATAATCTCTTTTTGTTTTTAATTTGATTCGGCGCACAGTGCCTGTCTGCGGCTGTGGCAGTTACCTGGAAGGAGCACGGGTTCATGAGACAACGGGTGAGTCGCAAAAAGGCGACGGTGCTGGTCAGCGCTTTTTTTTCTCTTTTTTTTGTTTTATCGGGCAATTGTGTCCTGGCCCAGGACCTGGAACTGAAAATGGCCGATGACGTCACCCGGCCCCCGGTAATTTTTCCCCATGAGCTGCACATGAGCGGCTTCGACTGTTTCGACTGTCACCACGATTATGACGAAGACGGCAACAACATTTTGGACGATTACGCACTGGAAGAGGGCAATCCGGATATCCTGTGCGGCGCGTGCCACACCGGAAAAACCACCATCGAACCCCGGGAAGCGTTCCACCTTCAGTGCATGGGATGCCATGAGCAGTTTACCTTTAACAAAAGGCCCACCGGCCCGGTGCTCTGTGGTGAATGTCACATCAAAGAATAAAGAATAAATCCATAAATATGGAGGCCCCAATTGGTCAAAGCAAAACGTAAACCACTGGAAGAAATAGCCGATTGTGTCAAGGGGTACACCAAGATCCTGAACATCGGGTGCGGCGGCTGCGTATCGGTATGCATGGCCGGCGGCCAGCGCGAGGTCAACACCACCAATGCCGAGCTGACCCTTCTTTTCCAGGAAAAAGAAATCACCTCCCGCATCGACGGGTATACCGTTGAGCGGCAGTGCAACGCGGCCCTCCTGGAAGAGCTGGACGACCTGGTGGTCCGGTATGACTGCCTGCTTTCCATGGCCTGCGGCGCCGGTGTCCAGATGCTGGCGGAGCGTTACCCTTCCAAGCCGGTTTTTCCGGCCCAGAACACCATTGCCATCGGTGTGGACCGGGAGATGGGCATCTACGAGGAAAGATGCCGGGCCTGCGGTTTCTGCGTGCTGGCCTACACCGGCGGCATCTGCCCGGTAACCCGCTGCTCCAAGGGTCTGTTCAACGGCCCCTGCGGCGGCACCAACAACGGCAAGTGCGAGATAAGCAACGACGTCTCCTGCGCCTGGAACGACATCTACAACCGGCTCAAACAGCAGAACCGGTTAAGCGACATCCTCCGGATTCAGGCGGCCATGGAGTGGCAGAACACAACCCCCCGCACCTTTGTGCAGACCGGGTATGAACACAGATATGCCAAGGAAGAAGCGTAACCTTTACCCGTGGAGTAATCATGGATCCATTGAATCTCGTCTATGACCTGGCACGCGGCCCGCTGGTGTGGGTGGCGGTTGTCGTGTTTCTTGTCGGCGCCGTTGTCCAGGTATACCGGATGTGGTCACTGACATCGGCTGCACGGCCCGTGGAAAACCTGCCCCGGTCCCTGAAGCCTGTTGAAAGAAAAAACCTGCCCCTGGGGGTTCGCCTGCGGCTTTCGGTGGCCGGCACCAGTCCGGTAACCGTGGTGGTCACGACTGTTTTTCACCTTTGCCTGGTGATCACGCCCCTGTTTGTCCTGGGCCACAACATTCTGGTCGACAATGCATGGGGTGCCAGCCTCTTTTCTTTTCCAGAGGGGTTTTCCGACTTTCTCACACTGGTGGTGGTTGCCTGTGCCGGATATTTCCTGCTGCGCCGGATTTTTTACGAACGGGTCCGCCTTATCTCCACGCCATGGGATTACCTGTTTCTGGCACTGGCGGCCGGTCCCTTTATTACCGGCACCCTGGCCTACCACCAGATTTTCGACTACAAGCTGATGATCACGGCCCACATGCTGCTGGGCGAACTCATGCTGATCGCCATTCCCTTTACCAAGTTCGCGCACATGTTCTTTTTCCCGGTTTTCCGGTTTGCCGTGGCAAGTGAATACAGCCTTGGCAACGGGCGGCGGACCTGGTAGGCAACCCCAAGCCGGTATTAATAATTTTGTGAAAGATAGAATTCGATGAAAGCAAACACAAAAGGCGTAAATCCGAAAGCCATTCAGGATATTATTGAAAAGGATAAAGCCAAGATAGCGTTTTCCCTCAAGGCCTGCGCCCACTGCAGTATGTGCGCGGAGAGCTGCTTTCTGTTTCAGGCCAGAAACCAGGATCCCAAATACATGCCGTCCTACAAGTTTCTGTCCACCCTGGGCGTGATTTACAGGAAAAAGGGAAAGGTGGACCGGCTGACCCTGGAAGAGATGCGGGAGACCGTGTGGAAGCGGTGCGTGCTGTGCACCCGCTGTTACTGTCCCATGGGCATCGACATCCCCTACATGATCCGGCTGACCCGCCGCATCTGCCGCAGCCAGGGGGTGTATCACACATATGACACGGAAGCCTAATACACAGAATCCATATACCAACGGGAGTTGAAAACCATGAAAGCTGGCAGTCATCTTGAAAAAATTCTTCGTGCCGGTCACTTTGCGTTCACCGGTGAAATCGGCCCACCGCGCGGCACCGACGTTGAAGAGGTCAAGGAAAAGGCCCGGTTCCTCAAGGGAAACGTGGACATGGCCAACATCACGGACAACCAGACCGCGGTGGTACGCATGTCTTCCTGGGCCACGTCCCTTGTGGTCATGGAAGAGGGCGTGGAGCCCAACTACCAGATGGTGTGCCGGGACCGCAACCGCCTTGCCATGCAGGCCGATATCCTGGGGGCCTATGCCCTGGGCATCCGCAATATCCTGGCCCTTTCCGGAGACCACCAGCAGTTCGGTGACCACCCGTTTGCCAAAGGGGTGTATGACCTCGACTCCATTCAGCTGGTCAATATGATCAAGAACATGCGGGACGAGGGCAAGTTCCAGGGCGGGGCCGACATCTCCCATCCGCCCAAGATGTTCATCGGCGCGGCCGCCAACCCCTTTGCCGAGCCCTATGAATGGCGCGTCCACCGGCTGGCCAAAAAGATCGCCGCCGGCGCCGACTTTGTTCAGACCCAGTGCATCTTCAACATGGAACGGTTCCGGGAGTGGATCCGCCAGGCCAACGACATGGGCCTTACCGAAAAGGTCTATATCCTTGCCGGCATCACCCCCATGAAGAGCATCGGTATGGCGCGGTACATGCAGAAAAAGGTGCCGGGCATGGACGTTCCCGAGGCCATCATCAAGCGGCTTCAGGGCGTGGACAAAAAAGAGGTGGCCAACGAGGGTATCAAGATCGCCTGCGAGCAGATTCAGGAGTTAAAAGAGACCAAAGGCGTGGCCGGCGTTCACCTGATGGCCATTGAGTGGGAGCATAAGGTACCTGAAATCGCGGAGAAAGCCGGCATGCTGCCCCGGCCCGTGGTGGAAGACGACCCCGCACCGGAAGCAAAAAAGAGCGACGCCGAATAGCCGCACGCCGGCATAAAAACAGATACAGCAAAAAGGGCGCCGAATATCGGCGCCCTTTTTTGTGGTCCAGGCCGTCAAAAAAATTTTTGCCCGGCCCGGTTTCCATTTTTCATAATTACGGAGGCATTCACGATGAGCGACCAGACATACCGGGCCGCGGCATCAGCCGTTATCGCGGCCGGGGCCATTCCCTTTCCGGTCAACGACACCCTGCTTGAAATTCTGAAAACCATCATGACCCCGGACCAGGCCGAGTTTGTTCAACTGCTTGACCGGCCGTTAAACCGGGAAGAGATCAAGAAAAAATCGGGGATGGCGGACGCGGACCTGGACCAGATGCTCAACAGCCTGATGAAAAGCGGCGTGATTTCAGGGACGGCCAGCCGGGGCTCGGGCCTGATGGTCTACCGGGCCATGCCGCCCATTCCCGGTATCTTTGAAACCACCATGATGCGGGGGGAGACCGGGGAAAAGCAGAAAACCCTGGCCCGGCTCTTTGAAAATCTGTTTGAAGAGCTTGCCGGCATGGTCCAGGCCAATTACGATGCCATTGTGCCGGCGTTTAAAGCCATGCCGCCCATGACCCGCATTGTCCCCGTGGAAAAGCACATTGACAGGGCTTTTGACACGGTGATGCCCTGCGAGGACGTCAAAAAACTGGTGGACCGCTTCGATACCATTGGTGTGGCCACCTGCTACTGCCGCCACCAGAAGGACCTTCTTGACCGGCCGTGCAAGGTGACCGACGAAAGAAAAAACTGCCTTTTCTTCGGCAAGACCGCCGAGTTTTTCATCAACTACGGATTTGCCGAGCCCATCACTCGGGACCAGGCCAAACAGATTCTGGAAAAGGCCGAGGCAGACGGCCTGGTGCACAAGGCGTTTCATGAAAAGTACGACACCGGCAGAAACGAAATGGCCATCTGCAACTGCTGCAAGTGCTGCTGTGAGACCTTCCAGTCCTACTACCGGGGCAGTTCGCCCACCATCACCTACGCCGCCTATGTCGCACGGGTGGATGCCGACACCTGCACCGGGTGCGAGGCCTGCGCCGACATCTGCCCCATGGAGGCCATTGAAATGAAAGACGACATCGCCCATGTCTCTGACGCCCGGTGCATCGGGTGCGGCGTGTGCGCCTATCACTGCCCGGCTGAAGCCGTCTCCCTCGAACGGACCGGTCAGCGGGAGGTGTTTGTGCCGCCGCCCAAACACTAATGGCTTCGGAAAAACAAAAAGGGCGCCGAACATCGGCGCCCTTTTTTATTGGTTAATACCGACGACTTTCAGTGATGGGCCGCATCCCCGGTCTCGGCCTTGACGGTGAGAGCGATCTTGTGATGGACAACAAAAGCAAAAACGTTTTATAGCCGGCTCAATTCTCCCGCAGCCGTTCGATATCCGCCTCATCAAGCGGTTCGTCCACCGCGTTTCGAAGCCAAGAGGGGTCGTATCCGTTTTCCGATAAAGCTTCGATACGGATCTTAACCTTGGCGCCGTCGGATCTGTCCGCCAAGTTGGCAATGGCCGAGAAAGATTTAAAGACCTGCTCCCGGTTGGCTTCGAACAACATAACGATTCGTTTTCTAACGTCGGTTTCCTTTTGATCATTTCCAAATTTATTTCCGTGGAGTGGGTCATGAATGGTCCCGGTCGGCTCAACTTTCGGTACGAACGGAGTGTCCCCGGAAGGACTGATAACGGGTTCATCCGAAACCGCCGCCGGCATCATCAGAAATCCGGAATCAAAATCGATCTCATCTTCGGCAAGAGATCGGCCCAGAATCACCTTGTCTCGGTTAACCTTGTATTTCTTGTCATCTCCCAGAGACGGGCTTGCCCCTCCGGCATAGGCGAAAACCCCTTCCGATATGCCACGGGCGATTGCCTTGCGCAAAACCGACGCGGACTCCAGCCGGGGCGGCGCAATATCCCGGAAAAAGGATTCCAGCACCTCGGATGCCTTGACGCCCAGAATCGGCGGTTCACTTTCGCTCACGGATTCGCCGAGCCTCACCCGTTCAATAATTTTTCGCGGGGTCACCGATCCATGAATTCGCGGCGTGCCCACGCTGGTGAGAAGCTCCATGATCCGCTCGTGAACACCTGTTGCCTGAAGCGGACGACCACCTCGCTCCACTTTTTCGATTTCAAGAACGCCTTTCTGAACTCTTGGCAACCATACGGCGGTGTACAGCTCCCGGAAGCAGGATTCGGCCGCGGCCTGCTCGGTCCTCTTCCTCTCCTTGAGCTGATCAAGCTGGTCTCGGGTAAGCCGGTTCTGTTGTCTCTGTGCTTCCACCCGTTCAATGGAGAGCAGGTATCGCACGGCCCGTCGCAGGGCCTCGATCTGTTTTTTATCCGGAATCGCAAGCCCCAGCCCATTGCGGAATCGTCTGGGACGGTCTCCGTAGTTGGTAAGAAACCCCAGGGCTTTTCGCTCCTGCTCGGCCTTGCCTTCGGCGGAAAACTCAAGGGGCAGGTAGGCGACAAGAAAACGCGGGTCTTCATCGGGAATATCCTGGCTTTTTGCCGGCCACACGATGGCGGTATGATGTCCGGCCAGGCGGGCATCCAGCATCTCTTTTATCTGGTTTCGGACCGGTCCGTGACCGCGCAGCCGGGACTCTTCCCGGGCAACGGTCTGCTCCGCGTCCTCGATCAGCTTGGTGACGTTGGCGTCCTTCTTGAAACAGTACCGGACGCCGTCGTAATGCAGATACAGGCAGGTGTTGCGAAGTTCGGACAGAACCGCGGTGGCCGTGATATTGTCCAGATCAGGACCGACGCAGGCCGCCAGCAGTTCGTTTTCCGTAACGCCGGAGGGCAGTGTCTCGTCATTGCTCACCCCCTCGCGCCTCAAACCGCCAAACGAGTACAGTAGAATGGCCGTGGCCATGCGGGTGGCGGGCTTGACGCTGGCAAGCGCCGGGGTTTCCCGGCTCAACTGGTCGTCGATGCGCCTGGCCCGGGCGTTCGGCCCGTCGATATCCGCCGTAATTACGGGGTCATAACCGCTTTGAACCCCCAGATCCTTCAACATCTTCACCCGGACATCCACGTCCTTTACCGGCACGTCTCCGGGCCCGAGCAGGGCGTTGGCCCCGCCGTTCTTTTTGATGGAGTGCATGCAGGAGGCCAGAAACCGCAGCGCGCCCCGTGTCCGCTGAAAGGCATCCACCGCGGCCCAGCGCTCCATACACCGCGGCACGACACGCTACCAAAGGCCGCCGCGCACGCCACACATGCAAGGTCGAAATGTGCCCTTTCGTGCGGGGCTCGCTCGATGCCGCTTCCCCGACCGAGTTTACCGGCAGAAAGTCTTCTATCAGTCTGCGGTCTTTAGTCACTGAATGCTTTCCCCTTGCTTTGCCTCTTGAGCGACTCTGGCGATGGCGTCGAGCTTTTCTTTCACCTCTGGATCAATTTTTTCCAGTGGAACATATTCCGCCAGCCCGTGAAAATTTTTCTTTGCCATAACATTCTGCAAACCAAGGCTCTTGAAAAATTTTTCAAAAACAGGTGTCAGAAAGTCATCGCTTACCTTTGTGTCATGATCCCACGGCGCGGGTTTGCCGAGAGTCTCCAGCGCATTTGTTATTTCTCCGATAGCCTTTTGCATGGCTTTTATGCGCCTGCCAGCCTCGGCTGTCGCGAAAAGAGGACCGAATACATCGTCTCGCATGGCCGATCCTCTGGCATAAGCCTCCAAGGTCTCTTGATAGCATAGGTAATTTTCGATTTCTCTCCGCCGCCATGTCAGGCCCATGTCTTTGATATCATCCGGCAAGGCTTGTTCAAGGCGATCAAAGATAGCGATACCTTTCAGGTTGGGAGCACCTTCCCGCAAACCGTGAAAATGTTTAACGGCCTCCTTGGGTTGATTCCCTACATATTTAACAAAAGGCCGTTCCAGAGATGCCTCCGCCTCCTTGTGACCAATTCTTCGGGCGAAAGCCTGAAGAATGGCCAAGTCTGTGGCCCCCTCCAAGTAGAGTACCCAACGGGTTTCCTCTGCCAAGTAATAGTCTTCAAAACCGATTTCCCTCAGCGCTTTGACAACTTGAGTGCCGCGATCATCAATACGATGTGGCTTGCCCACAAAGGAGACAACCACATCCTTTTCAGCCGCTTCATTTAAAATTATCTCGGAATGGCTGGCCGCGATGATCTGATTGCCGTTCTCTCGGGCCGTATCGGTCAGAAGCTGGTAAATCTGTCTCTGTCGTAAAATTTCCAGGTGGGCATCAGGCTCATCCAGAAGCAGAACAGCCCCAGGGTTTGCATACATGTACGCAAGAACCAGCAGCGTCTGCTGTAATCCCCTGCCGGATGAGGACAGGTCGAGCTTTAGCCCGCGCTCTAGGTAGGTCATCGTTATCTCGCCACGTTCAACAATATATTGAGGCGGATTAAGTTCGGCCCCGAATAATATTTTGATTTTTGTCACCAGCTTTTGCCAGTCATCCTTTGCATTTTCATAAATCCCATAACAAAGATTCCGAAGAACTTCGGCTGTCCGGCCCTCGCCGACACGAACATTGATCGCACCTTGATCCAAACGAGTTTCATTGGCCGACAAGCCCGACATGGGCGGCAGGAAGGCAACCCGAATGTTGCTGACTTCCTCCGGGATAGCCATTCGATCGGGATTTCGGTCTTCTGAAAGACGAAGAGGGCGACAGTAGAAGGATTCCTCGTTCGCATAGTCAAACTCAAGGCCACAGGTCCACGCCTTATCTTCGATGATCCCTTCTACAATGATGTCTATACGGATATTTTTAGTTTCCTGTCTACCGCTGCTGACTCTGCGAACATCGCGGACGTGTAAGCTCTTCCAAAGAAGATTAGCGTCAGGCACAGGTACCGCCACAAGATCTCTGCGGCTGATAGTGACACCTGGTCGCTTTTCAGGCGTTGTTTTCCCTTGGCGTTTTTCCGACCACTTTTTTAAGCCGAGTTCCCACAGGGCTAATGCTTGTAACGCAGAAGTTTTTCCTGAGTTGTTCGGACCGATTAAAACAACAAGGTCCCCAAGGTCAACTTCAACTTCCCCAAAACGCTTGAAATTACGGATGGTCAGTTTCGTGATCATCAGGACTATCTCCTATGGATTATCTCTCCTTCTTTTTTCTTCCTACCGCCTTTACTGACACACGAGGCAACATCTTCCGCTCCTCCAGCAGGGCTTGGGTCCGCTCGATTTCGGCGGCCAGTTCCTTTTCATTGGGCAGGGCGGTCCGGTATTCTGAGGCCATCACCTTGCTCGGTAGCCCTTCCAGGGCGTACCGGGCCACGGCCTCGTCTTTCCGGGCGCAGAGGATCAAACCGACCGGCGGGTTCTCTCCTTCATGGACCCAGTGCTCTCGGGCATAGTTCAAATAAAGATGCATCTGGCCGGCGTCGGCATGGGTGAACTTGCCGATTTTAAGATCAATGATCACCAGACACCGCAAGCCCCGATGAAAGAACAGCAGATCTACCCGGTACCACTCATCGCCAATGCGCAGGCGTTTTTGCCTGCCGATAAAACAGAAATCGCTGCCCAGTTCCAGGAGAAATGCTTCCAGGTGATGAATCAGGGCTTCTTCCAGGTCGGTTTCGGAGTATTCGTCCTTGAGGCCGAGAAATTCGAGTACCAGCGGGTCTTTGATCTCCTGTTCTGCGGTGATATGGTCTTCCGGCAGCGCTTTTTCTCCTTTGCGCAGCATGGCTGCCTTGTTTTTGGAAAGGGCTGTGCGTTCGTAGAACTGGGAATTGATCTGCCGGTCAAGCTGTCGCACCGACCAGCCGCCGCGTAGCGCTTCGGCCTCGTAAAAGCGACGGGCGTTTTCGTTCTTGACGCCCAGCAGCCGCACATAAGCAGACCAGGGCAGCGGGAAACATTCGGCCAACCCTTTTAAACCTGGCTCAAAAGACTTTGTTTTCGTCTCGGCAGATATTCCAGACAGTGTCTGGAATATTTCAAGACCACGGCTGTCTGCGGAATCCGGCAGCGCTAAATTAGAAATTCCAGACGCTGTCTGGAGAATCGTTGTATATGAAAGGTAAAAAGCCCGCATCTGGTAAAGATTGCTCTTGGCAAAGCCTCGTCCGAATCTGGCTGTGAGGTCCTTCGAAAGTCGCATCAGAAGGTCTTCGCCGTAACCGGCGCGTTCTTTGCCCCTTTGTTCGGATTCGACAATACGCCAGCCGACCAACCAGTACGCCGCTGTCATGAAGTAATTTATCGACCGAGCCGCCGACCGTCTGGCCGCATCAATAATACTGGATATTTCTCCCAGGATGTTGTCATAGGAGGCATCTAAACTGCGGTCCGGTTCCCCTGGTTTTTTTGTCATAAGGGCCTCTTCACCGCCTGTTGGATGGCATCCGCCGGGATCTCATAGAATCGCGCCGCTACGATTTCCCGTTTGGCATGATCCAGCCGGGCGGCCGGGTTGTGAATGCTGACCAGCTCGGGTGAGTCGCTTAATGGGTTCCAGACAACATAAAGCCAGTAGGTATCGGCCAATTGCTGGGCCTTATACCATTCGTTTGTTGTCAGTCGGATCGGCTGGCCTTTCAGGCGGCCTTTGACTTCGATTCTTCTGACAACAACCTCGCCGGTGGATTGATCGGCGATTTTGTGGGCACGGATGTCAAACCCAGCTTCAGGTGCCCGACCCGCTCGATGCGGTCCATGGTGAAAACCTCCGCGACCAGCGCTTCAACGACCTTGTCTTCCGCAGCGATCTCGCTTTGTCGCCGGATATTCGGGTGGAGTTCTTCAGCCAGATCGGCGAGCTGTGCCTGGGTGTCGGCATCAGAAGCAAGTACAAACGCCGTCCCGACATACCGGACCGGCCCTGTTCTGGCAATCTCAAGCCGCTTCAAACCTTCAAGACGTTCCTGCCGGGTGCGCTCCAGTTCGTCCACATGCTTTCTGGCCTCGTCCGCAGTCAGCTTATATTCCGGCCGAGTCACGGCCTCGGCGGCAAGCAACATGGACCGCTCCTGTGCCCGGTCGATTCTGGCCTTAAATGATTTTTCCAGGTATTCCCGACAGACCCGGGCAAAATGCTGCCGCTCGTTCTGGCAACGGGTGCGGCATTCGAGCTGATACGTACTCTTTAAGAAATCAATCGCGCCCTGTGTGGGAGTCGGTGCAAGTTCCCGCGGCGGGTGGGGATAGGCCGCCAGGTTTAAAAGAATATCGCTTGGGATCATTTCATAACGACCCTGTTCCTCCCGGATGGCTGTCAGTTCGCCGTAAAGCGGCACATCATTCCCTTTTGAATCCTTGCCACGGATTGATATCTCAAAAAAATGGATACGATAGGATTCCCTGCATAAGGGGTCGACAAAGAAACCGCAGCCGCTGTTCAACCCTGCCAGCCGGTCGTTCAGCTTTTCGTCTACCGCCGCATAGAGGGGATGGCCCGGCCCCATCAACACGGCATCCAGATGGGCGTCCTGTTCAAGGTGGTGTTTGTGAAATGTGATTTTGCGGTAGGCAGATTCGGCTTTGCCGACTTTCCGGATACAGCGGAGTCTCTCAGATCGCAGATCCGCCAGCACATGTTCGACCCGCCACAAACCATCTGCCCTTGGCTCGACCCGAAGCCCGACCTCCCTGGCCGCTGCCACAAACTGTACTTCCACATATCGAGGCATGAGCCGCCGCTCTTCGACCTCAAGGTTGCGGCGCTGGAACGCGGAAAAATCCACATGGCTGCGCGCAAGCGCTATGCCCGTGGCTTCCTCATATTCCTTGAGCCTGGCCGGGTCGATGCGGTGAATGCGGCCCAGTCGTTGTTCCAACCGGGTCGGGTTCCAGGGCATGTCGTAATTGATCATCAGGTGGCAGAACTGAAGGTTGATCCCTTCGCCGGCTGCTTCTGTTGCAATACATACCTGGGCGCCGGTTCTGAAAGCCTCCTGCGCCCGCTTGCGCTCATGAGGATTCATGCCTCCGTGGATTGCGCAGGTGGAAAAACCCCATCGTTCAAGATGTTCGCGTACGTAGCCCAGGGTGTCTCGGTGTTCAGTAAAAATCAAAAGTTTTCCCCGGCCGTCCTTCAATTCGAGGAAATGAGCTTCACCCAGACACTTATTTAATGCGGCCAGCTTGGAATCGGCGGCGTTTTCCCGAACCCGTCGGGTCTGTTCCTCCAGTTCCTTTAGGGCCGAAATTTCAGCCCGTAGCTGCTCAAGTTCCAGCGCGGCCGTGTATTCGTCCACCAGTTGATCGCGGACCGCATCGTCGAGATCGTCTTCTTCCTGCTCGGCATCCGACAGCCGTCCCTGCAAAGCGGCCAGGCGCTTGGTTCGCTGGGCCGGAGTGAGCCCTTCCAGCTCGTCCAAAAGTGTTTCCTGCTTTTTCAACCGCCGTTTGATCGACTCGTGGATGGCGCAGGTGGAACTCACCAGACGGCGCTGCAGGACGGTTCGGGTCAGGGCCGCCGATGAGCGCCGTTGTCCGGTCTGCTGGGGGATAAATTCGTTAATGTAGGCTGTAACACTTTTATAAAGGGTATATTCGTCGCTGTTCAGGCAGAAGGTGACGGTTTTGGTGTGCCGGTCCGGAAAGAGCCTCCTGCCTTCCGCATCCTTGAGATCCTCTTTCAATCGCCGGAGCGACCATGGCGAATCCTTGCCAAGGTGGAAAACCTCTTTGCGGATTGCGGTAGCTTGTTTCCCGATGCGGTGTGGTTCCGGAAACAGGTCCGGGTCGATAAGCCGAAGGAAATGAGCGAACTTGTCTTCATCTCCGTGGTGGGGGGTCGCGGTCAGGAGCAATACATGGTCCGCCTGTTCCGTAAGTTTACTGGCGAGAAGATAACGTTTGGTTGGATCAATTTTAGGCTCCCGGCCATGGCCTCCGGAGGCTGTTCGCGCCGAGCACTTGTGAGCTTCGTCAATGATGACAAGATCCCATTTTTGCTGCCAGACCCGTTCGCGCACGTCGTCCTGTTTGGCATAGTCCATGGAAGAAATGATTTGCGAAGAACGCTGCCAGGGGTTTGTCAATTGCTGCTGATCGACAGCGGAAAAAATGATATCAAAAGACTCGCCGAACCAACGGAGCATCTCGTCCTGCCACTGGATTGTGAGCGGCGCGGGGCACAGGATAAGAATACGATCAATGGCCTCCCGCAGTTTCATCTCTTTGATCAGGAGCCCGGCCATGATCGTTTTCCCGGCTCCCGGGTCATCGGCCAAAAGAAACCGCAACCTGGGCTGCGGAAGCATTGCCTGATATACAGCTTCAATCTGATGCGGCAGGGTGCGAATACCCGAAAGGCTTACGGCAAATTGTTTATCGTGAGCGTAGGCAAGGCGGACTCGAGCGGACTCGATCAGGAGCCGAAGCTTTTCGGCATCAACGGGCTGCTCTGTTTTTGCTTCACCAGGAGCTGTTCCACTGACAGCCACTGCCTCTTGCGCGGAGATGACCGCTTCTTCCAATGAACCGCCGGGCAGACGCACTCGGCATTCATAGCCCGCTGAATCGTCGGGGCCAAGCGGTCGTGCGTCTTCTAAGATTACAGGCACATCAAAATGACCGGGAAGTAATACCCGCTGTCCAATTTGAGGTGTGAGCAGATGATCAGTCATTATGACCCTTTTGGTGCAACGCTTCCATTTCTCTCTGCCCCTCCTGCCTTGTTATAGCGCAAGTAGAGATCGGTTCTTGGGGTCACTGTCTACATATACCGACAAAACCGGACATAAGAATACGCAACCGATCCGGTTCAGTCAAGATCAAACCGCTGGAATTTCGGAATATTCCAAAGCATATAGGGTCGGATGCCAAGCCTTCAGCCCGATCGGAAAAACAAAAAGGGCGCCGAACATCGGCGCCCTTTTTTATTTGGTTGCTACCGGCGACTTTCAGTGATGGGCCGCATCCCCGGTCTCGGCCTTGACGGTGAGAGCGATCTTGTAAAGCACCACAAGAATCAGCGCACCCGCGCCATAGATGCCGATGGTGATGATGATTTCGGGAACCGTGGGAATGTACTCAGAGACATGGTGCATGGGCGAGGGAACAAACCCGCCGGAGATCATGCCCAGGCCCTTGTCGATCCAGATGCCGATAAACAGGATGATGCAGGAAAAGGCCAGGAAGGCCTCGTTGGCCCGTGTTTTGGGAATCACCAGCAGCACAATGGCCAGCAGCATCAGGCCCAGGGAGGTCCACATCCAGGGGACCAGCACGCCGTGGCCGTGAAGGCCGACGAACAGGTACTTGATATGGTCCATGTGGCCGGGGATGTTGCTGTAGAAGGCCACAAACACCTCGCAGGCAAAGAAAAACACGTTGGCGATCAGGGCATAAGTTACGATGCGGGCGATTCCCTGAATCGCCTCTTTGCCGGCGTCAAACCTGGTGAACTTGCGCATGACCATGGCCAGCAGGATGATCAGGGCCGGTCCGGCGGCAAAGGCCGAGGCCAGAAACCGGGGGGCCAGAATGGCGGTGAGCCAGAAGTGGCGGCCCGGCAGGCCGCAGTACAGGTAGGCGGTGACGGTATGAATACCAAAGGCCCAGGGCACCGAAAGGTAGATCAGGGGTTTGACCCATTTGGGCGGAGCCACGCCGTTGCGGTCCGCTTCCAGAACGCTCCACCCCACCACCACGTTTAGAAACAGGTAGCCGTTGAGCACGATCATGTCCCAGAAGAGCATGGAGTTGGGCGTGGGATAAAGAAGGACGTTGAAGGCCCGCATGGGCTGACCAAGGTCGGCGATGATGAACATCAGGCACATGGACACCGCGGCAATGGCCAGAAACTCACCCAGAATGGTTATCTTGCCGAACACCTTGTAGTTGTGCAGGTAGTAGGGCAGCACCAGCATCACACCCCCGGCGGCCACACCCACCAGAAAGGTGAACTGGGCGATGTAAAAGCCCCAGGACACATCCCGGCTCATGCCGGTGATGCCCAGGCCGTACCGAAACTGGAGCAGGTAGACCAGAAATCCCACACCGGTGATACCGGCCAGCACCCCGATCAGTGCCCAGTATTGTCTGTTTCCTTTTAACGCTGTATCAAGCATGATCACCTCATTCGATATCTGTTAAACGATGTAATAAACGGAAGGCTCTGTCCCCAGGGAGGGTTTGCGCCGGATGGTGAAGTTTTCTTCCAGTGCCCGCCGCACCTCGGAGGCGGGATCGTCCAGGTCGCCGAACAGAATGGCGCCGTTGGATGCCTCCACGCAGGCGGGCAGCTGACCCTTTGCCAGCCGCTCGGCGCAGAAGTTGCATTTTTCCACAACACCCTTCATGCGCGTGGGAAACGCGATGTTGGTTTCCTTCAACCCCTCCCGGGGATCCCGGAAGTTGAAGCTCCGGGAACCGTAGGGGCAGGCGGCCATGCAGAACCGGCAGCCGATGCACCGGTGAAAATCCATCATCACGATCCCGTCTTCCCGCTGAAAAGTAGCCCTGGTGGGGCATGCCCGAACACAGGGCGGATTTTCGCAGTGGTTGCACAGGGCCAGAAAAGGCAGCTCCGCCAGGCGCTGGGCCAGGTACTTGTTTTCCGCGTCCGGGAACACGTGCTTGAACTCGTCTTCCCATATCCACTTGATCTCGTGCCGGTTTTTGTCCGCTGAAAAAAACGGGGTCTCCAGGTCGGTTTCAAAGGCCGGCACATTGTGAACCTTGTGGCAGGCCTCGATGATGGGCTCCAGGTCGGCCGCGGAGGTAAACTGGCGCGTGTCGATGACCATGCCCCAGTGCCTGGCGGCCAGGGCCTCGCTGCCGCGCATGGTCTTTCCGGAGGAGGAGGGTGCCCCGCCTTTCCGGGCCGTGTCCTCGGCCGACGCGGTGAACCGGGTCAGGACCGGAGCCACGGTGATCCCCGCCGCCGTGATACCGGCTATTTTCAGAAATGCTCTTCTGTTGCTTTCCATCAGTTGTTCTCCTTGGTGTTATGGCAATCCCAGCAGTAAGGCCTTACCGATGAATAATCATGACACCTGTCACAGAATTCAGCCTTGTTGGCGTGACAGTCCAGGCAGGTGTTGGTCAGGCTCATGTCGAACGTCTTGCCGCTGCTGTTCACGTAGGTCCGCTCAGCCTTGCGAACCACCGCATCCCGCCACAGGTCCAGAAGCTGCATGTGTTCGGTTTTCATGTAGTCCGTGGATTCAACGCAAACCTTGGCCGCCTTGGCCTTGTCGGTATACACCAGTTCAGGCGTCTTGGCCTTGGTGCCGGAAAATACGTTATACCAGAACGGGATGGTGGCGATCACAAAGAAGACAATCAGTCCCGTAATAATCAACCCTTTATTCTTCATCAGCATCCTCCATGCCTGAAAGCGGTTCTCCGCGCAGGTTCATTGTGCGTCTGGGCTCTCCAGGAAAGACCAGGGCGTTGGCCACCAGTTCGTGCAGCCCGGTCACGCCCACTTCAGGCACCCAGTATTCCATCAGCGCGGGAAAAACCGCCCGGTCGATGGCGCAGATACAGGCCAGCATGTTGACCCCGAAAGTCTCGTGCACATACTTGACCGCGTTGGCTCTGGGCAGCCCGCCCGACATGCGCAGCTCCATGTTTTCACCGGCGTTCAGACCGGCGCCGCTGCCGCAGCAGAAGGTCTGCTCCCGAATGGTGTTGGCCGGCATTTCGTAAAAATGGTTACAGACGTTCTGAATCACATACCTGGGTTCATCCAGCAGCCCCATGCCCCGGGAAGGGTTGCAGGAGTCGTGAAACGTAAGCTTCAGGTGATCGTTGCGCGACTTGTCAAGGTTGAGCTTGCCGTGCTTGATCAGGTCCGCGGTGAACTCGGCGATATGGACCATCTTGGTGGACCGGGCATTTTCAAACACGGTGCCGGTGATGGGGTTGACCGGCTCCTCCAGGAAGTCGGCCGGTCCATTCATGGTCCCCATGTACTGGTGAATCACCCGCCACATGTGGCCGCACTCGCCGCCCAGAATCCACTTGACCCCCAGGCGCCGGGCCTCGGCATACATCTTGGCATTCAGGCGTTTCATGGTCTCGTGGGAGGTGAAGAACCCGAAGTTGCCGCCCTCGGAAGCGTAGGTGCTCCAGGTGACATCCAGACCGTACACCTTTTTCAGGTAGTCGAACAGCATCAGGTAGCCCATGGCGGTGTAGGTGCCCGGATCGGCGAACACATCGCCCGACGGCGTGATAAAAAGGATGTCGGCCCCCTTCTTGTTCATCTGGGGCGGATTCAGGGCGATGCCGGTGAACTCCTCGATGTCGTCGACGAAAAAGTCGATCATGTCCTTGAAGGCGTGGGGCTGAATACCCAGGTGGTTGCCGGTGCGGTAACAGTTGGCCACCGGTGTGGCGATCCAGTCAATGTTTAAGCCCAGCAGGTTGAGCAGTTCCCGGCCGATAATCGTGACTTCCGCGGTATCGATGCCGTAGGGGCAGAAGACCGAACAGCGGCGGCACTCGGAGCACTGGAAGAAGTAGTACCACCACTCCTTTAACACGTCCAGGGTCAGGTCCCGGGCGCCGGATATGTTTCTGCCGAACACCTTTTTGATGATCTTGCCGGCGGTGGTAAAGTCGTTTCTGTACACCGACCGCAGCAGCTCGGCCCGCAGCACCGGCATGTTCTTGGGATCGCCGGTGCCCAGGTAGAAATGGCACTTGTCGGCGCAGGCCCCGCACCGCACGCAGATGTCCATAAAAATTTTAAAGGACCGGAACCGCTCCAGGCGCTGCTTGATACCCTCATGCAGGATCTGCTGCCAGTTGTCCGGAAGGTGCCAGTCCTCTTCCAGGGGGTCCCACTTCCGCGGGTTGGGCAGCCCCACATACTCCACGCTTTTGGGATTCGACGCGTAGCAGTACATGCCTTCCCGTATCTCGACGGGAGTATCCATCCACCCGGTGCGCGGCGCTCCCAGATCGATCCGTTCCAACAACTCTTCGGGTTTGATATCGTTTCCCATCTATTGCTCCTTTTCCACTGGTAACCCAGCTTCTATCATCTTTTCCCTGAACTCTTCTTCGTATTCGTCATAGGTATGGGTATGAACGGAATAATTCCAAGGGTTTACATGCCGGACCGCACGGTTGTTATTGGCCATGTTCCGCGTGGGGGAAAGAAAGACGCCACCGGCGTGCATCAGCTTGCTGAAGGGGAAATAGGCGGTCAGCACACTGACCAGGAACAGGTGGACATAGAACAGCGCGCCCACCCCGTCCGGCGGCACCGGTTTAAACGTTACCAGGCCCATGGCAAAAGTCTTGATGGCGGTAATATCCACCTTGGCAAAATAGCGCATCAGGATGCCGGAAGCGGCAATGCCGATGATTAAAAACAGCGGGAAAAAGTCTGCGGCCAGGGAGATATAACGCACCTGGGAAAGAAAAATCCGGCGGCCCAGCAGCACCAGGAGGGCGCCCAGCAGTACCAGGCCCGAAGCGTATACGCCGGGAAGGCCGATGACAAAATAGGGGGAGAAAAATTCCACCCGGAAAAAGGCGTCCGCGCTTTCCAGCAGTTGAATCACCATGGGCACGGGCTCGAAAAAGAACCGCAGGTGACGCAGCAGGGTTACGGCAAAGGCGTAATGAAAGGCCAGGGCCGCCACCCACAGAACGATCTCCCACCGGTAGGAGAGCCGGTGGTTGTCTTTGAACTTGGCCTTGGTGTTCCGGAAAAGGGATCTGAACAGCAGGATTTCAAGCAGCATGCGAACGATCACCCCGCCGGTGGTGTTGGGGTTGTCGATTTTGTTCTGCCGGATCCAGGGCAGAGATTTCTGCTGGCCGCAGGTGGTGGGAATGCGGAAAGGCACATAGGAGTTGCTCCAGTCCAGAATCTTTCTGGCAAATCCCACGACAAACAGGAGCATGGCCGCATAAGGGACGAGAATGCCGAACACGCCGGTCATTCCCAATGCGCCCACACCGGCCCATGCAAGCAGGATCAGCACGACAACCGCCACAAATGCAAACAGGTAACTTACATTCATCTACCCTACCTCTCTGTGTGATGACATTAATATCTTTCCAGAATATTTTTCCAGCACGTTTCAGGCCCGGGGTTCAGCTGCTTCAGGGTCAACAATCAGCCCGGCCCGCTCAAAGGCCTTGAAAGTCCTGTTGCGCACTTCGCAGGCCTTCAGCTCATAAATCTTTTCCCGGCACTCCATGAACTTGTCAAAACAGATCAGGGCCAGCCCGTCTATTCGTTTATCCATCAGGGCCATCTGATCCGCTTCCGGCCCCTGAATATGCAACAGGTCCCGCAAAATCGATTTCAGGGAAAAGACAAACGCGAGACTGGCTGAAGGAGAAAACCCCTGCACGGCCCGAACCCGCATCAGCGGGTCCATGTACCGGGAAAGGGACTCGCTGCCGACGCCGCCCAGAAGCCCGTCCAGTGTCTTTTCAAGGCTTTCCGACACAATACCGGCCACGGGATTGGCAAACCGGTCCCCCCCTTTGTTTAAGAACGACCGGGTCTGGTCCTGGTAGGTTTCGGAAACCCGCTCAAACCAGGCACCCAGAATCTCTTTTTTCTTGCCGGCAATCCGTTTGTCAAGACCGGTCATGGGCGTGCATAACTCCCTTTAAAATTTAGTTTAAACGAGTTGTATAGCCAAACGGCCGCCATCTGTCAAGAAAAATAACATGCCCAAAATCCGCGATTGATTTTACGCCGGGTTGTTTTGGGTGCCGCGTCGGGCGAAAAAATCGGCGCGGATGATCAATTCGCCGTCGAACGGGCACTTACTTTAGAAACAAACGGGGCCA
>JAXHVI010000016.1:0-3452 GCA_034189195.1 Thermodesulfobacteriota bacterium | reverse complement strand
GGCGTTGAGGCTGCTTAAAAACCGGCTGACATCTCCGAATGCAAACAGGTGTGGGAATATGGTTTCAAAATCCCGGCGGGTGTCGGCCAGAAAACCGGTCAGGTGGTGATAGCCCGGAAGGGTGGCCGGATTCTCGTGGGAGAGGTTGTTGATAATGATGCGAAGCACGGCGGGCTGTTTTTGAAAATATTCGATGAATCTGTCCAAATAGGTGGAAAGCGCTTTTTCCGGCGGGAAGGTTGATATTTCCACCAGCCACACTTTGTTGGCCTGGACAAGGGACCGGCAGGCATCTTCCATTACCGCCTCAAAGATGCCGGCCTTGCTGGGAAAATGGTACCGGATAAGGCCGTGGTAAAAATCGCCCTGGGTGGCGATCATGCGGATGCTGGCGGCATTGTAAGGGTGGGCGGCAAATATCTGTCTGGCAGCGGCCAGTATCATTTTCCGGGTATCATCTCTTTTTTTTCCAGGCACACCGGGTTGGGCCGGCTTTTTCTGACCGGCCTTAGTTGCGCGTTTCATAAGAGAGCCTCGAAAAATCAGTTCACCGCAAAGGCGCAAAGTGCGCAAAGAAAAATATCAGCACTGTATTTAAAGCGGAAAGCATAACGCTTTGCGTCTTTGCGGTGCAAAAAAGGAAACCGCCAAAAAACACAATCACGGTTTTCAGCATTCGCAGAAAATCCGATTCTGAAGATATCCATAAATAAACAGGCGGATACGGCTGATTCCCGGCCGCAAATTAGACGGTTGTGCAAATTTTTTCTTGACATTGTTTTCAGCCTGCCTGATCTTATTTACACGATCGTGCAAAGTCAACACGTTTGTTCAGCCGGCAGACGATATGCGCCGGAATAAATAAATTAGTGCCCATCCATCGGTTATGGGGGCACGAAAAAAGTTTCCAATTCAGAAATGAGAATTTTTTCGCAAGATCAAGGAAAACAAGGGCTGACGCGGAGGCGTACTGTTGTACGCCGCACAAGGAAGCCCGCAGTTTGACGCAGAGATTGCGGGAAAAGGCCATTTATGGATGGAAACAAATTAAGACAACAACCATTCAGGAGCCCGCCATGATAACCGCGGAAATCATTAAAAAGACAATTACGGAAAGCGGCGTCGACCTGGTGGCCGTGGCCGATGCGCAAAACCTGGTGCCGGCGTATCCGCCGCGGCCGGCCACGGCCCTGATGCCCACGGCCAAAAGCGTCATCGTCATGGCGGTGGCCCACAGCCTGGGCGCGGTTTACGCACCGGATATCATGCTCTGGACGCGCAACAAGATGCAGACGTCACGGATTCTGGATGAGGTTGCCGAGAAAATCGGACGCATGCTGGAAGCCCAAGGCTTTCTGACCCTGCCGGTATCGGCCGACAAGCCGGTGGAAATTCACAAGATCGATCCGCAAACCGGGAAAAAGTTTCCTCAGACCAGAGTGGTCGGCCATCTTTCCTTAAAGCACGCCGCGGTCAGTTGCGGCCTGGGGGAAATCGGCGCCAACAACCTGCTGCTGACACCTGAATTCGGACCGCACCAGCGGCTGGGCGGCATTATCACCGAAGCTCCCCTTGCATTCGATCCACCGAAGGCCATGAATCTTTGTAAAAAATGCGGGGCCTGCCGGAAAGCCTGCCCTTCCGGAGCGCTTACGGATAAAGGCTATGATGTGGACCCCTGTTTCAACTACTGGGCCTACGGGTTTAAGCGCCGCTTCCCTCAAAAGCTCCGGGAGATCCCGGGGTTCTTAAAAATGCTGGCCGGTCACAACAAACGGCGGGATATGCTGATAGAGACGGGCCAGACGTATATAACGGATGTGGACAATTGCATTGAATGCATGCGGGCCTGCCCCATCGGCAGCCGCTGGAAGCATATCCGGCCGGATCATATGAGAGCCCAGAAATCGTTTGGAACGGAATAATACCGAATGGAGGCATCAAATTATGAAAATTGAAGAATCGATACGCGAGTTTCTGACCGAACGCGGGGTCCTGCGGGTGGGATTTTGCACCCGGGAAACCCTGGCCGGCGGGCCGCCCAGCGCGGACCTGACCTATGTCTTGCCCTCGGCCCGGTCGGCCGTAACATTCGCGCTGCCCCTGGACCGCGATATCATGCGCGAGTGCCTGGCCAAAAAAAGCCAGTTCGCCTTTGAGCAGCACAACATCGACGTCAACCTGAAGGCCGGCAGAATCGCCAAAGAGCTGGCCCAGTGGCTGGAGGAAAAAGGATACAAGTCCGTGCGGATCCATGCCAATAATGTCTATCGCAAGGATGAGCCCAACTGGCAGCTGGCCATGCGGCCGGACGTGTCGCACCGTTATCTGGCGGTGCGCTCCGGTGTGGGCTCCTTTGGCTGGTCGGGCAACGTGGGTATTAAGGGATACGGCAGCGCCATCATTCTGGGAAGCGTGGTAACGGAAATGGAATTTGAGCCCACGCCGCCCCTGCCGCCGGAAGAGGGGTTTTGCGACCGCTGCAAGCTTTGCGTGGCATCGTGTCCATCGGGCATGTTCCACGATTCGCGGGAAACATCGGTGACCCTGGGCGGACAAACTTTCTCGTACAGCGAGCGCATCAGCTACCTGCCCTGCCAGCTGGTGTGCGGCGGGTTTACCGGTTTGTCTAAAAACGGAAAGTGGTCCACATGGTCGCCGGGACGGTACGCCATTCCCGACCCGGCCGATGAAAACAGCCAGATGGAAACCCTGGTGCGGGCCGTGGGCAACTACACCAAATGGCCCAAACGGACCGACGGTGACGGCGGCTTTGAAAACAAGGCCTTTGGCGGGCTGAACATCCGCCTGACCTGCGGCAACTGCCAGATGGTCTGCCGGGGCGACCGCAAGGAGACACAAGAAAACTATCGCCTCCTGACCACTTCCGGGTGCGTGATTCAGCGGGAGGACGGAACCATCGAGGTGCTTTCCGCCGAAGACGCGGCCCGGGAGTTTGAGCGCATGCCCCCGGAACATACCACTCTTTACCGATAAAGGAGAACCGCATGAACCTGACGGACTTTCAACAACTGGGAAAAGAATTATACGAAAAGCTCCATCTGCCCACCTATCCCGTGGCCATTACCTATATCAAAAGCGAGGATGAAATTCCCGTCAAAGCTATGCGGCCGTCAGCCATGGGCCAGAAGATGTGCATCTGCCAGACCTTTACCTATGCCCGTTCCTGGGGCGCCCATGTGGCCATCACGGCCGAGGAGAACTTTTGCGTTCCCGGTTCTGCCGGACCTTCTTGTCGAAATAAGGGCTACTGCGGTCATATCCGGTTGAGCATGCCGGGCCTGCAAAAAACGTTGCGGCCGGAAGAGCTGGTTGCGTTGGCGCAGAAACGGGGTGTTCTTTAACCGGAAAACACAATTTTAAAAAACCCGGGAATGTAATTTCTCATGGCTATTCGCAAAAAAATGAAAAGCCGGTACCGCCGGTTTCCG
>JAXHVI010000159.1:0-3191 GCA_034189195.1 Thermodesulfobacteriota bacterium | reverse complement strand
ACAATTTTTGGCGGTTTTTTTACAAAAAATGTCAGGGCTTCAGCGCCCCGTGCCTGCCGGGAATTCTATTGAACACCCTCTTTATCGGCATCAAACCCAAGTTTCTCCAGCCGGTACCGGAAAGAGCGAAAACTGATGCCCAGAAGTTCGCTGGCCCGGTTCTTGTTGCCCCCGCTGCACTCAAGGCCCTTTTTGAGATAGGCCTTCTCAATATCGGCCAGGATTTCATCCAGCACCACCCCCTTGGCCACCTCTTCCAGGTCGAACCGACGGCCCGGTATGCCTTCGATCCACCGCCGCTTGTGAACCGCCAGGGAAAGGCTTTCCGGCAGGATGATGTTGGTGGTGGACAGGGCCACGCTGCGCTCAATCAGGTTTTCCAGCTCCCGCACATTGCCCGGAAAGTTGTATTTTTCCAGCATGTCCAGGGCATAGGTGGACAGCTTGATGACCTCCTTGCCCAGGTCCCTTGAAAATTTTTCAACGAAAAACTGGGCCAGAACACGGATATCGCTTTTGCGCTCCCGCAGGGGGGGAACATTGAGCTCAATGACATTGAGCCGGTAAAACAGGTCTTCCCGGAAGTTGCCGTTGATCACTTCCTGGGAGAGCTTCTTGTTGGTGGCCGAAAGGATCCGGGCGTCCACGGCAATATCCTCGGTGCCGCCTACCTGCTTGAAAACCCCGTCCTGGACCACCCGCAGGAGCTTGACCTGCAGCGGCATGCTCAACTCACCGATTTCATCGAGAAAAATAGTCCCTTTATGGGCAATGGTAAAAAGCCCTTTCTTGTCGCTGATGGCGCCGGTAAAGGATCCTTTTTTATGGCCGAACAGTTCGCTCTCCATCAGGTTTTCGGGAATGCCCCCGCAGTTGACCACCACAAAGGGGTGGGGCGCCCGGTCGCTCTGCTCGTGAATGGCCCGGGCAATGATCTCTTTGCCGGTGCCGCTCTCCCCGGTGATCAGGACCCGGGTCTTGGTCTGGGCCACCTGCCGTACCATATTGTATATGTGCTTCATCTTGGGATGACTGCCAACGATGCGGCCGAAGTGAAGATGGTCCTCCAGGCTGCTGTCCAGGGCCTGGCGCTCCTGCTCCACGGTGCGCAGGGAAAGGGACCGGGTGATGGTATGCTTCAGCTCGGTGCTGTCCAGGGGCTTGGGCACAAAATCATAGGCCCCCTCGTTCATGGCCTCCACCGCGGTTTCGGTGGTGGCAAAGGCGGAAATCATGATCACCACCGTGTCGTGGGACGCTTTTTTGGCGGCTTTCAGCACCTCGATACCCGATATGTCGCCCAGTCGCACGTCGCACAGCACCAGGTCAAACTTCATCTCCTTGAGCATGGACAGGGCCATGCCGCCGTTTTCAGCGCAGGCCACCTTGTAGCCCTCCCGCGAGAGCACCACATCCAGCAGCTCCCGCATGCTCAGCTCGTCGTCCACCACCAGAATGTTTGCCTTGGTGCCTGTCATGGGAGGCTCCTCCATTTGTTTTGCGTCACGCCGACATGGCGTCGAAGATCACCCGGCCGTCCACGATGGTCATCACGGCCCGGCCGGAAAGCTCCCATCCGTCAAACGGGGTGTTTTTCCCAAGGGAGATAAAGGTTTTTGCATTCACGACCCAGGGGCTGTCAGGATCAATAATGGTGATATGGGCGGGATTCCCCTCTTTCAGGCCCCACGGTTTTCCCAGGATCCGGGCCGGCGCCATGGCCATCTTTTCAATCAGGCCGGCCATGGAGAGCACGTTGTCATTGACCAGGGAGAGACAAAGACCCAGGGAGGTTTCGATGCCGCTGATGCCGTTGGCCGCCGCGTCAAACTCCACCTCCTTTTCAAGCACCGAATGGGGCGCGTGGTCGCAGGCGATCACGTCGATGGTGCCGTCGGCAAGCCCCTCCCGAATCGCCTCCCGGTCGGCCATGGACCGAAGCGGCGGGTTGACCTTGGCCGACGTGTCATAAAGCCCCACGGCTTCATCAGTAAGCATGAAAAAATGGGGGGCTGTTTCCGCGGTCACGGGCACGCCCCGCTTTTTGGCCTCCCGAACAATCCGCACCGACTCTGCCGTGCTTACATGGGCGATATGGAGGGCCGCCCCGGTCAGCTCACACAGGGCCACGTCCCGGCACACCATAACGCTTTCCGCGGCATTGGGAATACCGGCCAGGCCCAGGCGCGCGGCAAAGGCCCCTTCGTTCATCACGCCGGACCCCACCAGGGAAAGCTCCTCGCAATGGGAGATCACCGGCAGGCCGAACCCCCTTGCATACTCTAAAGCCCTTCGCATGAGCTGGCCGTCAGATACGGGATGGCCGTCGTCGGACAGGGCCACGGCGCCGGCGGCCTTCAACTCGCCGAACTCCGCCAGCTCTTTTCCGGCCTGGCCCACGCTGACGGCACCCACCGGCCACACCTTTACGCCCACGCCGCAGGCTTTCGCCCGGCCGCGGACAAACTCGCACACCTGGGCATGGTCGTTGACCGGATCGGTGTTGGGCATGGGGCAGACCGCCGCAAACCCACCCCTGGCCGCGGCCGCGCACCCGGTGGCAATGGTCTCCTTGTATTCATATCCCGGCTCCCGGAAATGGACATGCATGTCGATCAGGCCCGGGGCCACGATCTTTCCGGACGCGTCGATCCACCGGGAAACCCCCTCCGCGGGCACGGCGCCGGTTGCGCTTTCAACAATCCCGCGAATCTTCCCGTCGGCGATCACGATATCGTAAATTCCGTCCCGCACACCGGGGTCAATGACCCGTCCGCCTTTAATCACCAGCATCCCGCTGACCTCCCATCACAAGATAAAACAGGGCCATGCGCACCGCCACCCCGTTTTCCACCTGGTCCAGTATCACGGAGTAGGGACCGTCGGCCACCTCGGGCGCGATCTCCACGCCCCGGTTCACCGGGCCGGGGTGCATGATCAGCACGTCCTTTTTGGCACGCTTCAACCGGTTGGCCGTCAGGCCGTAGGTTCTGGCATACTCCCGGACCGTGGAAAAAAGAAAGGAAGCGGACCGTTCCTTTTGAATACGCAGCATCATGATCACATCAGCGTCGGCAATGGCCTCGTCCACGTTGTGGGTCACGTCCGCGCCAAAGGTCTCCACGCCCACCGGAATCATGGTGGGCGGCGCCGCCAGCACCACGCTGGCCCCCATCTTCAAAAACCCCTCC
>JAXHVI010000158.1:0-2609 GCA_034189195.1 Thermodesulfobacteriota bacterium | reverse complement strand
GCCGCTTGCGTTCGTCCACCCGTGAAAACGGCCATCCAGACCTGTTTCAGGTATCGTGCCGGCGCCTCTCCCCGGTTTGCCGGTTATCCCTGCTTTTAAAAGCGACGACCCGTTGCCATCCAACCTGCATTGCTATTTTATTTGATACCCGTCAAAGTACTGTCGGTATCCCCGGTCTGGACATGGCTGTCAAATTCCCGGGCAAAAACATCCAGGCGCGCCTGGCAATATCCTTTACGCGAACAAGCTTTTTTTCCTGATCCAGATCGAAAATCGCTTCCAGATAATCTTCCATAACGGAAGTCAGCGGCTTTTCTACTAAATCTTGCTCTTACTCTTACTCTTGCCCGTGATCTTGCCCGTGATCTTCGTGGCCTTTGTGTTTAAATTCGGCCGGCCGACTCAATCGGCAGGGCGTCTCAACACGAAGATTACGGAGAAAACGAAGCGCACGAAGATAAAATCGGAAAAATGTCATTCCCGATTGCGATTCAAGCCAGAACCAATTTCCATGATGGAAACAGCGCCGGGTCTCTGCTATAGTTTAATGGTTTTACCATCCCAAAAACTTTTTAGAATGCCGCCGGTGGCGCGGCAAGGACATAGGAGCACAACAATGCAGCTTATTCCCATCATGATCAACGGCCTGCCCGGCAACGTGGCAAAGATGATTGCCTCCCGCGTATTGCGGGACTCCCGGTTTGCCCTGGTCCCCTTCTCCCTTACCGGCCCGGAAATTCAGGAGGATGTTGTCACCGTTGCCGGCACGTCGATTCAACTGGTCCGGCCCGATGTCCGGGCGGCACGGATCGGTGATATAAAAAAACAATATCCCGGCATGATCAGCGTGGACTACACCCATCCCACGGCTGTAAACGGCAACTGCGCCTTCTACTGCGCCCAGGGCCTGCCCTTTGTCATGGGCACCACCGGCGGGGACAGGGACCACCTGGAGCAGACCGTTCGCGAATCGGCCGTCTGCGCGGTGATCGCCCCGAACATGGCCAAGCAGGTGGTGGGGTTCCAGGCCATGCTGGCCCATGCCGCCGACACCTTTCCCGGCCTGTTTGCCGGCTATACCATGACCGTAAGGGAGAGCCACCAGAAGGGCAAGGCCGACATCAGCGGCACGGCCAGGGCCGTGGTCCGTTCCTTTAACCGGCTGGGCGTGGACTTTTCCGAAGACCGGATCGAGATGGTCCGCGACCCCGAGGTGCAGAAACGGGAGTGGGGCATTCCGGAAGAGCACCTGGGGGGCCACGGCTGGCACACCTACACCCTGACATCGCCGGACCGCACCGTCGTCTTTGAGTTCAGACACAACATCAACGGCCGGGACATCTATGCCGACGGCACCTTGGACGCTGTGGTGTTTCTGCACCAAAAGGCGGCCAGGGGCGAAAAAGGCACCGTCTTTTCCATGATCGACGTCTTAACAGGAGGTTGCTCATGACCGATAAACAGTACGTGGGCGCCATTGACCAGGGCACCACCAGCACCCGTTTCGTGGTGTTTGACACAACCGGGGCCATGGTGGCCAGCCACCAGGTGGAGCACCGGCAGATTTACCCGGAACCGGGGTTTGTGGAGCATGACCCCATGGAGATTCGGGCCAATACCGCCGGCATCATTGCCGAGGCCCTGAAAAAGGGGCTGATCGAACCGGACCGGATCGCCGCCGTGGGCATCACCAACCAGCGGGAAACCACGGTGGTGTGGAACCGGCACACCGGCAGGCCCCTTTATAACGCCATTGTGTGGCAGGACACCCGCACCGCGGACATGTGCACCGCCCTTAAACAGGAGGGCCACGAACCGCTGTTCAAGCAAAAAACCGGGCTGCCGGCGGCCTCCTATTTTTCCGGCCCCAAGATCAGGTGGATTCTTGATAACGTGGAAGGGGCCCGGGCAGCGGCCGAAAAAGGGGATGCCCTGTTCGGCAACATGGACACCTGGCTGATCTGGTGGCTCACCGGCGGGCCGGGCAAGGGGGTGCATGTCACGGACGTGACCAATGCCAGCCGCACCATGCTGATGAACCTTGAAAGCCTGGCCTGGGACAGCGAGCTTTTAAAAATCCTCGGCATTCCGGAAAAGATGCTGCCCCGCATCATGGCCTCCAGCGAAATTTACGGCCATGCGGCCGAAAACTGGGGCCTGGCGCCTGGCACCCCGGTTGCCGGGGACCTGGGGGACCAGCAGGCGGCCCTGTTCGGCCAGGTCTGCTTTGAGCCGGGGGAAGCCAAAAACACTTACGGCACCGGCTGTTTTCTGCTGTCCAATACCGGGGAAAAGATCATTCACTCAAACCACGGCCTGCTGACCACCCCGGGCTACAAAATTGGTAACGAGCCCCCGGTGTACGCGCTTGAGGGATCAGTGGCCGTTGCCGGGTCCCTGGTGCAGTGGCTGCGGGACAACCTGAACCTGATCCGCACCTCCCCCGAGGTCGAAGCCCTGGCCAAAACCGTTGCCGACAACGGCGGCATCTATTTTGTGCCGGCCTTTTCCGGCCTGTTTGCCCCTCACTGGGACAGCTCGGCCCGGGGCCTGATCATCGGCATGACCCACTACATCAACAAAGGCCACATCGCCCGGGCCGCCCTGGA
>JAXHVI010000157.1:0-14162 GCA_034189195.1 Thermodesulfobacteriota bacterium | reverse complement strand
AGCTCAGTGGATAGAGCAATGGATTCCTAATCCATGTGCCGCAGGTCCGATTCCTGCCGGGGGCACCAGCCGGGTAAGCCGTTTATTCCTTCTTATGAAATCCCTTTTGCGATAAAATAGAGCCTGATAACCGCTGATCCGGAATTTCGTACCCGGCTCGTGCGAAAAGGGACTGACATCGCCTGTCAGGAAAAGGAAAGACCATGGATGTGGTTACCACCCACAACACCACCGATTTTGACGCGCTGGCCTCTCTGGTGGCCGCCGGCCTGTACTACCCTGAAGCTCTCATGGTGCTGCCCACACGGGTCAATACCAATGTTTCGGCGTTTCTGTCCATTCACAAGGATATGTTTGCCATTCACTCTTACAAGGATGTGGATATGGACGCGGTGACCCGGCTGGTGGTGACGGACACCAGCCAGTGGAAACGGCTGGACCGGCTGAGCGTGCTTGAGAAAAGGCCGGATATCGACATTCATGTCTGGGACCATCACGGCGTGCCCTCCGATATTGCCGCCAGCCAGGTGATACAGGAGCCGGTGGGTGCCTGCACTACCCTGTTTGTGGAGCGGTTTGCGGCGGAAGGCACCGACATCTCCCCGATCCAGGCCACCCTGTTTCTGGCCGGCATTTACGAAGACACCGGCAACCTCACCTTTCCCGCCACAACATCCAGGGACGCCCGGGCCGCGGCCCACCTGCTGGACTGCAAGGCCGACCTGAACGTGCTGGAAAACTTTCTGCGCCAGTCTTACGGGGCCCGGCAGAAGAAGGTGCTGTTCGAGATGCTGCAAAAAGCGGAACGGATCAATGTGGACGGCCACCGGATCAGCATCTGCGAAATGGACCTGGCCGGCCATACCCAGGGCCTCTCCCTGGTGGTGCACATGTACCGGGACATTCTGAACGTGGATGCCGCCTTCGGCATCTTCAACGAACCGGAGAAAAAACGGTGCGTGGTTATCGCCCGAAGCGGCGTGGACTCCCTGGACGTGGGCCAGATCATGCGGATCATGGGCGGCGGGGGGCGGCCGGCGGCGGCCTCGGCCATGTTAAAGGACGTGGGCACCACCGGCGTAAAGGGGTGGGTGCTGGAGCTGATCCGGAACAGCCAGCGCTCCGCCGTGCACATCGGAGACCTCATGAGCTTTCCCGTGGAAACGATCGAGGCCTCGGCCACCATGAAGGAGGCGGCTGCCACGCTGAAACAAAAAAAAATATCAGGCATGCCCGTGATGGAAGCCGAACAGCTGGTGGGCATAATTTCGGTGCGGGATGCCAACAAGATCAAAAAGGCGGCCCAGTGGGAGATGCCGGTCAAGGCCTTCATGTCCACCAATATCATCACCGCACCGCCGGACATGGCGGTCCCCAAGGCGGCCCGGCTCCTGGTCAAACATGACGTGGGCCGGCTCCCGGTGCTGCGGGACGGCCGGCTGATCGGCATCTTCACCCGGTCCGACGCCATGCTGTACTACTACGACCAGCTGCCTGAATAAACCTGTTTCCATGGATAAAAACCCGACATACAACAGAGAAGTGGCCCGGACCCTGTTGGACCTGTTTGAAGCAGGTTTTGTCGTGGATGCGAATGCGGCCCACTTTGTCGACTCCACGTTGGGCTGCCCCGGCCGGCAGGATCTTCTGAATCTGCTTGCAGTGCCGGACAGCGACGCGGCGTCCCTGGTGCTGGACCTGGTGATCGCGCCGGACGATTCTATCCGGCAGGCTGTTGAAGCCTTCCTGGCCGACCGGCCCGGCGCGGTCGTGAACGCCCGAAACGTTACGGACCTGCTGCCGGCACCCCTTTCAACAATACTGATATTTTCAGACCACCGGGGCAAAATCCCCTGCACCGTGCCAAGGCCGGCGGCCGAACGTCTGGTTGTCGGGCTGAACCTGTCAAAAGCCATCGACACCAGAATTTGTAATGCCATAGAAAAAGCCCTGCACAGACGGGAAGACCGGCTGGCCGTAATGGCGATCCTTCGGGGCTGCCGGGTTGACCTGGCCGGGCCGGCGGCTCCCTTTGTGCGGGCTTTTGTCCAGCGGTTTCCCGGAACCGATATGCCCCTGTTTGTTTCCCATCTGCGCCTGCTGCTCCAGATCCTGGAAAGGCCGGGGACGGAAAGCGACCTGTTCGCGGCACTGGCAGCCGAACAGGCCGCCTGCCTGCAAACCCTTTTCCGGGCGGCCCGGCTGGAAAACCAGATGGCGCAAAACAACATGGAAACCCTGATGATGCAAGGGGGACGGGGCCTGCTGGCGGTCGATGCCGGGGCACTGCGGCAGCGGCTGGACAGGCTGAACGCCGTATGCACGGCAATTTTTGAAAGACCCCTGCCCGCCGGTCCCGCCCAAGAGCCCCTTGATTTTTCATGGGACAAAACTGTTTGAAAAACCATCCTCCGGTAGTACAATATTTAATTTTTCAGTGTTCGGTTTTCATGTAAAAAGGATTGAACCAATGAACCCTCGCCCCCTGATCGGTATCACCATGGGCGATCCTGTCGGCATCGGCCCGGAAATTATCTTGACGGCATTGGCCGGAACGTCGGTTTACGAAAAGTGCCGGCCCCTGGTGATCGGGGACCCCGGGGTGCTGGGCCAGGCCATGGCGGTTGCCGGTTATGCGCCGGTGATTCACATGGCCGACACCCCGGAGACCGGCGTTTACCGGCCCGGCACCATCAGCATGTTCAGCCCGGCCCCGCCCCTTTCCCCTGTAACCTGGGGCAATCCCACACCGGAAACCGGCGCCGCCATGGAGACATGGATCACCACGGCCGCGGACATGGCCATGGCCGGCGCCATCTCCGCCATGGTCACCTGCCCCATCAACAAGGAGGCCCTGAAAATGGCGGGCAGCGCGTTTGCCGGCCACACCGAGATGCTGGCCATGCGCACCGGCACGGACCGGTATGCCATGATGCTGGCCGGCAGCCGGCTGCGGGTGGTGCTGGTGACCATTCACACCTCCCTTCAAAGTGTCCCCGGACTGCTGTCGGTGGATGCCATTGCCGACACCATTCTGCTGACAGTGGAAAGCCTGAAGCAGCGGTTCGGCATGAACGCGCCGCGTGTCGCGGTGGCCGGGTTGAATCCCCACGCCGGAGAGGGCGGGCTGTTCGGCGACGAGGAGGCCCGGCTGATCGCGCCGGCCATTGAGGCGGCCCGGCGGAAAACAGACGCGGCCATTACCGGCCCCTGGCCCCCGGACACCGTGTTTGTCAAGGCCGCGGCCGGCGACTTTGACGCGGTGGTATGCATGTATCACGACCAGGGATTGATTCCCTTCAAGCTGCTTCACTTCGAGGACGGGGTCAACACCACCCTGGGCCTGCCCATTATCCGGACATCGGTGGACCACGGCACGGCCTACGACATTGCCGGCACGGGCCGGGCCGACTGCCGCAGCCTGACCGCGGCCATCAACATGGCCATCGACCAGGCGGCCTGCCTGCGAAAGCGCCCTGCCGCCTGATCTCTATGCCAACGCTAAAGGAAAACCCGAAAAATTGAATTCACCGCAGAGACGCAGGGGACGCAAAGAAAAGCATGAATGCCGTGTGTAATGAAACAAACAGGTAGCGCGCCTTGATAAACATTTCGATAACAGATCCCTGGACCCTCGACCCCTTGAATCCTTGAACCCTGTGCATCCACTAATCGGAGAATATCCAGAAAACACAACCATCATGATATCCGACGCCATTCTCATTCGCGGAGCCCGCCAGCACAACCTGAAAAATATTGATGTGGACCTGCCGCGCAACAGGCTGGTGGTGATCACCGGCCTGTCCGGCTCGGGAAAGTCTTCCCTGGCCTTTGACACCCTTTACGCCGAAGGCCAGCGCCGTTACGTGGAGTCCCTCTCCACCTATGCCCGCCAGTTTCTGGGAAAGATGGACAAGCCCGACGTGGACCTGATCGAGGGGCTGTCGCCGGCCATTGCCATTGAGCAGAAAACGGCCAGCCACAATCCGCGCTCCACCGTGGGCACCGTGACCGAGGTGTATGACTACCTGCGGCTGCTTTTTGCCCGGTGCGGCCGGCCCCATTGCCACCAGTGCGGCGACCCCATCTCTTCCCAGACCATTGACCAGATCATCGACCAGGTGACGGCCCTGGAGGAAGGCGCCGCCATCCTGATCCTGGCCCCCCTGGTCACCGGCCAGAAGGGCAGCCATGAAAAACTGCTGGCCGGTTTAAAAAAAGAGGGGTTTGCAAGGGTGCGCATCAACGGTGAGATCACCGACATCGAGACGGTGCGCAAGCTGAACAAAAACCAGAAACACACCATCGAGGTGGTGGCCGACCGGCTGCGTATCAAGGAGGGTATGGCCAAGCGGCTGGCCGACTCTCTTGAACTGGCCCTGTCCAAGTCCGATGGCACCGTCATCGTGGAGGTGCTGGACAGCCAGGCAAAACAGACCGTCAACACCCTGGTGTTCAGTGAAAAGGCGGCCTGTCCCAGGTGCGGCATCAGCTACCCGGAATTCACGCCGGCCGGCTTCTCCTTCAACTCGCCCCAGGGGGCCTGTCCCAAGTGCGACGGCCTGGGATCCGTTACCGAGCTGGATCCGGACCTGATCATACCCGATCGAAACCTGTCCCTGCGCAACGGCGCTGTGGCGCCCTGGGCCAACCGTAACTCGGTGCAGTTTGCTGAATTTCTCGAAGCCCTTACCGCCCACTACCGGATAAACATTTATACCCCTTACAAAAAGCTCCCGGAAGCCTTTCGGCAGGTACTGCTCTACGGGTCCGGCGACGAGGAGATTCCTTTTTATACCGAACGCAACGGACGGCGCATCGTCTCCCGGCGGCCCTTTGAGGGGGTGATTCCCAATCTTCAGCGGCGGTACCTGGAAACCGACTCCAACTGGGCAAGGGAGGACATCAAACAGTACATGAATTTCCGGGTCTGCGACGAATGCAACGGCACCCGGCTGAACAAGGGGGCCAGTGCCGTGACCGTGGGCGGCAAAACCATTGCCCGGATCACCGGGCTATCCGTTGGCCAGGCGAAAGATTTTTTTGCGGCCCTTTCACTGACGGGAAAAGACCGGGTGATCGCGACCCCCATTCTGAAGGAGATCGGGGACCGGCTGGGATTTCTGGCCGATGTGGGCCTGACCTACCTGACCCTGGACCGGGGCGCGGCCACCCTGTCCGGGGGCGAGAGCCAGCGCATCCGACTGGCCACACAGATCGGCTCCAAGCTCACCGGCGTGCTTTACGTGTTAGACGAGCCCAGCATCGGCCTGCACCAGCGGGACAACCTGCGGCTTCTGTCCTCGCTGATGAAAATGCGGGACCTGGGCAACACCGTGCTGGTGGTGGAGCATGACCAGGAAACCATTCTTCAGGCCGACCACGTGGTGGACATGGGGCCGGGGGCGGGCATGCGGGGCGGCGAAGTGATCTTTTCCGGGCCCCCGGAACAGCTGTTAAAAGACGAAAATTCCCTGACCGGCCGTTATTTTTCAGGCCGGGATACCATCCCCACCCCGAAAAAAAGACGGCCCATCGGCAAACAGGTGCTGCGCCTTACCGGCGCGACACAGAACAACCTGAAACAGGTCGATGTGGCCTTTCCCCTGTCCACCCTGACCTGTGTCACCGGCGTGTCCGGGTCCGGCAAGTCCACTCTGGTACTGGACACCCTCTACCATGCCCTGGCCAGAAAGGTCTGCCAGGCCAAGGCCCCGGCAGGAAAACATGACGACTTGTCAGGGGCCGAGCACATCGACAAGGTGATTCACATCGACCAGTCCCCCATCGGCCGGACCCCCCGCTCCAACCCGGCCACCTACACCGGGGTGTTCACCTTTATCCGGGAGCTGTTTGCCAGCACTCCGGACGCCCGGGCCCGGGGATACGCGCCGGGACGGTTCAGCTTCAACGTCAAGGGAGGCCGGTGCGAGGCCTGCGACGGGGACGGCATTATCAAAATCGAGATGCACTTTCTGCCGGACGTGTTCGTGGCCTGTGACGTGTGCAGGGGCCGGCGCTACAACCGGGAGACACTGGAGGTGCGGTACAGGGGCAAAAACATCGCCGACGTGCTGGACATGACCGTCAACCAGGCCATGGCTTTTTTTGAAAACATTCCGGCCATCAAGGCCAAGCTGGCCACCCTCATCGACGTGGGCCTGGGCTACATTCACCTGGGCCAGGCCGCCACCACCCTGTCCGGCGGCGAGGCCCAGCGGATCAAGCTCTCCCGGGAGCTGAGCAAGCGCAGCACCGGAAAGACCGTCTATTTTCTGGACGAGCCCACCACCGGGTTGCACATTCACGACATCAAGTGCCTGCTGGGGGTTTTGGACCGGCTGGTGAATGCCGGCAACACCGTGATCGTCATCGAGCACAACCTGGACGTGATCAAGCACGCGGACTACATTATCGACCTGGGCCCCGAAGGCGGAGATGAAGGCGGCACCGTTGTCGGCACCGGCACCCCCGAAGCCCTGGCAAAGCAGAAGGGCTCTTACACCGGGGAATTTCTGAAGAAGGTTCTTTAACTTCCGCCTTGGTGTGCTTTTGTGCCCTTCGCGTTCTTCGTGTTAAAAACGACCGGCCGATGGCGTCGACAGGGTTTTTCAACACGAAGAACACGAGGCGGATTTTGATTTCGGATTATTTTCTCTCCTCAATGCCTCTTATCCATAAAACGCAAAAGGGCCGCGCGAAACGCGCGGCCCTTTTTTTGTAAAATCTACAGGCGCTTAGTGAAGGTTCGCCATCATGCCGGCGGGTGCCACGAAAACCAGAATCAGGGACACAACCAGCGCGTAAATACAGAGTGACTCGATCATGGCCAGGCCGATGAGCATGGTCACGGTGATCTTACCGGATGCTTCTGGATTGCGGGCAACGCCTTCGGCCGCCGCCTTCAGGCCAAGACCCTGGCCGATGCCGCAACCAAACGCCGCGATGGCGATTCCAAAACCAGCCGCTGTAACGCACGCGATGAAAAATTTCAAGGCTTCAGCTTCCATTTTCCTCTTCCTCCTTAATGTAACGATTGATAATTGCTTCTTCCTTTTGCCGATATAAAAACAACCCGGTTGTTTTCACAAAATCAGTGGGCATGCTCCATGGCGCCGGTAAAATACATCACCGAAAGCAGGAAAAACACAAATGCCTGCACAAAGGCCACGAAAATACCAAGGGCCATGATGGGCAGGGGCGCGAAAAAGGCGCCGGCCAGCATGAACAGAATCACCAGCACCGACTCGTGGCCCATCATGTTGCCGAAGAGACGGAAGGTCAGGGAAAGCACCCGAGCCAGATGGCCGATGATTTCAATGGGGCAGATCAGGGGAGCCAGCCACCAGACCGGCCCGAGAAAGTGTTTGATATAACCCGCACCATGGTATTTGATCCCGATATAATGGGTAAAAACAAAAACCACAATAGCGCAGGCCAGGGGGGTGTTGATGCTGGCCGTGGGCGGGAAAAACCCCGGCACCAGGCCGATCAGGTTGGAAACGGCGATAAAGATGGCAATGGTGGCGGCCAGGGGGAAGAACCACCGGCCCTCTTCGCCGGTAACGCTCACCATGAACTCTTCGATGCCGGAGATCACCACCTCGAGAAAATTCTGCATCTTCGTGGGCACGATCTGAATGTTGCGTGCCCCCAGAACACCCAGCGCGATCAACAGGGCCATGACCACCCATGTGTAAATAATGTGTACGCTGGTATGGGCAAAATGCTCAAATCCCAGGGCCTCAAACAGCTTTACGAAAAACAGATAGGGATGCTCCACCTTATATCGCCTCCTTGAAGATGAGTTTTTTTATCGCAACAAGCGTTGCCAGAAACAGGCTTATCACCACCACGGAAAGCCCGATAATCAATCCCAGGGGATCCACCAGACGACCGGCGATCAGAACAAACAGCAGCAGGCCGGTGACAAAAAACCGTAAATAATACTTGGCCAGAATGGTATTTCTGGAAACCACGCGGTCCGGCACAAACGCGTTTTTCAGGGTCCGGACAAGCAGATGGAAATTGATCGTCACGATCAGTGCCCCGCAGATAAACCCTGAGACAAACATCGGATCCAGGTATATCGCGCCCGGCACGGCCAGGCAGAAAAACAGGGTCCAGTTACTGCGCGTCACAAAATTTAGAATGTGCTGTTCAATGCTGACGTTCAACCTTGTCCGCCTTCTCTGTTTTTTTCCGCCTTATCCGCCCGCTGTAACTTCCGCATGGCGTGAAAGATGTTTCGAAACCCGGCGGCAATGCCCAGCCCCAGAAACACAAAGGTGAGCACCGGCCGGGTGCCGAATTTACTGTCGAGCCACACGCCGAAAAAAAGCCCGATAAATATGGCCAGGACAATGGAGAGCCCCAGACTGCTGTAATAAGCGAGCTCTCTCAAGGAGCGCCGTGTGTCTTCTTTCATGCCAAATCATCAAATTAAAACGGTATTACTAGCATAGGGGACCGGGTCAAGTCAACAGGTTTTCGATTTTTTCAACCCGCCCGGTCCGGCGAAACAACCGACTGGAATAAAAACATATTTTTCTTTAACGGGATTCGACGGCCAGCCGGTTCTGTCCGTTAGCCGCAAAACAGGCGGTGGGACAGGTCGATGGCCGCAAAATCAAACACCGGCCCGTCGGTACAGGCGTGTTTATAAGCCGCCTGATTGTCAGCGGACCGGACGGCACACCCCATACAGGCGCCCATGCCGCAGGCCATCATGGTTTCAATGGAGACCTGGCAGGCCACCTTGCGGGTTGTCGCCATGCTGCCCACGGCCCGCAGCATGCCAGGGGGCCCGCAGGCAAACACCGCGTCCGGGGCCTGGTCTTCAAGGGCCGGGGCCAGAATGTCGGTGACCAGGCCTTTTGTGCCGGCGCTGCCGTCTTCCGTGGCAATGTGAACCGTCATGCCGATGGAGGAGAAATCCGCTTCACACAGAATATCGGAAGCCGTGGCCCCGCCCAGAAACACGGTGCAGTCCACCGCCGTGGCGCCCTTCCTGCCGGCCAGGTGCCGCGCCAGAAAGGCCACGGGCGGCACACCGATGCCGCCGGCCACCAGAAAGGCCCGCTTCAGATCAGAACTGCATGAAAACCCGTTGCCCAGAGGTCCCAGCACATCCAGGTCATCGCCGGGGTCAAGCGCGGCCATGGCGCAAGTGGCCCGTCCCACCACCCTGTAAAGAATGCCCAGCCGGCCGTCGCCGGTCACCCTGTAAATGGAAAAGGGCCGGGGCAGAAAAGGGGCGGAAACGCCGCTGCTCCGCAGGCGAAGCATGACGAACTGGCCGGGCACGGCCGCGGCCCATGACGATGGACAGGAGAGGCCCAGTTGCAGGCAGGTGTCGTTGATCCGGCGGTTTTCCAGGACCTTTGCGTTGTGCTGCATCATCGTTTACTACCCCACCACAAAATTGGCGATGATCTCTTTCATGATCTCGGTGGTGCCCCCGCCGATGGAAAGTATCCGGTTGTCCCGGTAGAGCCGCTCCACCATGTATTCCTTCATGTAGCCGTAGCCGCCGAAAATCTGGACCGCGTCATAGGTCACCTTGTCGCTGACCTGGCAGGCAAAATTCTTGGCCATGGAGATCTCCTTGACCTGGTTTTGGCCGGCGTTCATCTTTGCCGCCACCCGGTAGGTGAACTCCCGGCTGGCCTCCACCAGGGTGGCCATGTCCACCAGCTTGTGGCGGGTCACCTGAAACCCCTTGAGGGGCTTGCCAAAGGCCTGCCGCTGCTTCGCGTATCTGATGGACTCCTCCAGGGCCAGCTGGGCCGTCATGTTGGCCATGACACAAAGGTGAAGCCGCTCCATCTGGAAATTTTCCATGATGGTGTAAAACCCGGAGTTCTCTTCGCCGATGCGGTTGGCCACCGGCACCCGGCAGTTGTCGAAAAAGATTTCGCCGGTGTCCGATGCCAGCCACCCCATCTTTTCAAGCTTTCTGCCCGTGGCATAGCCCGGCGTGCCGGCCTCGATGACCAGAAAGCTGATGCCGTGGGCGCCCTTGTCGCCGGTGCGGACGGCGCAGGTCAACTGATCGGCCCTAATGCCGCTGGTGATAAAGGTCTTGGACCCGTTGACGATATAGTAATCGCCGTCTCTAACCGCCGTGGTCTGAAGGTTGGCAACGTCAGACCCGCCGCTTGGCTCGGTGATGCCCAGGGCCGCGATTTTTTCTCCGGCCAGCACCGGCCGCACAAAGCGATCGACCTGGTCCGGGGTCCCCTTCATGGCGATGGGCGGCAGGCCTATGCCGTGGGAGCCCAGGCCGGCCACGATACCGGCGGCGCCGCACCGCATCAACTCCTCGTTTAACACAATGGTGGAAAAGATGTCGCCGCCGCTGCCGCCGAAATCCTCCGGAAAACCGATGCCGAGAAATCCCAGATCGCCCATCTTCCTGTAAAGGTCCCTGGGAAACGCTCCGGCCCGTTCCCAGTCATCCACGAAAGGCGTGATCTCTTTTTTGACAAACTCCCGCAACGCGCTGCGCAGCATGTTGTGCTCCGCCGAAAAATAGGCCTGGCAGGGGGGGCCGGAAAGTTGATTCATACCACACCTCCTTTTGAAAAGTTTTCGTTAAGATAAAGAACAGTTCCGGAAAGGTTCGGTTGAACCTTATACCATCCGGAAATGAGAGTCAATGGGCGTCCACCGGCCCACCTGTTTTGTCTTGCGGCCGAATCGCGGGCAATGGTAAACTCAGCGCAGCAAATCCGGTGACAGACACCCGTCACCTTACCGTACACGTTTACCCGTGATCGAAAGCGGAACAAATGCCGGCACTCAAGCGAATCCTTATTCTTGTTGTCATCCTGGCCGCCGCCGGGGCAGGGGCATGGTTCGGCCTGCTCCGGTACGGTGCCACGCCCGCCGACCCAGGCGCCCGTACCGAACAGGTACTGGTGATTGCGCCGGGCATGGGCATCAACGCCGTGGCGACCCTGCTGCACCGGTCCGGGGTTATCCACCACCCGGACCTGTTCCGGCTCTTTGCCCGAACGGCCCGGAGCAGACACGTCATCAAGGCCGGGGAATACCGGGTGTCGGCGGCCATGCCGCCGGCGGAAATTCTGGACCGGCTCTTTTCCGGGGACGTGGTGCTCTACCGGGTAACCATTCCCGAAGGCTACGCCATCGACCAAATTGCCGGCGCAGTGGCCCATGCCGGGCTGGCCACAAGCGAGGCGTTTGCCGCTGTCGCCAGGGACGGCGGGTTTGCAAAAGAGATGGGCATTCCGGCCGACACCCTGGAGGGATACCTGTTTCCTGAAACCTACTATTTTCCGGCAACCGCCACTCCCCGAAAAATGGCGACCGCCATGGTGGACCTGTTTAACGCCGTATTCACCGACGCGTGGGAAGCACGCGCCGCGCAGCAGGGGTTTTCGGTCCACCAGATCGTCATCCTGGCGTCGATCATTGAAAAAGAGACGGCCCACCCGGACGAACGGCCCCTGATTGCGTCGGTGTTCCACAACCGGCTGGCAAAAAAAATGCGGCTGGAGAGCGACCCCACGGTGATATACGGCATTCCCGACTTTGACGGCAACATCACCCGTGCCCACCTGCGACAGGAGACCCCTTACAACACCTACCGGATTCGGGGGCTTCCGCCGGGGCCCATTGCCAGCCCGGGCAAAGAATCGCTCTACGCGGCCCTTTTTCCAGCCAAAACCGACTACCTCTATTTTGTGGCAAAAAACGACGGCACCCACCACTTCTCCGCCACCCTTGCCGAACACAACCGTGCCGTACAGGCCTATCAACTGAAGGGCCGGCGTAAAAAATAATAGACCCAAAGCAAGGCCGGACAATAAAATGCAGCGACATGATCCCCATACCGCCGTTTTCACTGAATACAGCCGCTTTGCCCCGATTGCCGGCCCCTTGCCGTTAATGGGCCTGAAAACGGGTCCGTCGTCCTCCTCATCGGTCACCACTGGAATCAAAACTATCAATGAGAAAAGACCGGAAGAGGACGACGTCCTGCTCTGCGCCCGGTGCCTGCACCCCATCACCCGCCCGGGAGCCAGGACCACGGCCAACGGCCGCCATGTCCACGTATTCGCCAACCCCGGTGGGCTGGTGTTTGAAATCGGGTGCTTTCGCACGGCACCGGGATGCGGCCATGCCGGTTCACCCACACTTGAGTTCACATGGTTTAACGGTTACGCCTGGCAGGTGGCCACATGCAACGGCTGCCTGGAACACCTGGGGTGGTATTATACGGCTGACGGTACATCCTTTTACGGCCTGATTCTTAACCGGCTCATCGACACGCAGCAATGATTGCCGCTTGACATCCGGCGCCATCCCTCTAATATGGACCATGCAGTTGCTTTGACCGCCATACCGACTCGGGAGCGCACATGAACCGCACCAAATGGCTGATCACCCTGATTCTGATTTTTGTCTTTTCCTGCGTGGCCCTGGGCGTTTCCCTGTTTCTTTACATTTACTGGTACATCAAGGTGCGGGCCGGGCTCAACCGGCTGGTGGACCGGTTTGACTTGAACGCGGTGGACATTCTGGCATCCCACACATGGGTGGTCATCACCGTCCTGTCCATCCTGGTGGGGGTCATCCTGCTGGGGCTCTTCATTATCTTTATTTACAACCTGAAAACCTTTCAGCTCTTCCGGCTCCAACGCAACTTCATCAACAACTTTACCCACGAACTGAAAACACCGGTCACATCCCTGCGCCTTTTTCTGGAAACTTTTTTAAAACATGATCTGCCCAGGGAAGAACAGGTAAAGCACATTCAAACCATGCTCTCCGATGTCAACCGCCTGGACGCCACCATCGGCAGCATTCTGGACCTGGCCGAAATAGAGGGACGAACCTATGCCGGTGATTTTATCGAAACCGACCTGGTCTTTCTGATCCGGCGGTTTTACCAGAAAACCCGTCACCTGTTTAAAAACTGCGCCATCACCGTTGCGGCACCGCCTGACGACACCTTTGTGTGCCGCCTCAACCCCCACCTGTTTGAGATGCTGCTGATGAACCTTTCCACCAACGCCATCAAATACAACAGCGCCGGCACACCGGAAATTCATATCTCTTTTGAACGAAAAAAGAAAAAAGTACGAATGCGGGTGGCGGACAACGGCATCGGCATTGACCCGTCGGAGCAGAAAAACATATTTAAAAAGTTCTACCAGGCCGGCCGGGCCGATGACCGGTCAGCCAAGGGAAGCGGCCTGGGCCTCTACCTGGTGGCCAACATCGTGCGCCTGCACAAGGGAAAAATATGGGTGAAAGACCGGCCCGAGGGAACAGGGTCCATGTTTGTCGTCTCCCTGCCCCTGGTGACAAAACCAAAGGATCCGGCATGGACAGCCCTGACAGAAAGCAGATACTGATTATTGAGGATGAAACCCATATCGCCGAGGGGCTGCGGCTGAATCTCTCTTTAAAGGGGTATGACGTACTGGTTGCCGAAAACGGCAGCCGCGGCCTGGCGGCATGGAAGGCGCACAACCCGGACCTGATTGTGCTGGACATCATGCTGCCGGGCATGGATGGGCTTTCCGTGTTGCAGCATATCCGGCTGGAGGATGAAAAAATCCCCATCCTTATCCTGTCGGCCAAAAAAGAGCCCATCGATAAGCGAAAGGGCCTGACCTACGGGGTGGACGACTATCTCACCAAGCCCTTTGACCTGGAGGAATTTCTGCTGCGCGTGGACCGGCTCCTGACCCGGGCCTCATGGAGCAAAAAAAGCGCGGAGCGGCTGGTGCCCACCCGCTACACCTTTGGGAACAACCAAATCGATTTTTCACTGTCCCAGGCGAACTGTCGCCAGGGCACCATTCAGCTCACCGACCAGGAGGTCAAACTGTTAAAGCTCTTTATCACGCACCAGAACCGGCCTCTGTCCAGAAAAACCCTGCTGGAAATCGGCTGGGGCTATACCGGTGACCCCTCCACCCGCACCGTGGACAACTTCATGGTGCGCTTCCGAAAGTATTTCGAAAACGACCCCAGAAAACCGAAATTTTTTAAAAGCATGCGCTCGGTGGGATACGTCTTCACCCCGGACCCGGAGCAATAGCGGCAGCCCCACCACCTCGGAACGCACCCTGTCCTGCCAACGTGCCCTCCATTTATCACTCCTCCCTGCCAAGCGGCTGGAA
>JAXHVI010000156.1:0-2009 GCA_034189195.1 Thermodesulfobacteriota bacterium | reverse complement strand
GATCCATGAAAAAGAGGTAGGCATTCTGGACCGTGAGTTTGGAAAGGGCCTCAAGGCGATCTATTTCATTGTTTTTAAACATTTTTTTACCGTGAGCCAGGAGATGTTTGATCTCTTCCTTCTCGTCAGCGGGCTTGCCGTTCGGCGATGTTTCTTTCTGTTTCAGGTAATTGAGCACCATCAGGTAGGACTCAAAATAGGGGGCCAGAAACGCGGCAAACAGTTTCAGCTTTTTCAGGCCTTCCGGCGTCAGGTCATAGGAACCGGGACCCTGGTCGCCGGGAAGGATCATGCCGTCCGACTGGAACGCTGCCATGCTCTCTTCGACAAACCGGGTGTCCGGGGTCTCAATACTCAGCATAAACTCATTTTCAAAAAGATGCCGGAGAAAGGCAAAGGGCTTGGCCAGGTCCGTGGTGTTGAACTGAAAGGTGTTGCGCTCCAGAACGGCAAGAGCGGTGAAGGCAACCGGCACAAAAAAGCAGATGCAGGTGTTTTTATAATACTCCATGGTGGGCCGTTTGGACTCGTTGATCATGAACAGCGGGTTCTCCTTGTCGCTGTCAATCTCAAAGTGTTCAATAAGCTTTCGGCTGACAAAGGCGTCCAGCGCGTTGTTGAACGCATAGGCATGGTTGGATCTGATGGTGTCCGCCAGCCGGACCTCCATGGATTGCAGGCAGGCAAGATAGGTCTCCATGATGGACATCAGGTAGTCTGACGTGAACCGTTTCCGGGGGCAGGTGAGAATGGCGCAGGAGACGATGCTGTACGGGGTCACAGTGGTGACATGGTCGATGCGCTTGGTCAGGATATGGGAGAGGGTGCCGATAAACTCCCGCCGTGCGTCCGGATCAAGGGCGGCAAGGTCGGTGCCGGTATGGGCGAGAAACTCCTTGAGCGAGAGGGGGGCGTTGAAGTTGACGTAAACCTTGCCATACCTGGATTTGAGGGACTTTCTGGCCTTGATCAGGTCCGGCAGGTTTTCCGCCTTTTTTTCACCGCCCTTGATTTCGCGAATATAGGAGGCCTCTTCAATGATCCGGTCATACCCGATGTTGACCGGCACAAACATCAGATCGCTGCATGCGCCCTGGGCATATGCGTCCAGAATAATGGAGAGCAGACCGGTTTTCGGAGAGAGCATCTTGCCGGTACGGCTGCGCCCGCCTTCCAGGAAGAACTCTACATTAAACCCTTCCTGAAGAATTTTGTAGATGTACTCAAAAAACACTTTTGAATAGAGCTTCTGCCCCTTGAAGGTGCGCCGCATGAAAAAGGCGCCGCCGCCCCGGAAGATGGGCCCCAAGGGCCAGAAGGAGAGATTTTTGCCGGCCGCAATATGGGGGCAGGCGATGTTGTTGTAATAAAGCACGTAAGAGAGCACCAGGTAGTCCAGGTGACTTTTATGGGTGGGCACGAAGATCAGGGGCGCCTGTTGCGACACCTGCTTGAGCCGGTTGAGGTTTTCATGATCAATGGCCATGCCGTCAAAGATATGCCTGAGCATCCAGGTCAGCACCATGTCGTAGGTCATGACCCAGTTCAGGCTGTAGTTGGCGGCGATCTCATCCAGGTACTCGTATGCCTCCTTGCTTGTCTGGCGCACCGGCTGGCCGGTTTCAGCGGCCACCTCCTCTACAAAGGACTGGAGCCGGCGGCTGCCCATGATGGCTTCCTTGATCTCTTCACGGGATTTTAAGACCGGGCCGGTGACCCGCTGCCGGAGCAGGTTGATCCGGGAGAGCAGCAGGCGGCGCAGGGCCAGGGCCTGGTACTCCTCCCGCATGTTGATGTTTTCCGGATCTTCTAAAAAGTATTTCAGGTTGACCGGCTCGCAGAATTCAAGAAAGGTGTTTTTGGGGTTGGAAAGCAGGGTAAACAGGCGCCGTATTCTGCCCGGCCGCTTGGTCAGGCCGCCAAAGAAAAAATCAAGCAGACCCGGTTTGGTTTTCAGGGGCCGTTTGGAAAAGAAAAGCACCTGAGGAACGAGAAAGATGGGAACGGAG
>JAXHVI010000155.1:0-11618 GCA_034189195.1 Thermodesulfobacteriota bacterium | reverse complement strand
GTGGTTAGGTTTTTATTAAAGAATGCTGACTATAACCCACGTTTTCAAGGTTTGGCAGGCCTTTCTATTGCTGATGGTGGTTAATAACATTCAACCATATTGTCTATCGGGATCGGGATCGAAATCGACGCTAACGGGTGCCACGGGCAAAGCGACAGCTTGCCCGTGTTTGTCTCATAAGGTCATTGCGAGCGCAGCGAAGCAATCTTTATCATTAAAACCGAATTTTCCTCCCCTGCTTTTCCGCGTACTTTTCTTGGCGGCAAGAAAAGTACCAAAAGAATCACGCCGCAGGCGTGACAGCTTGGCCACGCCACGGGCGCGGCTGCCCTTGCGCCAAGGCTTTTTTCGGCGCGGGCAGGAACTCATCCCGCTTCGCGGGATTCAAACAGCCTGCCCGCTTCTCCCGAAAAAAGCCTTTGCGCAAGGCTGCGCTGCAACGGGCGGGGGCTTTACCATCTGCCGGAACTGTCCGGGAAGATATTAGTTTTTACATGCTGTTGAGTTTTTTCTCTACCAAATCCCTGTTTAGTTCCTCGTAATAATAAAAATTTTGAGCCCTGATTTGCTCCGGAACCATCGCCCCGGTCGTAGTGGCTCCAGGCAGCTCCGTCAAACCGGCTGACGCCGTTCATGGTGCCGAACCACTTGTCCCCCGCGCTGTCCACCAGAATGGATTTGATTGAGTTGTAAAACAGGCCGCCGGCATAGGTGTACCGCTTCTTATATCTGGATCGGCGTCCCCACCTTCAGGTCCTTGTACCGGTCGCCGAACGCCGCCTTGAACCGCTCAAGGCTCCAGTCTGAACTGTCGTGGGGAGAGAGGGAGACCAGGGCCGGGTTGATCTTTTTTATGGCGGCAATGGTGTTGTCCACGTCGGCCTCGCCGATGGGCTGCCACGGGGGCCGGTCCGTGCCCACCAGGCTCTGTACATTGACCGGGCCGGCCATGATGCGGCCGCCATGCACCGGAAAGTGCAGGCCCCCGATGATGGCGTAAACCGGGTCGTCAAACAGCATTTTAACCCGTTCGACAATCCGCTCCACCGTGGGGTGGCCGCACCCGATGATGATCACGATGCCCTTGTCCTTTACCCGCACGGCCAGGCTCTGCTCCAGGGTGTATCCCATCAGGTAGAGGTTTCTGGGAATGGCACCGGTGGTGGCAACACCCCTGGCCAGCTTATGCGGTTTGTCGGTTACCGTGACCGCTGGTTTGGGGTTCTGAGGGGATGGCTTCACCGGCTGGGGCGCGTATACCGGTATGTTGCCCAGGTCCACCGGTCCCTGGGAGATGGAAAAGGTTTTTGTCCGCTGCTCGGTCATGCCGCCCACATGGTCCAGGTGAACATGGCTGATCACAACAGCGTCGATGGACCCGGGTTTTATGTCAAGGGCCTTCATGTTGTGCAGCAGGGGTGAGGGGTGGGCCTTTTTTTTATTGAACCCCACGTCCATCAGCAGTGTGGTCTCCCCGGCCTTTACCAGGTAGGCCACCCCGGCTTCGGTTTTAAGGCGGGGGTTGTCGGTATAAAAATCGACCAGGGGCAGAATGGAAACCGAATCCACGGCTCCGATATCCGCCAGCGGCGTGTACCGGGTTTGGGCCAGTTCTTTGGCTACCCGGGCGTTTCCTGTTTTCAGGCGGATCAGGGTGCGGGCAAAAAACAGCAGCACCAGCGCGACAATTGCCAGCAGCACGTAAACAACAACCATGGCCTACCTCCAGATTTGGGGTGTGTAGCCTTCGGGCAGATGGGCCGATCCCTTGACGCAGGCAAGGCCCGTGGCCTGATGAACTTTTTTGATAAGATCGTCAATGTGGTCGCAGAAACCGCCCGTTGCCAGTTCCCAGCCGGACTCCTCTTTTTTTGCAAAGGTGCAGGTGCAGAAGTGAATCGCTTCGGCCCCCTTGGATGCAAGGATTTTTGCCAGGTCCACCACGTTGTCGCCGGGGCACCGGCAGGTGAACACACCGGCTGGCCGGGCCTGGTCATACATGGAAAAACCCTCTTTTGTCTCTATCATGGCGGTAAAGCAGCCGGTCAGGGGGCAGCGATCCATGTTTTTTTCGCAACGGATCAGGGCTATTTTTGTCATGGAAAACTCCCGGACAGATATTAAAGCAGGTTATGAGTATATGCTCAAAACACCCTAGTGGTTTAAAAACGGACTGTCAACAAATTTTAAATGGGGACGTCCTAATTTTAAATTTTTTAAAGAGCACCAACTGTAACGAAGCCGCGACAAAACTTTTTTCAAAAAGTAGCCTTGGCAGATTCGCCGAACGATGCGGCCCTTATCAGTCTCCAGATGTGTATATTGTCCTCGATGAATCTGAAAAAGTATCTGAAAATAAAGTCTTTAAATCTTACACGATGCCTTAATTGGCTCTTATTACCGGGCACGGTATTATGATGAGGAATTCAAGCAGCTACCCATATACCCGGTCTCGTAGGTAATGCAGCATCAACGCTCGGTTATAATGATGTCGGTCAACGGATGAGCAACACATTTTCAGATCCCACCAAACTCGGGCTTTGGTCTTTTTCTTTTTCTTCCCCATGTGGGCGCCCGCCCTGATGGCGGCGGCAGGCCGGTGATATGGTACTTTATCTTACAATACAAAAATCGGCTTGAGAATCTCAAAAAATCAAATCTCACCGCAGAGACGCAAAGGACGCAAAGAAAAAGCTGAACGCTGCGCGTAAAACGAAAGACATACCCCTTTGCGGACTTTGCGCCTTTGCGGTGCAAAAGGTGCTATACGGGGTTCTTCTTCAGGTAAACCACCAGGCTCTTGCCCATCACCGGATTCAGCAGCCGGCTGGAAAAGCGGGTGATTTTCGGGCGTTTCATAATGTCCCAGGTCAGAAACCGGTGATAAAGATTGACAGCCGCGGAATCGGTGCGCGTGGGCCCCACCAGGCACTTGAGCCACCAGTAGGGCGAGTGCAGGCTGTGGGCAAAATGGCTGGCCCAGGTTTTTGCTCCCAGGGACTCCAGGCGGCTGACCAGCTGGGCCTTGGTGTAGATACGCACATGGCCCTGGTTGGCGTTGACATAATCGTCGGACAGCATCCAGCAGATGCGCTCGGGAAAGTAGCGGGGCACGCTGACCACCAGGTCCTTGCCCGGCTTGAGCACCCGCAGCAGTTCAGCCATGGCGGCGCGGTCCTCGGGGATGTGTTCCAGCACCTCGGAACAGATCACCAGATCAAAAGTGGCGTCGGCAAAGGGAAGCCGGGTGATGTCGGTCACGGACAGGCTCCAGCATCCGCCGCCGTGCTCGCCCAGCTGGTCGTGAAAGCGCAGCTTTTCCCGGGCCGCCGCCAGGGAGGCAAAGTTCAAGTCCGCACCCACCACGGCAACCCCCTTGAGCCGGTAGGCGGCACAGGTGTGACGGCCCTCGCCGCATCCGATGTCTAAAATCCGTGCGCCGGGTTTTACTTTAAGCCTGCCGAAGTCTGCGGTGACCACGAATAACCTCTCTGTAAACCGCCTCGGTTTTTCTGGCGGCGTTTTCCCATGTGAAATGACGATGCACCCGCTCGTACCCCTTTTGCCCCAGCTCCCGGGCCAGGGCCGGGTTGTCAAACACCCGCACGATTTCCCGGGCCAGGGCCTCGGGGTTTTCCGGGGGCACCAGAATACCGGCGTTTCCCACCACCTCGGGCAGGGCACCGCCGGAGGTGCTGATCACCGGCACCCGGCACGCCATGGCTTCACCGGCGGGCAGGCCGAACCCTTCATACACCGACGGTACCACGGCCACCGTGGCCCTGGCGTACTGGCGCACAAATTCCTCGTTGCTGATCCGGCCCGTGAAGGTGATCAGGGGGCCGATGCCCAGCTTTTTCACCAGCCGCTCCACGCCGCCGTTTTCTTTTGGCTTGCCGATCACGGTAAGAAAGACCTCCCGGTGGGCCGCGATCTTTGCCACGGCATGCAGCAGGTGATACAGCCCCTTTAACGGCGTGTCCGCGCTGTTGGTCACGATGATGCGGTTCGGCTCCCGGGCAATCTCATCAATGGGATAAAACAGATCGGTGTTGATGCCGTTGGGAATTACGGAAAACCGGTCCGGCCGCACCCCGAAGTCCCTGCTGATGTCTTTTTGGGCCCGCTCGGAAACAGTGATAATACGGGGCAGTGACCGCGCCACCCTTTTCTGCATGCCCAGAAATGAAAACCACCGCATCTGCTGAAGCTTTCCCACTTTTGACCGGACGCTGCGAATGGCGATCTCCCGGTCCACGGTGATGGGGTGGTGAATGGTGGCCACGGCAGGCACCACCCGGCTGATGGCCCACAATCCATAGGACAGGCTCTGGTTATCGTGAATAACATCGTAACGGTTAAACCGGTTTCGTAAAAACTGGTAGGCCCGCAGCCCGAAGGTGAACGGCTCGGGAAATCCCATGGTGGAGACGCCGAACCACTCCATGAAATTGATGGGCCGGGCCAGCTCCCGCAGCGACGGCATACGGAACAACGCCTCGGGATTGTACAGGTCCAGGCACGGCAGGTGGGTCAGCTTGACCCCGTCCCTGAGCTGGGGGTCGGGCGGGCCGGAAATCACCTCCACCTGATGGCCCAGGCGGGAAAGCCAGTAGCTCAGGTTGCGTACATAGACGCCCTGGCCCCCGCAGTGGGGATTGCTTCTGTAACTGAGCAGGCCGATGCGAAGCGGGCCGCTATCGGCTCCCGTGGACATTGCCTGGCTCCATTAAGTTTCTATTCACAATCAACCTTAAAAATAAGATCTTTGTTTATCGCCTGCACCGTAAGCGGCACGCATTGTCACCATACATGAAAAACAACAAACCATACAGCCGAAATCCGTTTGCCGTCAAGGGTTTTTGCGGCCTGTCCCTTCTGGACACCACCGGGCGGATACGGTATAACAGCCTTACACAACGGCCCGCATCAAGAATTGTTTTGAACCGGAAACCCCGCGAAAGGAGGCCCCATGGAGTGCCGCAAAGACCAGAACATGGCCCGCTGCAACTGCACCTACGATCCATGCTCAAGAAAAGGGATCTGCTGCGAATGCCTTGCGTATCACTTAAGGAGCCGGGAACTGCCCGGCTGCTGTTTTTCCGGCACCGCCGAGCAGACCTACGACCGGTCCTTTGACCACTTCGCCCGCCTGGTGGCCGGCGGAAAAATATAAGGAAACCCCGAAAAATTAAATTTTACCGCAAAGGCGCGGCGGACGCGGGGAAAAACATCAGCACGCCGTGGAAGGCAGGCGGCATGGCCGCTCAGAAGGCTTTTTTCTGTTTCAGAATATCGTAGTAGGTAAGAATGCGCTCTATGTAGCGGACCGCCTCGTCTCCCCTGGCGTACCCGTAGGTGGTATCCGCGTAATACTCCCGGTTGCGCAGCAGGGGCAACGTCTCCTTTAAGGACTGCCACCGGTTGGGATCCATGCCCAGGTTTTCGGCAATCTGCTGGGCGTCCCGCACATGGCCGTAGCCGATGTTGTAACTGGCCAGGGCAAAAAGCAGGCGTGTGCGGGGATCCTCAATATCGTCAAACCGGTGGCGCAATTTGGCCAGGTAGGCCACGCCGGCGGATATGTTCTGCTCGAAATCGAGCCGGTCGGTCACTCCCATCTCCTCCGCCGTCACCTGAGTGAGCTGCATCAATCCCCTGACCCCGGTATGGCTCTGGGCAAAGGAGTCAAAATGTGACTCCTGGTAGATCATTGCCGCGATCATCTGCCAGTCAAAGCCGTGACGGTCCGCCGCCTTTTCGATCAGGGGCCGGAACCGGGGAAGCCTGGAATATATTCGCTGGTGGAATTTTTTGACATCCACGTAATCAAAGGTGTCCACCGCCGTATAATAACGGTTGTAAATTCCTGTAAAAGTCCCGTTTTTTTTGATTTCGGCAAAAAACCGGTTGATTTCGGCCAGCAGCCCCCGGTCCCCCTTGCGTACGGCCCAGGCCAGGGGCTGCTCCTTTTCAATGGGAAAGGCGATACGGATGTCCGGGTAGTAGCGCCGGTTCAGCAGCGCGATGGTTGAATCGGCAACCGTGATGTCGATTTGCCGCTTGGCCACCTGCTCGATCAGTTCCTCGGTGGGGGTGTTCCGGTGAAGCACCAGTTTCAGATCAATGCCCTTGGCCTGCAACGCCTCCAGCCGCTGCTGGTAGGTGGTGCCCTCCCGCACATGAACCGTCCGGCCGGCCAGGCCGGCCGGGGTTACGATGCTGTGGTCGGACTTGTGAAGAATCAGGTGCTGGCGCACCGAAAGATAGGACTCGGAAAAATCGGCGTACTGTTCGCGTTTCCTGGTGTGGGTCATGCCGGCCGCGATAAAATCGCCGTCGCCCCGCTGCAGGGAGGCAAACAGATCGTTCCACCCCGGCGTTTTGACCTCCAGGTCCACCCCCAGATACCCGGCAAATGCCTTTGCCAGATCATATTCAAACCCCATGGGGGTATCTTTATGAATGTAGTAACAGTTGGCGTTGTTTTCCGTCAGCACGACGATTCTGCCCTGCTGCCGGATTTTCCACAGGGACTGCATGGAACGCCGGTGATCATAAAACCATGCAACGCCGATGGCCAGGGCCATCCACAACAGCACCACGGTCACGCGTCGAAGCGGTCGTCTCATGACCATTCCATTCAACAGTTGCCGGTTTTCTGAACCGTATGCCACAGCCGGTCCAGACAGTCCAGAGAGGCAAAGAGGGCCTCGGCGGAAAATACTTCCAGTGAAAGGGTGCCTGCAAAATTCGAAAGCATATAAAGCATCTCCTGCTGCCGGCCGGCAGCAAGGGCGTTCAGGGCCAGGTGATCCTCGGTCCCGGACGCGCCGTGGGCATGAATAATGGCAATGCGATGCCGGAACAGATCAAAGGCGGCCCTGCTGTCATACCCTTTTACCGCAAGGTGTCCGAGATCCAGGCAGACCGAACAGTCCAGGGTCTCCACGATATCGTAGAGAAAAAAGGGCGGGTAGTCCAGGGTTTCAAGGGCCAGTGCCCGGGGGGGAAGGGAATGGGCCGTCAGAATCCGGTCAAGGCGCCGGCAGACCCGCTCCTCCCAGATGCGGGAAGGCCGGGTTCCGTTGGGCTGGTCGCAGGGAACGTGCAGGGTCCATGACGTGGGAACCAGTGACCGTGCCCGGTCCACCGCCTCGCCGATGGCCTTTTCAGCGGCCCGGGCCTCGGCCCTGTCAGCGGCGGCAATGGAGACATCAATGGGCAGGTGCACGTTATAGGCAACAGCGCAGGAAGCACTCAGTGTTTTCAGCGTGCCGATTTCACGGGTGGAGGGCAGGCGTTCCGGCCCGCTTTCAAACAGCAGCAGCTCGATCTCATCCACCAGTGGCGCCAGGCGCCGGACGTTTTCCGCGTAGCCCGCCGGATAGACAAAAGAGGGACAGGCCAGAAAAAAGGGATACATCCCCTTATAGGCCACCGGAGCCGGGGTCATGACACAGCCCGCTGATTGTGGGAGTGTTTGAAGAGTGTCATTGTGCCAGTCTACAGGGGGGAAAAAGAGCGGGCAAGTTTTTTTCTTGCGTGCCGCCTGTCGGCGTGTTATTTTCTTTAGAAGAATTCATATCAGGGAGAAAAGAAGTCTATGCGAAAAATTGCCGTTGCCATGGCCAAGGGCGGGGTGGGGAAAACCACCACGGCCGTCACCCTTGCCCATGGCCTTGCCATGACCGGCGCCACCGTGGTGCTGGTGGACTGCGATACCCAGGGCCAGGCCGCCGGATTTCTCGGGGTCAGGCCGCCCCACGGCGTGTACGAATTTGTCACCGGCGAAAACCGCAAAGGAGAGCCGGTGTCCAAAAACAACGCCCTGTTCCCGGCCCGGGACAACCTCTGGCTGCTGGCCGGGGGCATGGGCCTGGTGGAGCTCAAGCACCGGCTGGGCGAGTATCCCCGGGACCAGCGCCATGCGGTGCTGGCCTCGGCCCTGGTGCCCAAAGGAGACGGGCTGGACTACCTGATATTTGACTGCGCGCCGGGCTGGGACGTGTTGAGCGTGAATGTGCTGATGGCCGCCGACGAAGTCCTGTGCCCGGTGGCCATGCAGGCCCCTTCCCTGGAAGGGCTCAAGGTCTTTTTTTCCTACCTGCTGTCGGCCCAGAAACTGAACCCGGCCCTGCGGCTCAAGTATGTGCTGCCCACCCTGTTTGACCGGCGGACCCGGCACAGCCCCGAAGTGCTGGGCCAGTTGAAAAAACGGTTTGCCCGGCAGATGTGCGCGCCCATCGGGTATAACACCGGCCTGTCCGAAGCTGCGGCCCGGGGACAGACGATTTTTGAACTTCGGCCCGGCGCCGTCAGTGCCGAGGGGTATCGACTTCTTGTGCGAAAGGTGATGGAAGATGGCAAAAACCAAGAAACCCATTCCTGATTTTTTTGACGACGCCGGGCCCGATCCCGTGACCGCCGCCACCGGCGGGCACAGGGGGGCCAAAACAGGCGCGGCCAAGAAAAAGGCCGGGTTTTACCTGGCCACGGAGCTGCTGGACCGCTTTGACCGGACCTTTTACCAGCTCAAGCTCGAAGGGGCCGGAATCGACAACAAGTCGGCCCTGCTGGAGGCGGCCCTGGCCTTTGCCCTGGACGACATGGAAAAGGGCGAAAAGAGCGCTTTCCGGAAACGGCTGGCCGGTTCCTGAAAACCGGTCTGCTTTGAAAAAGCCGGGCAGCGCCGCGGCGCAAAAGCCCCCTGTCAAAGCGGTGTGTGGCCCTCTTACAAAAAAAGGCGGGATTCGTTGAAAAAAAGCGCCACCCTCAGCCGTAAGATCGCAAACGGCATCTTTTCCATCCGGCTGCCCCTGACCGGTGACAAGCCGGGGCCGGTCAACGTCTACCTGTTTGCCGGGAAAAACAACGTCACCCTGCTGGATACCGGAACAGCCGGGGCTTTCGGCGTGCTGCAAAAGGCCCTGGCCGAGCACGGCATGGGCTGCGGCGACATTGACCGCATCGTGCTGACCCACAGCCACATCGATCACTACGGGTCGGTCCAGAAAATCCTGCGCGCGGCCTGCCGGCCCGTTGATATTGCCGGCAACTTCACCCAACCGGTTAGCATTGCCACGGGCATCGGTGTTTCCCGGCAGACCATGGGGGCGTTTCTGGCCCTGATGGGGGTGCCCCTTGCCGTTCGCCACCTGATGCGCGTGCTATCCGTTGTGTTTTCATCCATGGGGGAAAGCTGCGAGGTGACCACCCGGATTCAGGAGCCGGACTCCGTGGAAATGGGCGATTATACGTTCCGGGTCATTGAAACCCCGGGCCATACACGGGACTCCATCTGCCTGTATCACGGCGCCACGGGCATGCTCTTTTCCGGGGACCATGTGCTGCCCCATATCACGCCCAACGCCTTTGTCATGCTGCGGGAAAACGAACCCCTGCCCCGGCGGCTGAGCCAGAAGGAATTTTACGGCTCCATTGAAAAGGTGCGGGCCCTGTCCCCCACGGTGGTCTATCCGGCCCATGGCCGGGCCATAACCGATCTGGAGGCGGTGGTGCGCATGTACACGACCAGCTACCGGAACCGGAACCGGCTGATTCTTGCCATTCTTGAAAAAGGAGAGCAGAGCATCTACCAGGTGGCCCGGCGGCTGTTTCCCAACCTGCGCACGGCCCGGCTGCCCCTGGAGATTTTTCTGGCGGTCTCCGAGGTCTATACCCATGTTCAGGTCTTGGAGGAGCAGGGGCTTGTAAAAACCGGGCCTGCAGGCGGGGTGCTGATGGTCTCACTGCCCGGCCGGCAGCCGTTGCCCCCAACAGCCCCGGCCTGAGCGCCCCCCCGTCATTGCGAGGAGCAACGCGACGAGGCAATCTCCATCGTATACGGCAAAGACTGCTTCGCTTCGCTTGCAATGACACAGAGTGCGTTCAAAATTGCTTTCCCTGGCTAAAGCCCTTTCAGCAGCTTCTCATGAATATTGTCAAACCCGCCGTTGGACATCACCAGCACCACATCCCCGGCAGCGGACCTGTCTTTTAGAAAATCCACAATGGCGTCGGCCCCGTCAAAACGGTACGCCTCCTTGCCCCTTTTAATCAGGTCATCGGCCAGCTGCTGTGAAGAAAACCGCATGCCCTCGGGCACCTTTTCCGGCAGGGGCACCCGGCTGACACACACCATGTCCGCCAGGTCAAAGGCCTTTGCGTAATCCTGCTGGAACACGTTGCGCATGCTGGTGTTGGTCCGGGGTTCAAACACCGCGATCAGCCGTCCCTCCGGGTAAAACGGCCGAACCCCGGCAATGGTCGCGGCCACGGCCGTGGGATGGTGGGCAAAATCGTCCATCACCGTAACCCCGCGCACCACGCCCCGCACCTCCTGCCGCCGCCGCACCCCGGAAAAAGTGGCCAGGGCTTTTTTACTCTCTTCCGCCGGCACGCCCACGCTGTGGGCCGCGGCCGTGGCCGCCAGGGCGTTTAATAAATTGTACCGGCCGATCAGCCGGGTCTCAAACGCGCCAAACACCGCATCGCCGCACATCATCTCCACCACGCTGGCCGGCGGCTGTAATGTCACCTTTCCCAGCCGCCATGCTGAATCGTCCCGGTTGCCGTACATTTTAACACTGCATGCCCGGTCCTTTACCAGGTCCCTCACCACCGGGTCTGAATCAAATGCCAGAAGCAGGCTTTCCGGCAAAAGCCCGCCGATAAACTTGTCAAAGGTTTTTCGAACAGCCCCAAAGTCGGCAAAAATATCGGCATGGTCAAACTCCACGCCGGTGAGAATGGTTACTGTGGGATTGTAATGAAAAAACTTGGACCGCTTGTCAAAAAATGCGGTGTCATACTCGTCACCCTCGATCACCATGTGCGGCCCGGCGCCCAGCCGGTAATTGCCGCCAAAGTCTTTTACCACGCCGCCGATCACAAAAGAGGGGTCCAGGCCCGCGGAATAGAGCATCCACGCCAGCAAAGAAGAGGTGGTGGTTTTGCCGTGGGTGCCGCACACCAGCAGCACCTCCCGGTCTTTTGCGGCAAAGTGCTGTATGGCCTGGGGCATGGAGCAGTAGGCAAGGCCCGTCTCAGCCAGCCGCACCACCTCGGCATTGTCTTTGGACACGGCATTGCCCACCACCACCAGGTCGGGCCGGTGATCCAGGTTTTCCGCGGCAAACCCCTGGGCCACGGGAATCTGGTTTTTGGCCAGAAGATCGCTCATGGGCGGGTAGACATTTCTGTCCGACCCGGTCACCGCATACCCCAGCTCCTTGAGCATGCAGGCCAGGGCCGCCATGGCCGTTCCGCACACCGCGATCAAATGGATACTTTTGACATCATCCGGGATTCTGTTTTTATTCGGGTCGATCATATTTGCCTTTTTCTGTTAAAAAATTGCACCCATATCCTGGTTAATTATCCAGGGGGCTTCTAACGCCCAGCCGGTTCGTCCGGGCCACGTGGGTGTAAATCATGGTGGTCTGCACGCTGGCGTGGCCCAGCAGGTCCTGAATGGTCCGGATGTCATACCCTTTTTCCAAAAGATGGGTGGCAAAGCTGTGGCGCAGGGTGTGAACACTGACCTTCTTGGACAGCCCGGCTTTTTGGGCGGCCTGTTTGATCTGCCGTTGCAGTGTGTTGAGATGAATATGGTG
>JAXHVI010000154.1:0-11778 GCA_034189195.1 Thermodesulfobacteriota bacterium | reverse complement strand
AACAATAATCATAATTATGCTTTGTTCATAGGAACAAACCCAAATAATTTTGAGGATGATTCTTCAGCAGCTGCATCAGGAAAAAACATTAAAGGTGGTTTAATGCTATATATAAATAAAAATCCGATTCATTATTATACAGGGTACGGGGAGGTAATCTCTATTAATGAATGGATAAAACCAAAGAATAATAGTTATTCTATAAAAGGTTTTTCCTCAGAAAATATATATCTTAAAATTGCAAAAATTAATCATAATAATAAAAAAATCAGTGTTATAGATAAAAAGTATATAGGCTCTGGTGATATTGAAGAAACAGGATTTTTTTCATCTGACATTAACTATCTACTACCCTTTTTTATGGCAACAATTAATGATAATGAAAAAACAAAGAACGATATAAAAGAAATACTTTTTAATTTAAAAATGATTCTTGAGACAAAAAAATCACGCGAATTATATGATCTATTGTTAGCAGGCCCTGATTTATGGCAGCCTATGGCATATAATAATAATTGGTTCGAATTAAAAAATAATTATATAAAACGAATTCATACTCAATATTATTTGCAGGGAAAACAAAAAATCGAATTTGATATAAATAATTTAAAAATGATTTTAGGAGAAAATGTTGTTTATGTATATTCTGGAAGCTATAAAAATGAAATATTCAAAAGTCATTATTTATTCAAGGTTAAAGGCGAGAAAGAGGTTATATATACACCGGTTATAAAATTTGTGAGATACAAAAATAAGTGGATTGTATGGGAAGGAACCTGATTGAAATATTCGCGGGTGGTACTGGCAACTCTTCTACTAGTGTGCGAAACAAAAAGAGAATATAGAAAAACAAAGGAATATTTTTTTAATTCTATGTACTTTTCTTTGACGCAAAGAGAAGTACCAAAAGAAACATTGCCCGGCAGCTTGGATTTTGGTTGCACTGCAACGGGCAGGGGCAACCGTGTTTGTCCGGTTGAATGAAGTGCCGGTATGTGAATCGTGCTCTTGCTCGTACGTGTGCTCGTAATCGTCTTTTTGTTTCGATCAAGAGCACGAGTAAGAGCAAGATTAAGAAACCGCAGGGAGGGAGCCTGTCGAGCGGCAGTGATGAAGGGGGATTGCCTCGTTGTCACGCTGCCGCGTGACGCCTCGCAATGACGAAGGGTGCGGCAGGGCTTGACGATCAAGAGTAAGAGCACGAGTAAGAGTAAGACAGGGGATTGGTCATTACGTGTTCTCATTTAAAATAATAAGGATTGGATCGAAAATAATTTACAGCGCAGGCTCCTTCCGAAAATTATCGCTATTTCTGAAGGGAGACTGTACGGGGGAATCCGGTGCGAAATACGACATCCAGAACAATCGGCGTGGTTTTCTTTCTGCTGGTCCTGTTGCTGGGGACCACATTCTCTTTTGCGGGCGTAACCTATTATACTTATGACGACCGGGGACGGGTGGTAAAAGCAGAGTATGACGAGGGGTTTGCCGTCTATTATGCCTATGACGCCGCCGGCAACCGCCTGTTGATGGAAAATTTTTTCGACGCCGACCTGGACGGTCTGTCCGACTCCCTGGAGAGTGCCGGCTGCACCGATCCCAATGACGCGGACACCGATGATGACGGCATTGTCGATGGTATTGAAGACGCCAACCGAAACGGCGTGGTGGACCCCGGAGAAACCGATCCCTGCAACCCGGACACCGACGGCGACGGCATACAGGACGGCTCTGAACAGGGCTACACCCTGGATGACATTCATCCGGACACTGACACCAATGTATTTCAACCCGATCTGGATTCTTCCACTACCACCGATCCGCTGAACAGCGACACGGACAATGACAGGATTTCGGACGGAAACGAGGACGCCAACCACAACGGCAGAATCGATGCCGGCGAATTGGACCCCAACAACCCGTGCACCACCGTTTCTTCCGACGACTCGCTTCAGGACAAAATCAATGCCGCGTCGGACGGCGATGAGCTGGTGGTGGCCGACGGCACTTATGGGAGTGTCAGCTTCAACGGTAAAAAAATTGTGGTCCGGTCGTTGAACGGCCCTGAAAACTGCTTCATCGACGGGCAGGAGACCACCCGGGCCGTGGTGTTTAACACCGGCGAGGATGAGCAGGCCATTCTTTCAGGCTTTACCATTACCGGCGGTCTGGTAGCCGGAGAGGGGGGCGGTATCCTGTGCGACGGGGCGTCACCGATTATTTACAACTGTACCATTCAGGATTGCCAGGCGACTAACGGCGGCGGCATGGCCGTGATCAACGGGGCCGCACCAACGGTGATCGAGTGCCGGATCGAAAGCAACACGGCGTCGGGTTATGGCGGTGGCATTTACTGCGCCGATGCATCGGGCCAGGGCATGGCCTTGGATGGATGTACCCTGATGGACAACTTCGCGGCAAAGGGTGGCGGCGTATACCATACCGCGGCCACAGCCGGTACGCTGCTTCTGTCCAACTGTGTGATCGCCAAAAACAGCAGCACTTATGCCGTGGCCGACACCGCCTATGCGGGATCCGGCGTGCATGACGACGTTGCCGCGGCCCTGACCACAATTATCAACTGCACCATTGCCGACAACACCGGCGCCAGAGGAACGGCATACGATTACGCGGCGTATCTGAACGGCGGCGCCGATATTCTCAGGAACACCATCCTGTGGAACAGTGCTTCAACATTGTATCACCTGTACGGCCCTGCGGCGGCCAATGTTTCTTATTGTCTTATCCAGGGTGGCGGATACGCCGCCAGCCCGGCGGTATTGAACACGGATCCGCTGTTTGTGAACGCGGCCGAAGACGATTACCATCTGCAGGAGACATCTCCGTGCATCGACGCGGGCACGGCCACAAGCGCGCCTCTTTTTGATATAGACGGTGATGACCGGCCCATGGGCTGGTACGACATGGGCGCGGATGAAAGCCCCGTGATAAGGGTCACGGTGATTCAGCAGCTTATCGATCAGGCGGCGCCGGGAAGCACGGTGGTAGTCCCCGACGGGACCTATGTTCTGAACGGGGCCGGCAACATCGAACTGAGGGGCAAAAACATCACGTTGCGGTCCGAAAGCAACGATCCGTCGCTGTGCGTTATTGACCTGGGCGAGTTGACCGGCGGGTTCTACATTCACCAGGGTGAGGGCCATGATACGGTAATTTCCGGCTTTACCATTCAAAACGGGGCCACCGGCGGCCGCGGCGGCGGGATCCTGTGCGACGGCGCCTCGCCGACCATCACGAACTGTGTTATCAGGGACTGCGACGCAGTCTACGGCGGGGCCATTGCGACCATTAACGGTGCGGCACCGGTGGTCACCGATTGCGATCTTCTTGACAACACCGCGACCGGTACCGGCAGCGGCGGCGGCATTCACTGCATCAACGCCTCAGGAACGGGAATGAGGGTCGAGGCGTGCGTCATCAGGGGCAACAGCGGCTATTACGGCGGTGGCGTTACCCATGCGGGAACCAGTAAACTCTCTTTGATCAACTGTCTGATCGCAGAAAACGTCAGTCGGTACATTGCCGGCGACATCACGCGTATCGGCTCCGGCGTGTATGACCCCAGCGAGGACGCTTTAACCACCCTTCTCAACTGCACGGTCACGGCCAATCACGGCAGCAGGACCGGATATTACGCCCAATATGATTATGGCGTGTACTGTAAAAGCGATTCCGGTGGCATTGATACCGTCAAAAACAGCATCATCTGCGGCAACACCACAACACAGATGTATGCCGTTCCTTATACTATCGTCACTCACAGTCTGGTCCAGGGCGGTTACAACGGGCTGGGCAACATGAATGCCGATCCGGTGTTTGTGGGTTCGGCCACCGGCGATTATCACCTGGCCGACACCTCGCCGTGCATCGACGCAGCCACGGCTACCGGTGCGCCATTGATCGACCTGGACGGTTCGACCAGGCCTGTCGGCGGTCTGTATGATATGGGCGCCTATGAGTCCAGCGTGGACCGGTACTCCATTCAGCGGGCTATTGCTGAGGCCGCAGACGGTGATACCGTCATTATTCCGGACGACACATATACGCTGGGCGGCAACATGAACATCGACCTGATGGGCAAGGCCATCACCCTGCGGTCCGCAAGCAACGATCCGGCTCAGTGTATTCTTGACCTGGGAGGCCTGGGTAACGGATTTTATATTTTCCAGGGCGAAGGCAGCGGCACGGTGATTTCCGGCTTTACCATCAGAAACGGATATACCAGTGGCAACGGCGGTGGAATCCTTTGTAACGGTGCTTCGCCGATCATTGAAAACTGTATTATCGAAAATTGTACCGCAGGGGCTAACGGCGGGGGTATTGCAGCGGTGAATGGTGCGCATCCCACCATTGCCAACTGCCGGATACTTGGAAATATCTCATCCGGTGCCAGCGGGTATGGCGGCGGCGGCATTTACTGTTCCGGCGCTGTAGACCCGGGCATGAAGGTTGACGGATGCACCCTTTTGTCCAACAGGGCCTATGACGGCGGTGGCGTGTTTCATACCGGCGCCAGCAAACTGTTTTTGACCAACTGCGTAATCACCCGTAATATAAGCACTCATAATGCCGCCAGCTATTACGCTGGATCCGGTGTGCATGATCAGGTCAGTGGTGCCCAGACCAGCATTCTCAACTGCACCATCAGCTACAATACCGGCAGCAGAGGATCGACCTCCACGCTTGACTATGGGGCTCGCCTCTATACCAGCGGGGATGTTGTGAAAAACAGCATCATCTGGGGAAACAGCGCGGGCGAGTTGTATGGCCCGGGTGCCGGTTATGTTTCTTACAACCTGATTGAGGGCGGATATTCTAACGGTACGGCAATTCTGGATACCGATCCACTGTTTGTAAATGCAACGGAAAACGATTATCACCTGACGGCGGCCTCCCCGTGCATTGACAGCGGAACCACGGTCACTCTGGCCACGGACATTGACGGCGATGCAAGGCCCCTGGGCCTGGGATTTGATATCGGCGCGGATGAGGTTGTTCCAACCTGCACGGTTTACGAAGACGCGGAAGACGGGGATACCGCCGGCTGGGAGATTTATGATAACGACCCAACCGGCGCCACGGTCGCCAACCTGGATGAAGGAGAAAACCGGGCCATTGAACTTTACGGAGACGGCACGGCCAACGGGTATCGTCTGGGCCTGGCCGACGGTAGTAAATGGAACAACACCGGGCAATTTCTTGCCCGGTGGCGCATGAACTACAGTGAGTGGTTTACCGTCTACTTTGATTGCGACACCACCGACGGCCACCGGTATATCTGTTACAACCCGGCCACGCAGGACAACCTGGGCGACGGAGAATACGTGCACCACGGTCTGGGCTCGTCTGCCCGCAATGGCACATGGCAGACCTTTAGCCGCAACCTGGCCGCCGACCTTAAGGACGCTCAGCCGGGCAACACCCTGCTGGCGGTCAACGGCTTTCTGATCCGGGGCAGTGGCAGGGTAGACGACATCACCCTGTGGCTGGACACGGATGAAGACCACTTAAGCGACTGGGAAGAAACAACCGCCTGCGGTACCGACCCGGCAGCCCCCGATTCTGACGGTGACGGCCTCATGGACGGAGAGGAAGTCTATTTCTGGATGACCGACCCCGCCAGCAGTGATTCTGACGGAGACGGCACTGATGATGGGGCAGAGGTGCTTTTGGGCTTTGATCCGGCAAATCCAGATTCCAATCCTGCTTTCACGGTTTACGAAGATGCGGAAGACGGGGAGACCTCAGGCTGGGGTGTTTACGATAATGATCCAACCGGCGCCACGGTCGCCAACCTGGATGAAGGAGAGACCCGGACCATTGATCTTTTGGGAGACGGCACGGCCAACGGGTATCGCCTGCGCCTGGCTGACGGCAGTAAATGGAACAACACAGGGCAGTTTCTTGCCCGGTGGCGCATGAACTACAATGAGTGGTTCACTGTCTATTTTGACTGCGACACCACCGACGGCCATCGCTATATCTATTATAACCCGGCCAACCAGGACAACCTGGGTACCGGAGAATACGTGCACCACGGCCTGGGCTCGTCTGCCCGCGGCGGCACATGGCAGACCTTTAGCCGCAACCTGGCCGCTGACCTTAAGGACGCCCAGCCGGGCAACACCCTGCTGGCGGTCAACGGCTTTTTGATCCGGGGCAGCGGCAGGGTAGACGACATCACCCTGTGGCTGGACACGGATGAAGACCGCTTAAGCGACTGGGAAGAAACAACCGCCTGCGGCACCGACCCGGCGGCCCCCGACTCAGACGGTGACGGCCTCATGGACGGAGAGGAAGTGTATGACTGGATGACCGACCCCGCCAACAGCGATTCTGACGGAGACGGCACTGATGACGGGGTAGAGGTGCTTTTGGGCTTTGATCCGGAAAATCCAGATTCCAATCCTGCCTTCACGGTTTATGAAGACGCGGAAGACGGGGAAACCTCAGGCTGGGAGATTTACGATAACGGCCCAACCGGCGCCACGGTGGCCAACGTGGATGAAGGCGAGAACCGGGCCATTGATCTTTCCGGCGACGGCACGGCCAACGGGTATCGCCTGCGCCTGGCAAACGGCAGTAAATGGAACAACCAGACCCAGTTCGTGGCCCAGTGGAACATGTGCTACAGTGAATGGTTTACTGTCTATTTTGATTGCGAAACCGACTGGGGTCATCGTTATATTTATTACAATCCTTCCAGTAACGATCTGCTGGGAACCGGAGAATATGTCCACTTCGGTCTGGGACCGGAGGCGAACACCGGCAACTGGTATACTTTTACGCGAAGCCTGGCTGCCGATCTGCATAAAGCCCAGCCCGGCAACACGCTGCTGGAAGTCAACGGTTTCCTGATCCGGGGCAGCGGCAGGGTAGATAACATCAGGCTGCTGGCAGAGGTGCCGGACCGGATCGTTTACGAAGACGCCGAAGACGGTGCAACTCCTGGCTGGGCCGTTTATGACAACGATCCCGCCGGCGCCGCCATCCTGAATGTTGACGACAACGGTGATCGGGTCATTCAGCTTGCCGGAGACGGCACAGCCAACGGGTATCGTCTGCGAACGCTGGGTGGTGGTACCAAATGGCAAAACACCACCCATTTTATCGCCCGGTGGGACATGAACTACAATGAATGGTTTACCGTCTATTTTGACTGCGAGACCACCGGTGGTCATCGGTATCTTACCTACAACCCGGCCAGCAATGATAACCTGGGCGCCGGGGAATATGTGTACCACGGTCTGGGATCGTCTGCCTGTGACGGCACATGGCAAACCTTTATGCGGGACCTGGAGACGGATCTTAATGAGGCCCAGCCGGATAACACCCTGCTGGAGGTCAACGGCTTCCTGATCCGGGGCAGCGGGATGGTGGATGATATTTCATTGAACCGATAACCTGCGAACCGGAGGCGAATAAAAGCCCGGCCCGCCCTGGTAAGTGGGCGGGCCGGGCTTTTAACCATGACCATGGTATTGTGTTAATCCTGTTTACGGAGTTTCTTCTTGAAAACCAAACACGTCGTCATTCTGCTGGCGCTGATTTTGCTGTCAGTCATTGCCTTTTTTTTTCTTACCACCGGCAAAAACGAAACACCTTCCTCGGTCTTTCGGCCCCAAGCAGAACCCGGGCTCATGCAGCTCCAAAACATCCCCGATCCTGAGGTCCGGCCGGCCCGGACACCTGTGCCGGTGACAGAAGATGAAGGGGCGAAAGAGATCGTCATCTGTAACCCGGGAGACACGCAAATCTGTCAGTGCAGAGACGGGCAACCCGGCAAACAGACCTGCAACGCAACCGGCACGGCATGGTCCGCCTGTCGATGCGTCCCCTATGTCGCACCCGCAGAAAAATTCCCCGGCGCCGGTCTGGACTGCACCCCCGGCGACATCCGTCCCTGTTACTGCAATGACGGCTTCCCCGGCACCCGGATGTGCATGCCCGATGGGACCACCTGGACAGACTGTGAATGCCAAAACCTGGAAGACGGGCCCCTCAAAGACCAGGGTCCTATGGAAGATTGACCGGCCGGGCAGGTGGTATCTGCCCGGCCGGAACTGTTTTGATCAGATCATGCCGTCGGCGACAGGATGGCGCTTGAGGTAGGCCAGGCGGTTTAGACCGTTGATATAGGCCTTGACGCTGGCAATGATGATGTCCGGGTCCGCGCCCCGGCCCAGGGCCACCAGGCCCTGCTCCTTCAGGCGCACCGTCACCTCGCCCTGGGCGTCGGTGCCGCCGGTAAGGGCGCTGATGGTAAACCGCAGCATCTCGGACTCGGTTTTGGTGAGCTTGGCAATGGCCCGGTATGCCGCGTCAATGGGACCGTTGCCCGAGCTTTCGCCCTTTACCGATTTTCCATTGATGACCATTTTCACGCTGGCCACGGGCGACACCGTGGTGCCGCTGGTCACGTGCAGGTATTCCAGCTGGAACAGGTCGGCGGTGTCCATGATGTTTTCAGAGACCAGGATTTCCAGGTCCTCTTCCACGATGTTTTTCTTGCGGTCGGCCAGCTCCTTGAATTTGACAAAAACCGTGTCGATCTCCGGGGGGGAAAGGTTGTAGCCGATCTCTTTCAGGCGGTCGTACAGGGCCTTTCTGCCCGAGTGCTTGCCCAGCACCAGTGTACTGCTGCTCACGCCCACGTCTTCGGGCCGCATGATCTCGTAGGTCATGGGGTTTTTCAGCATGCCGTCCTGGTGAATACCTGCCTCGTGGGCAAAGGCGTTGGCTCCCACGATGGCCTTGTTGGGCTGGACGATCATGCCGGTGAGCATGCTGACCAGCTTGCTGGTGGGGTAGATCTTGGCGGTGTCGATGGTGGAGATCAGGGGAAAAGAGCTGGCCCGGGTGCGGATGGCCATCACCACCTCCTCCATGGAGGTGTTGCCGGCCCGCTCGCCGATGCCGTTGATGGTCACCTCGGCCTGCCGGGCCCCCGCGGCCAGGGCCGCCAGGGTGTTGGCCGTGGCCAGGCCCAGGTCGTTGTGGCAGTGGACGCTGATAACGGCCTTGTGAATATTGGGGGTGTGCTGCTTCACGTATCTGACCAGGTCGGCGAACTCGCTGGGAATGGCGTATCCCACGGTATCGGGAATATTGATGGTGGTGGCCCCGGCGGAGATGGCGGCTTCAAACAGCTTGCACAGAAAGACCCGGTCGCTGCGGGAGGCGTCTTCGGCGGAAAACTCCACGTCATCGGTAAAGGTCTTGGCATAGCGGATCCCGGCAATGGCGTGCTCCACGACGGTGTCCCTGGGCATGCGCAGCTTGTGCTCCATGTGAATGTCCGAGCTGGCGATAAACACGTGAATCCGGGGGTGCCGGGCACCGGAGACCGCGGCCCATGCCTTGTCGATATCATCCTTGTTGGTGCGGGCAAGACCGGCCACGGCACTTCGGGAAAGCTTCTGGGCCACCTGGGAGACCGCTTCCATGTCCCCCTTGGAGGCGGCGGGAAACCCCGCCTCGATGACGTCCACCCCCAGCTCTTCCAGCCGGGAGGCGATGCGCAGCTTTTCCGCCACGTTCATGCTGGCGCCGGGCGACTGTTCGCCGTCTCTTAAGGTCGTGTCGAATATGATCAGTTTTTCCGTCATGGCGATTTCTAGTCCTGTCTTTTCTTTTTCTTGTTCAGTTCCTTGGAAAGTTTGTACTGGCAGCTGTCGGCAAGGGCCTCCCAGCTGGCCTCGATGATGTCTTCCGACACGCCGATGGTGCCCCACACTTCCTCTTCGTCCCTGGAGTCGATCAGCACCCGGACCTTGGCCGATGTGCCGTCCCGTCCGTCCAGGACCCGCACCTTGAAGTCCACCAGCTGCATGGCGTCCAGGCCCAGGGAATCGGGATAGAACTCGGCAATGGCCATGCGCAGGGCGTTGTCCAGGGCGCTTACCGGGCCGTCCCCTTCGGCGGCGGTGGTGGTCTCCATCTCTCCCACCCCCAGCCGTATGGTCGCGTGGGCCGTGCAGGGCCGGTCTTTCTTCTTTTCCACCGTCACCCGGAAGGAGAGCAGGTCAAAAAGGGGGGTATACAGGCCGGAAATTTTTTCCATCACGATTTTGAAAGAGCCGTCCGCCGCGTCGAACTGGAACCCTTCCATCTCCAGCATCTTGACTTCGGACAGAATACGGTCCACGTCAAAATGCTCGGTGTCGGTGTTGATGCCCAGTTCCCTGGCCTTGTAGGTGACGTTGCTTCGGCCCGACAGGTCGGATATCAGGACCCGCCGCTTGTTGCCCACCAGCTCGGGATCCATGTGTTCGTAGGCCCTGGGGTTTTTCATGATGGCGCTGACATGAAGGCCGCCCTTGTGGGAAAAGGCGCTTTTGCCCACAAAGGGCCGGCTGTTGACCGGGGTCATGTTGGCGGTTTCGCTGACAAACCGGGAGACCTTGCGAAGCTTTTTCAGGTTGTCCGGCGAAATGCAGTCATATTTCATTTTGACGGCAAGGATCGGTATGATGGAGGTGAGGTCGGCGTTGCCGCACCGTTCTCCATAGCCGTTGATGGTGCCCTGGACGATCCGGGCGCCGGCCCGAACGGCGGCGATGCTGTTGGCCACGGCCAGGTTGCTGTCGTTGTGGGTGTGAATGCCGACAGCAACGGCAGAACCGCCGTCCGGGCCGGGAAACCGGGCCGCCAGTTCGGCGCACACCTCTGCGGTGATGGCCTCCACGTCATGGGGCAGGGCCCCGCCGTTGGTGTCGCACAGGATCACGGCGTCGGCGCCGGCTTCCGCCGCCGTCATGAGGGCCTTGAAGGTGTAATCCCTGTTGTACATGCAGCCGTCAAAAAAGTGCTCGGCGTCAAAGAAGACCTCCCGCCCGCGGGCCTTGATGTAGGCCACCGAGTCGCGAATCATTGCCAGGTTGTTTTCAAGGGTGTTGCTCATCACTTCGGTGATGTGCAGGTCCCAGGTCTTTCCCACCAGGGCCACGGCAGGCGCCCCGCTTTCGATCAGCAGCCGAATGTTATCGTCTTCTTCCACGGCCAGACCGGCCCGCCGGGTGGACCCGAAAGCGGTGAGCCGCGCGTTTTCAAAGTCGATTTTCGCGGCTTTTTCAAAGAACTGGACATCCCTGGGGTTGGACCCCGGCCATCCGCCCTCAATATAATGCACACCGAGGTCATCCAGTTGACGGGCGATGCGGACCTTTTCATCCACCGTGAAGTTGATGGTGTCGCCCTGCATGCCGTCCCGCAGGGTTGTGTCGTATATGCGTACCTGTTCCATGAAGCGTTTCCACCTTCCATGGTGTGTCGATGCCGAATGCCGTTGCCAGGTGATCGGACGGCACGCCGCGCCGATCACGGGGACATCACCCGCCGAAAGGGGCCGGCGGCCGGTTTTGGCGGGTGATGTCCCCGTTGCCGTCCGCTTTTTTCGTGACAGACCGGGCGGATGGCTGTTTGCGGGAAATTATTTTTTCTTTTTCCGGTTTTCCGGGCGCAGTGCCCGCACCGCGGCCCCGGCCTGCCACATCTCCGAGTTCTTGATGACGTCCAGTTCCTTGCGCAGCTTTTCCAGGTAGTTGGGCGCGCTGTTGACTTTGAGCACCCGCCGGGTCTCGGCGCCGTTTTTCACGCGCCGGTAAAGCGAATCAAAGACCGGGGCCACTGCGTCGCGGAACTTGGGGGCCCAGTCCAGGGCGCCGCGCTGGGCCGTGGTGCTGCAGTTGGCAAACATCCAGTCCATGCCGTTTTCCGCCACCAGCCGGATCAGGCTCTGGGTCAGTTCTTCCACGG
>JAXHVI010000153.1:0-7690 GCA_034189195.1 Thermodesulfobacteriota bacterium | reverse complement strand
GCGGCTTTTGATATTGTTATTCGCCGGCGTGTGTGATAACAACCAGTAAAACCATATTGTTGAAAGATATAAGGAGGAGATATGACACCGGGATGTTATACGGCGCTGATCACACCGTTTGATGATCACGGGGTGGATGAGGAGGGACTTTCCCGACTGGTGGCGTTTCAGATGGAAAACGGTATTGCCGGCATCGTGGCCGTGGGCACCACCGGTGAAAGTCCCACCCTGACCTGGGATGAGCACAACCGGGTGACCGAGCTGATCGCACGGCAGGTGAAGGGCCTGGGGATCTGCATTGCCGGCACCGGCAGCAACAACACCGCGGAAACCCTTTCAGCCACGGAGCACAGCGTTCGTGCCGGCGCCGATGCCGTGCTGCTGGTGGACCCTTACTATAACGGCCCCAGCTCCCTTGAGATTCGCAGGGAATATATTGAACCCGTGGCCCGGGCCTTTCCCGACACCCGCATCATTCCCTACGTGGTGCCCGGCCGGACCGGCGCCCAGGTGCTGCCCGAAGACCTGGCCCTGGCGTCTCAGCGGTTTGCCAATGTGGACACGGTCAAGGAGGCCACCGGCAACCTGGAGAACATGCGGCGGACCCGCCGGTGCTGCGGCGACGCCTTCAACATCCTGTCCGGCGACGACAACCTGGTGTTTCAGATGATGACCGACCCGGAGATTCGGGCCTGCGGCGTTATCTCGGTCTACTCCAACATCTTTCCCGGGGCCATGTCCCGAATGGTGGCGGCCCTGGACCGGAGCGACAAGGATGAGGGCCGTAAAATTTCTCTGGCCCTGTCCCCGCTGCTGGAACGGGTCACGGTGACTTCCACGGAAGAAACCCCCCTGGGCCCTGTTACCTGCCGTGCCCGCAACCCCCTGCCGGTCAAGACCCTGATGGCCCTGCTGGGCATGCCGTCGGGCTTCTGCCGTCAGCCCCTGGGCAGAATGACCGCCGCCGGTCTTGACAGTCTGACCACCGCGGCCCGAAAGGTGTTTACCGGCGCACCGGAGCTGTTCACGCCACTGGCGGAATTCTTCGGCATCGACGTGGAGGCCCGGCTGTTTGACGGTAGCGTCATGAAGAGCCTGGTGTACCCGGACTATTAACCCGGACATTTCATGAAATTTTTCGGCATTGGTTAATTTATATGAGATACCGTTTCGGCAATCCGGTAAGCATTGCCACCGGTGTCAATACCCCGGCCTGGCGCAGCGCCGAAATCCCGTCGGCCAATGGCCGGGCCACGGCCCTGGCCCGGCTCTACGGCGTGCTGGCCGGCGGCGGCACACAGGGCAATACCCGCCTTCTGTCCGCCGAGTCCATTAATCGCTGCACTCAGGAAACCTCAGAAGGCATGGATGCGGTATTGAAACTGCGAACCCGGTTCAGCCTGGGGTTCATGCTCAACCAGGACAACCCGTCCGGCAGCACGGGACCGGGCCCTCGGGCCTTTGGCCATCCCGGGGCCGGCGGGGCACTGGGTTTTGCCGATCCGGATGCAAAAATGGGATTCGGCTACGTGATGAACAAAATGGATACCTTCATTCTGGTGGACCCCAGGGCCAGACGCCTGATCGACGCGGCCTACGAGTGCCTGTAATTTTTCCCCTGTCTTACCTTTCTGCCCACATCGGTATCGAAATCGGGATCGGGATCGAATCAAAATCGTTATCATCGAGTTTTAACCCAAAAAACCGACCTCACGGTCTTGAGCCTTCTTTCCTGCGGCTCCTCACGTCTGAAACAGCACAGACGGCGGGGCATAGGCTTCCCGCCACAGCTTTACGTAAGCCGCCTTTTCCGATTCCCACCGCTCCTGGTTCCAGCCCAGGGCCGATTTACAGACAGGTTCCAGTCGCTCAAAACAGGCGGCCCCGCCGTCGGCCAGCAGAATACCGACGCGCACCCTGCGCAGCAGCAGGTCGGAAAGGTGGCGCACCTGCCCGTGGCGGGCCGCAAAATCGATTTCAGCCCACAGGGTTTCCGTGGAAAAAACCGGCGCCAGAAGGTCCGGCCCGCACGTCTCCACCAGGGTGTTGGCCTGGTTTCCGTACCGGCCATAAAGCCGGGTCTGCACCGTTTTTGCCAGCGCCGTCATCTCTGGGGAACGGCTTTTTACCGAGTCAAAGACCGGGTCGCTTTTTGACGGCGGATTTTTGGCCGGCAGGTAGTCACGGGCCGCCTTGAGCGCGTCGTTTGCCAGGAGCCGGAAGGTGGTCAGCTTGCCGCCGGTCACGGTGACCAGTCCCTTTTCGTCCCACACCGCGTGTTCCCGGGATTCTGAGGAAGCGGCGGCCCTGCCGTGGCTGAGCACCGGCCGCACCCCGGCCATGGAGGCAATACACGAGGACGCGGAGATATTCAACCCCGGCAGAATAAAATCCAGCCCCTCCATCAGGTAGTCGGCCTCGGCCTTTGTGAGTACCGGCTCGCTGTTCAGGTCATGGTCGTGGTCCACGTCCGTGGTGCCCAGAAAGGCGGTGCCCTCCCAGGGAAAGATAAACACCGGCCTTTTATCGGCCGGGTGCATGAAGCTCACCACCCGGTCCAGCGGAAACACAGGCGCCGGAAAAATCAGGTGGCTGCCGCGCAACGGCCGGATATGAACACCGGACTCGGGCACCCGGCCCAGCTTCTCGGCCCAGGCCCCGGTGGCGTTGACCACCGCCTTTGTGTCAAACCCGGCCGTGGCCCCGGTTTCCGTGTCTTGGGCCGTGACCGCGGACACCCATCCCCGGCTGTCCCGTCCCACGGCCTGAACTTTCGTATAGTTTAACGCCGTGCCGCCGTTGGCAACGCCTTCCTGGATCAGGCGAAGCACCAGCCGGGCGTCGTCCACCTGGGCGTCCTTGAAATAAAAGCCGCCGGTAAGGTTTTGGGTCCGCAGCCCCGGCACCAGGTCCGCCATCTGTCCGGCACTGTAACTGATATGCTGTTTTTCAAGGGCCATGAGGCTGTAGACGGAAAGGCCCAGGCCCATGACAAGCCGGGACGGCCCGCCGTCTGAATAGACCGGCATCATGAAACCCAGGGGATCCACCAGGCCCGGCATCCCGGCCAGCAGCCGCTGGCGCTCCTTTACCGACGCCCGGGTCAGCAGCACCTTGCCTTCCTTTAAATAGCGCAGGCCGCCATGGACCATCTTGGAGGATCGGCTGGAAGTGCCCCAGGCAAAATCCTTCTGCTCCAGCAGCAGGGTGCGCAGGCCCATGCGCACCGCCTCCCGGAACACGGCCGCGCCGGTGATGCCCCCGCCGATAACGACCAGGTCCCAGGAGCGGGCCACGCTATCCACCGTGGCCGGGGTATTCGACATTACGTGTGTTGACATGCTTTCCATATCTCGATGCTCTCCTCCATGGCCCGGCGGACAACGGGCGCCACCTTTTTTTTGCGGGCAATGGCGTTTGACAGGCTTTTATAATACCGCCGGGAAGCGTCCCGGCCCTTTTTCCCGGTAAAGTAATGGGCGCCCAGCGCGGCAAACACCGGCTCGAAATCATTTAAAAACAGCGGATAGATCAGGTTGTGGCTGGCACGGGCCATCTGAATCTGAAGGTTCCAGTCATATTCGGCAAAGGCAACGGGATCTTCGTTCAGGGTACCGGCGGTTTCGAGCAGGGACAAAAAGAGCTCCGGATGAGCGGGCACGGCCTTTTCCGCGCAGGCCGGCAGAAAGACGGCCCGGGCCTCCAGCAGATGGACGACGCACTCGGGCGGCAGAAATTCGGGAAAGTCCGCCATGGTTTTGAGCATGGCCATGCCCCCGGCCTGCCAGTAGTCATTGACCACCGTGGGTTTGCCGTGACGAATGGTGATCCAGCGGTCCCGGGCCAGGCGTTGCAGGGTTTCCCGAAGGGTCTGGCGGGTGATGCCCAGCCGGGCGGCCAGGTCCCGTTCGGCGGGAAGCAGGGTCCCCGGCGGCCAGGTGCCGTCCAGGATGGATGCGACAATATGGTGTTCGGCGTGCCGGGCCGGCCTGATCAGGGGTGTTCGGGAAAAATTCATGAAAGCCTCCATTCTGGTAAGAGGTCATACCAGTTGAGCGCAATAATGTCAAGTTCAAAATGGCCGGAACCTGAGGCAAAAGCCACAGCCCGCATATTTCACGAGTTGATTCGGACGCAGATGCAAGGCACAGGACATAAGCTGTAGCCGGCGCCTATTGCGAATGCCCTGCAACACAGCAAACGCGGTATACCCAAGCCCCGCCATCGGCGGGGCCGAAGGGTGAAATGATACGGGATAAAGTAAAACAAAAACTACCGGCAACTATGCATACGCCTTTGCCAGTCGGTGCACCGCTTTAGTGATCTCATCCACGGTCTCTTTCAGTTCACCGCCCATTTTTCGCCACTCATCGGGATATTCATCCTTCATGAAATGCATCAATGCATAATAAACAGGCTTGAACCGGTCCTTTAGATGGGAAGGATTGTCGTTAAACATATTAAGCGCCGTGTGATACTGCTTTTTGGCGATCAACAGCAGCAGGAACTTCTGGATATCCTCCGGGTGATCATCAATGACTTGCCTGTCGGAAAGGAAACGATTCGACACTTCAACAGCCTTGTCAATCATGTCATGCCACAGCAGCACCATTGCGTAGGTATGAGCGATAACAGGCTCCTGTTTCTTTTCAAAGGCGGACCGGGCATATGTCAATGCTTCTGCTTTTTTTTGTTTCTGCTCAAAATACAACCAGGCCAGTCCATTCATGGCGCCTGCATGGCCCTTTTCTATGGCGATGAGATATGATTCTTCGGCCTTTTTCAGATTGCCTGATTGAACATAACAATTGCCCAGTACGGTAAGATCATCGCCATCTTTATGTTTAATGGATTCACAATTCTTTATGGCATCTTCAATCTTGCCTGCCTGCATACATTCGATTGCCGATTGCGATACCTCCTTATCTGATTTTGACAGATACTCCGTTAACGGCGATTTTTCTTTTTCCAGATATGACCGTGTTTCTTTTAATATCTGATCCTGAAGGTCTCTTTCGATGGGAGTCCGGCAAAGGGCCTCGGCCATGTAGAGTACGTGTTTGTCATAAGCCTTCCCCTCTTTTACCGACCGGATATGAGCCATTGCCCGGTCCGCCAGCTCCTTTTTGTCACACCATATTTGCAAAAACTCCACCAAAAACCGAACCCTCTTCTCATCCCACTTTCTGCCGTGGCGCATGAGATACCAGATGTTAAAAAACCGCTCCGATATTCTGTAAAGATGATTTTTGGTGGAGGTCTCCACTTTTTCGATAATATGGTATTTTTCAAGCTGTTTGAGCTGGGCCGAGACTGCTTTGCTGGGGATTCTTATTTTTTTGGCAATCTCTCCGGCGGTTATGGCGTCCCAATTTAAGGCGATACAATCCACGATTTCCTGGTGCTGGGTGGAGAGTTTATCCATTCTCTCCTTGTACAGGGGGGTGACGCTGTCTAAAATCGCCTCAAGATCAAGAAAGGCTTTGCCGTCCGGGTCATCGGCAAACATCTGGAACATGATGACAATGGTGCGAATGACCCCGCCCGTGATCCGGCGAAGGGCCTCCACGCGGCCCGGCTGGTTCTGGACAATGGCCGCCACCTCATCCTTTTTATAGTATTCCGAAAGCTTGAGAAGCAGGGTTCGGGTCTCGGTCGTGGTTAGCCCCTGAAGCATGGGGGTTTTGAAAAATTCGTAAAAAGGTTGGCCATAGTCGTGATGGAATTCAAGAACACCCGAGGAAGCGCCGACAACACGCATCTCGGCGCACTCGGTGAAAACTTCGCGCAGCCTTTGACGCTCGGTTTTTGAAAATTTGTTTAATATATCGTCGATATTATCGATAAACAGGACCATCTTTTTCTTGTTTGCCTTTAAGGTCTTTTCCAAAAGGTCAAAACAGCGGGCCTCGTAATCGGCGTCATCTTCAAGCTGCTGCATCTCTTTATACAGACCGCCAAAACCGTCATGCGCCTGAAGATACTCTGCCACTGTCTCCCACAGCTTAAACAGACGACTGATATTATATTGTTCTTCATTAAAACAGATGGGGATAATGGTTTTGCTGAGCTTTTTATCTCTTTGGATCTCATAGACAAGCCGCAGCAAAAGGGTGGTTTTACCCTGGCCCCGAATGCCCCGGATGATGTAGTGCTGCTCGGGGTGAGTCATCCGGGACTCTCTGATGTCCTTGAATATCTCTTTAAACAGCGCTGTTCTGACGACAAAATTGTCAATCAGCTCCTCGGCCGTCTGTCTTGCCGGGTTGTATATTTTGGGAAGATCAATTCGCGACATTTTCTTTCCACCATTTTCTTAAGATCGGTGAGTTGAACCGATGGGATTTACCGCTGTCGGCGGTGTTCACGTAGCCGTCATACACCAGAGCACCTGTCAGCGCCTTGTATGCTTCCTGCTGCTGGTGCTTCACGGCCAGGTCATAAATTTCATTGGAAGAAATCACTCCCTTTTCCGATGTAATATTTAAAAGTTCCTTGGCAAAGGTGTATTCAGCCATCCCCAGCGAACTGCGAAGCCGCTGCTCCCAATGCTCAAACTGGTTTCGGCACTCAATTAGACGATCTATGGCACTGTCGATCGTCGCATTGGAGATCGCTTTTTCCGGCTGTTCGTCGCAAATGCTGCCTGTCTCATAGATGATCAGCTGGATATAGGAAGGTATCAGCCACTCCGTCTCTTGGAGGATATAGTCGATTACATTCTCGGGCAGCGTAAACGTCTTTTCTTGTAAAAGCTGTCGAATAAGCTCCCTTGCTTCGGGTATGCTGAAAGGCGGGACATTGAGCCTTGCCAGATCATTGATCGCCTTGGTCGCGTTTAAACGTCCAACGATGTTTTCAAGGCCAATGGACCCGGTATAGATGAATTGAATAGTACCTGCAATGGCACTCTCCTGCCGAATCTCTCTGTTACTTTGCAGGAAATGGACGCCTGCTCACCCTCATTATTAATGATGTTTTCCAGTGTTTGAGGGAACTCGTCAATCATGATGATCAGCTTCCCCTCACCCTGGCTGCATGAGGCCAGGGTTTTTTGAAACATTGCTTTATAGTCATGCTCCTCCCGCACGCCGAATTCGACGCCTTCCGGACCGACTTTTTCTATTCGCGGTATATACGTCTCTAAAAATGCCATTACCTTGCGGGATCGTTTTACATAATCGGTGCGAAGCAGCTTATTCATAATGCGTCTGAAAAACTCATTTTCATTGCTGACCGACTCGGTGATATCAAAAAGAAACGAAAAGCCGCGCCGGGGATGGTCTTCCAGATAACGCATCAAGGATGTTTTCCCCACCCTCCTGGGCGCTGCAATAAGTATGTGCGCCCCAGACTGAACAAGGTCCCAGGCTTTGTTTACCAACGCGTCCCGTTTAAAAAAATCCTCTCCTCTTACAGGCGAACCAATTTGATTTTTCATGGCATACCCCTTTTGGCAATTGTTTTATTGTCATCTTTTTTGACAATATATTTATTGCCATCGTGCCTGTCAAGAAAAAATTGCCGGTATCCTGGTTTTCCTTGCCCGTTTTCTTGGTCAACAAAGGCCCCAGGGACCCGTCAAAGTCAGTCCGGGACCCCGATAAGTCGTAAGACGCCTTGTCCCAGTCTTGAGCAGTAGCGCAGGGCAGATGCTATACAGCCAGCGCCGGCCAGGCGAAGCAAAGAG
>JAXHVI010000152.1:0-2190 GCA_034189195.1 Thermodesulfobacteriota bacterium | reverse complement strand
CAGCGAAAAGGGCTATGAACTCGAAAACGTGGTTTCCTGGATCGCGCAGCCATGGTTCCCCTACTGGTCCGCGGCCATGTTCAGTCCCGAGCTGATTTACAAAGTCTACCAGCCCCAGCTCATCTTCGTATGGAAGAAAAAATCCGAAAATACCTCTTTTCTTATTCAACATTCCGGCAAAGGCCGGCGCTTAACCCGAATATTTCATGAAATATCCGGGTTAACCTCATTTGTTTTTACTCGTTTTTACATGCGGCATGGGGTTGGGCAATCGCAAAAATTTTCTGGGTCTGCTCTTTGGGAATGAGCTCGTTTTCCATCTGCCCGGTAAGGGCCTTGACGGCATACCACTGGCCTGAAGAAACAGTCACCACTTCCAATGTGCCATCATCACGCACCACCGCGCCACAGCCCGGGGCCCAGAAAAACATGCGTTTGTCAATTTTCCCCTTAACCTTTTCACCGCGTCCGAAAAACACAACCTTTTCGTCCACGCCGATTTTCCGCAACAGGGTAAAGTTAAGACGCACCGAAACCCCGCCGTTGGCAAAGGCGAGAAAACCGCCCCACCCCATGGTTTCATCCAGTACGGCGAGCTGCGTGATGGGGTGCAGCCAGCCCTCCCGGCTGAAACGATGGATGGTCTCCGGATCTTCGGTATTAAGCCCGGAAAAAGCACAGGCAATACTGCCATGCGGACTTTTCCATAGATGAAACTGCCGTTTCAGCCCCGGCGTCGAACGTTTGACCCCGCAGACAAAACAGTTCAGATAGTACGGGATGTGCTCAAGCCTGCCGGACAGACGGGAAAAGCTTTCCGGGATATATTCTCTGAAGCCATGCTCCGGCTCCGGACTTTCCACTCCAAACCCGATTTCAGCGGTAATATAGGGAATTTCCGATCCTCCAGGGACGATGCGCCCTGATATGCCGGACCCGGTGGGAACCGCCTCCACGGTGACCGTATCGCCGACTCTCACCTCACTTCCCCCCATGCGAAAACTGCACTGAACCGGGTATTTGAGATCGTTGTCGCATGTGCAATGAGCAAAATCGTTGGCCAGTTCAACAATCGCGCCCATGCCGATGCCGCCATGGGGAATACCGACCCATCCTTCTTTGCTGGCGTCCATCATCATCGGCACTGATCGTTTCTCATCTTTTATAATGAGATCCGCCTCGTCAAACAAAAACCTGTGGACAAAATCATTCCGCATAATCAAAAAGTCCTCTCGCCCGATATGATGTTTTTTAGACCATAATCGCTGCTTTCCGGAAAATCAAGCATTGAGAAAACAGGGAAAATGAAAAAACCGAATACCACAGAAAAAGCCCCTGCATGTGCGGGCTGCCCGCCTGACCCGCCTTGGCCCAGATACGTCGCCTTTATCACATTCCTGCCCTGGCCGGTGATTGTGGGCATGGCCGTATATATCCTGTGGCATACCAGCCGGGTCATGCTGGGCGTCTGGCTGACGGCCTTTTTCCTGTTTTTCGTTCCCCTGCGCTATCTATCCGGAGTCCCACGGCATCAGCGTGCTGATGGAAATCTTCAAATTTCACAAGCGGCACCTCAACCCCCTGGAAACCACGCCGGCCCACCGCTGGAAACTGTTCGCCACGCTTCCCTTCTGGCTGAACAGAAACATCATCCGCAAGGCGTTTCCCACGATCAGGCAGCAGTTGACCTTTGCCATTGGCCAGCTCACGGCCAGAGAATACCAGATTTATGAAACCGGCGGCATCTCCCACCTGACGCCCAACCATGAAAAGATTCTGGCCATCGGCCTGGAGGGATTTTTAAAGGAGATCGAGGCCCATGAGCAGACAGCCACCGCGCCGGAGCAGCGCGATTTTTATCAGGCGGCCCGGATCGCGGCCAGCGGCCTGATCGCCTTTGCCGAACGGTACGCGGACCTGGCCCGGAAAATGGCCAAAAACGAGGCCGACCCCGGCCGAAAGGCGGACCTTGAGCGCATTGCCGATGCCTGCAAAAGGATTCCCCGCCACGGGGCAAACACCTTTTTCGAGGCGGTCCAGGCCATGCTGCTGACCCATATCTCCCTGTTCCAGGAGAGCCTGGGAGAAAGCCTCTGCGTGGGCCGCATGGACCAGATCCTCTGGCCCTGCTATCAGAAAGACCTGTCCGAAGGCCGGCTCACCCGGGACCAGGCCAAGGAAATTCTGGGC
>JAXHVI010000151.1:0-24508 GCA_034189195.1 Thermodesulfobacteriota bacterium | reverse complement strand
CGAACCGGGCGTCGTTGAGCCGGGTGAGGGTGTCGTACTGGTACAGGGCCTCCACCAGCTTCATGCTGGACTTCACGTTGAGCACGATCAGGGGCATGCCCAGGCTTTCGGCAATGGCGTAGGCCAGCATGGTTTTGCCCGTGCCCGGCTCTCCCTTTAACAGCAGGGGCATTTCCAGGGCCATGGAGACATTGACGATCTGAGCCAGTTCGCTGTCCAACACATACCGGCTGGCGCCGGTAAACCTTCCGCTTTCACTCATGTAACACCTCTTGTTTTTGTTCTATTTATTTAACGGCTTCGTAAAAAGCCCAATATCTGCGTTGCGCAACCCCCCCCCGTCACTGCGGCGTACGACCAGTACGCCTCATTCCTCGGGGCTTGCGACGCCTTGATCTTGAACTTTTTACTTTGCCGCCTTAACTCGAGCGTTTTCGATCTGTTTATTTGCTCTGTTCGGCCCGCAGCGCTTGCGACACCCCGGCATTCAGCTCCAGCACCCGAAGGGCCGAGTCCATGTCCAGGGATCCGGTGCCGCAGCTCGGCGTGATCAGCGAGAACCGCTCAATGGTTGTCCTGTCGATGCCCAGCTTTTCAAGCTGGGCGACCTGTTCATACCAGAGCGCGACCAGGGATTCCACGGTTTCTTTGTGAATCGCTTCTCTGTCACCGGTGGGCACAATGCCCCAGGCCAGGATTTTTTTCTGTTCGATAAACCGCCTGATCTGAGATGCATAGAGCACAAACTTGTCAAAAAAGGAATAACTGTCAAAGCTGACAATATCGGCCGAAGAATCCAGAATCAGGTCCCACTCGGCATTGGCGCACACATGGACCCCGGCCAGGGCGCCTTCGGCATGCACGGCGGCAAATACCTCCTCGAAACAGGCCGCCACATCGGCCCGGGAGATGCTGATGTAGGCCGAAGAGCCGAACGCGGCCAGGGCCGGCTCGTCAAAAAAAATGATCACCGGCCGGCCCAGGGCGGCCAGGCGGCGGGCCTGCCACCGGGCCTTGGCCGCGATCAGCTTGACCGCCACGTCCCGAAGCTGGTCGTCGTAAAACAGGGCCCGGCCCTGGTCGTCTGTCACGCCCGTGGCAAAGGTAAAGGGTCCGGTGATCTGGCCCTTGACGGCAAACAGCCGGCCGGCGACAGGCCCGGCCTGGTTTAAAAACTCAAAAAACCCGGCGGCCACCGTGGTGTCTAAGGCGAAAACGGAATCATCAAGCACGGACGGGTCCTGTTCCGCTGCAAGGTAAGCCTCGTAAAAGCCCAGTACGTCGTCATGAAAGGCGGGGTCCTGGGTGTTGATAAACAGCTTGCCGTTCTGTTGGCTCACACCGGGAAACCCTGGCAGGAACTGGGCCAGCATGCCCTCGGCCGGATTGGCCGGCAGCTGCACCCACAGCGGAATGTCGGGCGCGTGTTCGAAGACCAGCTGCGTGGCCGCCGCATGGTCGGTCATGGGCAGGCTGCCGATCAGGGCGGCCCGCCGGTCCGGGGAAAACGATGCTTTCATAAACGGCTGTCCTTACATATATGGGGTTGCGTGTCCCGGCCCCGTCAAGGCCCTGTGCGCAACGAATGTTTGACTTTCATTCAGGCGCCGTGATATTTAAAACCACGCTGGCACCGGTTGTTTAATTCATCGCGCAGGCAAAAAAGGGAGGTCCACCATGTTTGGCATCGGCATGCCGGAACTGATTATCATTCTCGTGATCGTGCTGATCATCTTCGGCGCGGGCAAGCTGCCCGACATCGGCGCGGGCATCGGCAAGAGCATTAAAAACTTTAAAAAAGCCACGGCCGAGGTCGAAGAGAGCGACAACGACAAGGAAAAGATCGAGGACAAGAAGTCCTGATTCGCAGGCACCGGCCCGTGTCACCGCACCGGGCGCGGCATGTGTGTCGCCCCGGCGTTCCGTTTCCCCCTCCACCACCGCGTCTCGCCGGAGCGTGTCTCCGGGGCCGATACGCTTCGGCGACTTTTATCTTCACCGACGGCCTTGCTGCCCCGGTGTCTGTTGCTAGAAGGGGATGTCGTCGGGAATGCCCGCATCATCGGCAACCGGCTCGCCCATGGAACCGCCGCCACCGGAGCCGCCGCTGCCCTTGGGTTCGAGAATCTGCATGTTGGACGCCACGATCTCCGTGGTATAGCGCGTGACCCCGTCCTTTTCCCAGGACCGGGTCTGAAGCCGTCCATCCACATAGACCAGCCGGCCCTTGGCCAGGTATTCGCCGCAGATCTCACCGAGCCGGCCGAAGGCCACGACCCGGTGCCATTCGGTCCGTTCTTTTTTGTCGCCGGAATCCTTGTCTTTCCACTCTTCGGATGTGGCCACGCTGAAACTGGCCACGGCCCGTCCGTCCTGTGTGTAGCGCAATTCCGGGTCCCTTCCCAGTCTTCCAACGATAATCGCCTTGTTTACGCCTGCCATATTCACTCCATGAGTTATGATGTTAACGGGTTTCCATCCATAAACGGCCTTTTTTTCTAAACAGAATCACTTTTATCAGAAAAAGGCCCGGCCTGTCAAAAGGCCTGAGCCTTAATGAAAAAGCTTTTTCAAAGACTGCCACAGCCCTGTGGCGGCGGGCCGCACCGTGTCCAGGGCGCATCCCGAGGAGCTGGTGTATGTGGTGGCATGAATATCGACGGGAACGATGCCGGCCAGCCAGTCCCACCCCTCGTCCGTGGCTCCTCCGCTGGCCGTGGACACGGTTGTGGCCAGAAGTCCCCCCGCACTGTCGGCAAGGAAGGCAAAGTCACCGAACACAGACACTGCCTTTGTGTCCCCAAAGGTATCGAAATGAACCACCAGCTGAGGAGGCACGTCGGGCGGATAGGTAAAAAAGCCCATACCGGTTTTTCCGGTGGCCACCCAGAGCAGGTCCACGGCCGGGCTTTCATCGGAAATGGCGGCGTAAACACCCTTGACATCTTCAAAGGGGGCGGCGTTATACCCGCTGACAAGCCGGGCGTTTTCCAGGTCTGACACAAAAACGACGTGAAACCCCGCATTCCCGCCCGCCACGTAAGCCCGGCCCCTGAGTTCAAAAACGCCCTGGGCCGTTCCCTCAAGCGCAACGGTCTTGACAAGCACGGGGGATGTTTTGCCGGAGATATCGACGATCTTCAACCCGTTATCTCCGTCTGCCACATAGGCATAGTCATCGGTGCCATTGCCATCCACATCCTTGACCCATACGGCCCGGGCGTCTGAAATATCGTCGCCGCCCAGCACCCCTTTTTCTTCAGGCGCGTCTTTGTCCGACACGTTGATGATGCTCAACCCGCCGGCACCGGCCGCCACATAGGCAAAATTGCCGGACACCTCAACATCCATGGCGTCCCCGTCCACCACGCAGCTGCCTTTGAGTTTCGGCTGAACCATAGATTCGTTGTCTTCCGGCAATCCAGGGTCAATGATCTTCAATCCTTTACTGCCGTCCGCCACGTATACATACCCGTCATGCAGACAGACATCTTTTGCCTCACCATCGGTGGGCAGCTTTCCTTTAAGCAGAAACGTTATATACTCTTCCGAAATAATGGTATAAAAAACTCTAAGCCCCTCGTTGTCTTCGTTGTTGGTGGCATCATCGTCCACGACATAAATATAATTGCTGTTCTCGTCAATAAACAGGGCGTCGGCATCTGCGGGGGTATTGGTGTTTTCCACGCCTGTTATCTCCCATGTTGTTTCGTCCATGGGAGCCACCAGAGAAACCCGCTGAAACCCCTTGATGGTGTCCGCCACATAAACAACCGTGGGGTCACCGGTCTCCGCGCACACGCTGTAGGCACTGGTCATGTCAATGGCGTGGTTGGTTACATAGCCTGTCAGGTCCACATCCCCCGGAAGGGTGTTGATCTTGGCAACGTCCGACACATCAATCGCCACCAGGCCATAATACTGGTCGCCGACAAACACCAGCTTCTTTTCCGGATCAACCGTCACGGACAGGGCTTTGGAAGACCCGCCGGCATACTGGCAGGTGGGAATCACATCATCTTCCCCACTGTAAAGAATGTCCACTGCACTGGTGGTAAACGCGTCCGGATCAAAGGCGATAATGCGCAATCCGGCAAAATCATCGGCCACATATGCATAATAATTGTTGCCGCTGTCAGCCGGAATTTCGGCAACGGTCACGTCATAGGCATAGGGAAAGTAACAGGCGGCAACGGCCGTCGGTGTTGCCGGGGTGTTGATGTCAAAAATGACCAGACCATTATAAACATCAGCCACAAACGCATAAAGGGTTCCGTCAATGTCTGTTACATGAAGGCCTTGGGCCCGTTTCAGATCGGCAAAGGTGTCGGGCAGCTCGCTTTCACCTTTCAGCACAGGATTCGCGGGATTTGTTACATCAATCACCTGAATGCCGCTGTCGTACCCTTCGGATGTCAGCAGAAAATAGGTCAGGTAGGCGTAATCACCCAGTACCGCCACATCCGAAACCGTTGCCCGGCCCAGAGTTTCCCGGGGAATGTACTCGCCCGTGGGTGTTTCAACATTCAGCGGGTCCAATACATCCGGTACATCAAAAATTTGAAGCCCCTCGTTGCCGCAGGCTACATACAGGTGGTTCTTCGCGTAAAAAATTCCGTAAATACCTTCGGTGCCTGCCACCTCGCCGGGTTTGTCCAGTTTCGCCGCCTCAGAAAGGGCAATGTCAAACCGGTACAGCAGGGCCAGAGTGGTGGTGTCATACACGGAAACCACATCCCCGTCCCCGACAAAAACATAGTCGGTGTCGTCATCGGCAATGGCAATCGAATTGGGGCCGGCCATGGGCCAGCGGTTGAGCAGCTGAATATTTCCTTCCAGGGCCAGCGCGCCGGTGGCCCAGAGACAGCAGAAAATAGTGACAATCCATCGGAACAGACGCTGTTTCATGATATTGGCTCCATCGATGTATGGTTTCTCATAAATAACTTGAGGATATGATACAAACAGAGGGCTTTCGAAATGTCCGCCGGTGTTGTGTCTTTCCGGTTCAGCGGCCGGCCGGCCGCTGCCTGTGCGGGCCGTAACATCGTTTTTCTATTCTTTTTCCCGTCAAAAGTCAAACACAAAACCCGGCAGTTCAGGCCTGTTTTGACAGCCGCGGTCCATGGCTCTATAATGGCGTCGCAACACCAACCCTTTATTATCCGAGGAGGCCGTCATTAACATCATTCGAACAGCCGCCGACATGCAGGCCCATTCCGACCGCATGCGCAGGCAGGGAAAAACCATCGTCTTTGTTCCCACCATGGGGTTTCTCCATGAGGGCCATCTGTCCCTGCTTGAAACCGGCAAGGCCCATGGGGACCACCTGGTGCTCAGCATCTTTGTCAACCCCACCCAGTTTGCCGCGGGTGAGGATTTTGCGTCCTATCCGAAAAGTTTTGAAAAAGACGCCCGGGCCGCGGAAAACCAGGGCGTGGATGTTCTTTTCGCGCCGGAAGCAACCGGTCTTTATGAGCCGGGGTATGAGACCTATGTGTCGCTGGAGTCCCTTCCCAACCATCTGTGCGGCCTGTCCCGGCCCACCCATTTTCGCGGGGTGGCCACGGTCGTGGCCAAGCTGTTTAACATCGTCAAACCCCATGTGGCCATCTTCGGGGAAAAGGATTTTCAGCAGCTGGCCGTGATCCGGCGCATGACCCGGGACATGAACTTTGACATAAAGATTATGGGCGCACCCATTGTGCGGGAACCCGACGGCCTTGCCATGAGTTCCCGCAACACCTACCTTAAACCGGAACAGCGGCCGGCGGCCCTTTCTCTTTACAAGTCCCTGGTTCTGGCCCGAAAAATGGTTGCCTCCGGTGAAACAGGGGCGGCAGCCATCATCGAGGCGGCCCGGAATCTGATTTTGAGTTTTCCGGACACCGCCATCGATTATGTGGCCATCTGTGATCCGGACACCCTGGAAGACATGGACAGCCTCGACCGGCCGGCCCTCATGGCCCTGGCCGTGCGCGTGGGCAGCTGCCGGCTGATTGACAACATGGTGCTGGTCCGGTCCTGACCGGAACAGGATGCCGGAAAGAAAGGCCGGCTATGCCTGTTGCGCGTCAAAGGTGTCGTCCGTGATGCCCTGCTTTTCCAGCACGCCCTTGATGATCCGGTGGGAGCTGGTTTTGGGAAATTCGTCCATAAACCGGATATACCGGGGAACGGCAAACCGGGCCAGCCTGTCGGAAAGAAAGGCGATCAGGTCTTCCGGGGCCAGGGTTTTGCCTGCCACCAGGCGGACAGCGGCCAGAATGTCGTCTTCGGCCAGATCCGAGGGCACGGCATAGACCGCCGCTTCCTCAACGGCCGGGTGGTCCATGATGACCTGCTCCACTTCATAGGCGGAGACGTTTTCTCCGCCTTTTCGCATGGATTCGGTGTTGCGGCCCACAAAATAAAGAAACCCGTTGATGTCCTGCTTAACCAGGTCCCCGGTATGGAGCCATCCGTCACCGGATTTTTTCCGGCTGGCCCCCGGGTTTTTGTAATACTCCACCCGGCTGGCCGTCTTTCTTGCCTCAAAGAGCAGTTCGCCCGGCACACCGGTGGGCACGTCCCGGCCCCTGTCGTCCACCAGCCGGTAGTTTACCACCCGGGGAATCCGGCCCAGGGAGCCGGCCGGCGCCGTGCCGAAGTTGAAGATGCCTTTGCCGCCGCCGTCAATGGCGCCGTAGGCCTCGTACAGCTTGACCCCGAACCGTTTTTCAAACGGTGCCCACATCTCCGGCGGGCATCCGGAGGAGATGACAAACCGGACATGGTTGTCGGCATCATCGGGCTTTCCCGGCTGCTTCATGAGAATGGGAATAATCGAGCCGATGGTGTTGAACACCGTGGCCCGGTGCCGGCGCACATCCTCCCAGAACCGGCTGGCGGAAAACTTTCTTGCCAGGGCCATGGTGGCCCGAACCCCCATGGTCATGGTGGTGGTGGCCAGCAGCGCGTTGCCGTGGCAAAGGGCATAAGGTGTGTAGTAAATGTCGTTCTGTTTTAGCATCACGTGGGCCGCCAGGCACATCAGTCGGACCGAGGTTTTGTTGTAGCGATACACAACCCCCTTGGGCGGCCCGGTGGTGCCGGAGGTGTACATGATCATGCAGATGTCCTCCGGCCGATACCCGACGCCCGGGTGTTCGGCCGAAAAATCGGCATAGGCCCGGCTCAGCCGGTCCATGGTTTCGGGGACGGCCATTTTCCGCGCCTCGGTTTCGATGTCGTTGACGATAAGTTTTGTGCGCCGCTCAAAACGGCCCGCAACCGATCCCACCGTGTCGGCCAGTTCAGCGTCGGCCACCAGCAGGCCGATGTCGCTGTGGTTGATGATATAGGCCAGGCCGTCGCCTTTTAGCTCCGGGTTGATAGGCACCACGTACATGCCGATTTTCTGGGCGCCGAAAAAGATATCCAGAAACCGGGGAGAATTGCGCATCAGAATGCCCACGCCGGTTCCCTGGCCGCCGCCCGAAGCCAGAAGGAACCGGGCAACCCGGTTGGCCCGTTCATCGGCCCGGCGGTAGGTATAGGCTTCGTCCCGGTACACCAGAAAGGGTTTGTCCGGCACCTGGCGGGCGTTTTCTTCCAGCAGGTCGGCCCAGGAGATGTCAGACGGTGTTTTGGACAGAAACCCTTTTACCGTCGAAAGCAGGCGGCCGCGAAGGGCCTCGTTTACAAAAAACCGGGCGCCGCCGAAAACCACGCTGCCGGTCATGCGGAGACGGTTGGCCCGCATACGCCACTTTTCCCGGGAGCCGTACCGGGGAGAGAGCATGTCCGGGTCCGGCGCGGGCCACGTGCCGGCCGGCGCGGGGTCTGTCGAAAGGTAGCACCGGGGATAGACCAGGTCGCCGGTCTGGGAGAGCCGCTGATAAAAGTACCCGGGATTAAACCACCGTTCGATGGTGATGGCCCCCTCCGGACAGGCGGCCAGGCAGCAGCCGCAGGCAATGCAGTTGGTAACATCGGGCGCAACCGTGGCCAGCCACGGCATGCCCTCTTTCCACTTCATGGGCCCTTGGTCGCTTTTGATGGACCGGGCCGGGCAGATAAAAGAGCAGATGCCGCACCGTCTGCAGGTTTCTTCATTAAAAGCGAGAATGCCGGTGGTCATTTCCGCGGCATCATAATAATCGGGAATTTTTGTCCAGGGTTTCACGCCGGATTGTGTCGTCATGTCATTCCCCCTGTTCTTCAATTCTGGGCGGCATATGCATGCCGTCGACAAACCACCGCACCACCTGCTTTTCCCGGGGAACAGGGCCGTCGGCCCGGACTTTGGGCCATCCCACGGCAATGCAGTCGTTAAGCCGGTAGGGGTACTTCACACCGAAGACCTTTTTCCATTTGGGAAGGTACATCAGCAGCTTGATCAGGCCGATCCAGCAGGTGCCGGCGCCCATGCTGTGGGCCGCAAGCACCATGTTCTGGCCGCAGATGCCGATGTCCGTGGGCGGGCAGTAGACCCCCCGCCGGTCCTCCAGCAGCAGGATCAGGGTGGGGGCATGGTGAAATACCGGGCACTCGCCGTTGGCGATGGAGCGCATCAGGCCCATGGGCACCGGGTGCAGATCGTTGTGGTTTGCGCGGATGATCAGCTTGACCCAGGGCTTTAAAAGCAGGCGCCGCAACGGTGTGCGGTTGTAGTCAAGAAACCACATCAGCAGTTTCGTGATTCGGATGGCGTCCGTTTCCATTTCAGCGAGGATGTCGGCGTTCTTGACAACGATAAACTTCCAGGGCTGGGCGTTGCCGGCGGACGGGGCAAAGCGGCCGGCCTCCAGGATGCGGCGGAGCATGAAGTCCGGCAGGGGCTCTTTTTTAAACGCCCGAATGCTGCGCCGTTTGAAAATTACCTCCTCCACCGGGGTCCACCGGCTCAGGTCCGGCCTGTCCGGTTTTTTCTTTTCAGACATGGTGCATTCCTTGATAAAACCGAAGAAGGCCGCGCTTCCTTGTTATAAGGCGGTTCGGCCCGTTTTCTTGCCGGGGATGGTTGGAGAGTCCCGGAAAGGCCCGGAATCAGAAACAGGGTGCATGAAACAGCCGCTTCATGCACCCTGTTTATTAAGGCTGATTGGATTCAGGCACGGCCGGAGAAGGTGTGTACTCAACCGGGGCGGCGTCCGCGGCGGGCGGTTCGGGCACCGGCATGCCGACGGCCGCGTCCCGCTGACGGTTCCACTCCACCCAGTCGTTGCGGTCCGCCTCGTAGGAAAAGCGGAAGGGCGGGGTGGCGGTGCCGTCGGGCCGAATGACGATCTGCTGCATGGCCTTCAGGGTATAGACCCACTGTTCCATGGAAACCGGATGGGGACCCGCCACAGGGGCGGGTCCGGCCACGGGCCGGGGCGCGGAAAGTGAGGCGGGTGGGCCCGGCGCCTGCGGGTCCGGCGCCGCTTCGCCGGCAGATCCCGCGACCTCCACGGTGCCGTCATACACCTTGACAACGGCCGAGTCATCGCTGTTCACGTTGACGCGGTAGGCCGTGCCCCGCACGCCGGCGGTGGCGGTCTTCATGGAGACATCAAACCGGCTGTCGCCGGAGACCCACTTGGAAACCGACGCCCAGATTTTGCCGAACACAACATTTACGTTGATGTCCCGCCGGTTGTCCCGGGAGTCCACGGCCATGGCCGTGAGTTCAAACACGCTGTTGCTGTCAAACCGCACGAAACTGCCATCCGGCAGCCGGAGTTCAATTCTGGATTGATCCCCAACGCGAACACGGTCTCCCTGTTTCAGCGCGTCCCCCTGCGCAAGGGACCGCAGGGCTTTCTGCCGGGCGTCCACCAAAGCCGCGCTGCCGTCAAGGACGGAGATGACGGCCGGTCCGCCGCCGACGCCCACGCCCACGGGACCGGCCTGGACCGGCAGAGCAAGCAGGCCGGCCACAAAGGCGGCCAGCACCATACCGTAAAGATTTTTCGTTCGTTTCATTGCATGCTTCCTGACCCGAAAGGGCCCTATTTGTTAAGCTGCACCTTCATCTGCCGAATGCTCAGCAGGGCGTCCGCGCCCGAGACCATCCCCTGGGGACGGAACTCGCCGGTGGCGGTGTCCACGGTCTCCATGATATTCCGGGTGACGCACACCATGGCCGCGTTAAAAAAGGCAAGATCGCTGCGCAGGTCGGGAAAAGGCGACTCGGTGCCGATAAACCGGGTGGCAAGCGAGTTGTCTCCGGTGATCTTGATCAGGATATCTTCGATCATCATGGCGAACTCGGCCCGGGTGATATGCTTGTCCGGCTCAAACGTGTGATCCGGACCCGGCTGCAGGCCCTTGATCTGAAGGCGTACCACCGCTTCAATGTCCTGGCGCAGCACATGGTTGTCAATGTCGGTGACAGCCGGGGCCTTGACATACTCACCGGTTTTAAAAGCGGCGCCCGGCGCCTTGAAGGCGGTGTCAAAGGTTTTGGGGGTCTTTTTTTCAAACAGCTCGTCCACCTTCAGCTCTTCGATGAAAAGCGCGGCCACGTCGGCCCGGGTGATGGACTCCAGCAGGGCGATCTTCTTGCCCACCGAGGTGCCGGGCATGGCCCGTTCGATGCGCTGCATCACCGCATACTCCCGGTCCGCCTCTGCCACAAAGTCTTTGTCCAGGTCCAGCACCGCCTTGAACATGCCGGCGGCATCCGAAAAACGATAGGCGTTGCGATAGGCCATGCCCATGTAAAAATAGGGGGCCGGGTCCCGGGGCGCCAGCTTGTGGGCCCGCTCAAAATGGTTTTCGGCCTTGTTGAGCCAGTTCTCTTCCACTGCCGGGCCGCCCATGGTGTACAGGCGGATATAACCCACACTGGTTTCGGCGTGCTGGGCGTCGGTTTCGGCAAACCGGGCCGCCTGTTTCATGGCGGCAAAGGCCTTGTCAAAGACTCCCTGTTTGCCGTGGACCAGCCCCAGGCCCACATAGGCCGGCGCGTATTTGAGGTCCAGCTGGGTCGCCCGGGTAAAGGCGGTAAAGGCCTCATCCAGCTTGTCGGCCTTAAGGAACTTGTTGCCGTTGGTCACATGGTGTTCCGGTGTGTCCATCTGGGCTTCCGGCGCAACCGCCTTGGGGCCGCAGGCAAACAGGAGCACCAGGCTGAAAAGCGCCATAAAATAAAGAAAGGTTTTTGATCGCATGGGGTTTCCTCCAGTTTTTTTATTAAGCATCCGGGTAATGCGCGATACGGCGCGGGGGGCCTTAATCCACAACAATCATGACCCGGCACTTTTCGAGAAAGGACAGGTTCTCCGCCGCGCTTTTCAGCATCTCGGCATCGGCGCTGCTGATCACGATATCGCACTGTCCCGGTCCCTCTGTTTTTACACCCCTGACCACCAGGGGATTATCGGTCACCCGCTGGTTGGCCATGGCCGACTCAAGTTGCTTGGCATATCCGCTCATGCCCTGGGACACGGCATACTCCCGGCTGACATAGGCCGAGCCATAGACTTCCCGGCCCTCTGGATCCAGGATCTTGGGGGCCATGGCCGGTTTGGCGCCCAGCCCCTTGGCGTCCACCACCAGGCCGGTGTAAACCGCCGGGGCAGGGGCTTCCGGCGCGGGGGCCGGGACCTGGGGCATCATCTCCGGAGCGGCCGGCGGCAGGGGTCCCTGGCTGCCCACTTCCGGCGGCAGGACGACCCGTGCCAGGTCGCCGTTTAAGCTCATCTGCAGGGTCACCTCAACGGTGCCGTCCGACATGTATTCGGTGTTTACCACCTGGGCGCCCTTGACCAGGCCATCCACCTTGGTCATGATGATATCGTTTTCCGTGACATAGTTTTTCACCAGCGTGGTGCTGTTGACCCGCACGCCCTGGGTGATTTCCAGCAGGTTGCGGTAGGCGTCCAGCTGGGCCGCCCGCATGGCCATGGGCCGGGCCTGGGGCTTGCCGTAAAAACTTTCCGGTGGAGCGCCGATGCCTTTGGCCTGAATAATGCCGGTAGACCAGTTCACCGATCCGTTGGGCATGGACTCAACCAGTGCGTCTTCCCACTGGCAGAACCCCCAGACGGGCGCCAGCAGAAACATCGCGGCCACCATACCGATAAGACACGCTCTTTTTTTCATTACAGCCTCCTGTTTTAGAAACAACGATGGGTTTTGTGTTGGTTGATTGTTATAATAAAAGCCCCTGTGGTTATAAAGATTCAGGTTGTCTGACCATCGACGGCGGCAAAGCAGTCGTCTTTGCTTGAGGGCGCGGTTCGACATCTGTTTATCGCCGCATACTATACTATTTTTTTTGCTTTCTGTCATTTGTTTTTCCCCGCCGGGCCGGTCACGGGCAAAACCGGATGAAGTTACAGTTAAAACAAAATGTTAGTGCTCAAGGGAGGCGATGGTGATGTTCCGGTAGTAGTGCTTGAGTATGGTTTTATAGTCATGCCCCTCCAGAGCCATTGTTCGGGCCCCCCATTGGCTCATGCCCACGCCGTGGCCGTATCCGGCGCCGCGAAACAGGACCCCCTGGTCGTTTCCGTCCGCTTCAAAACACATGCTCTTTAGCCGGGTGCTGCCGATGGCCAGCCGGAACAGGTTGCCCGGCATGTTCCATGTGCCGGTATCCGATACCACCGCAACATCCTGAATTCGTCCGGAGCGGTTTTTCCCATTGAACTTGAGTTTCCTGACACCGCCCACGTGAACGCCGTACAGGGCCAGCCGGGCCTGGGCTTCGGCATAGGGCAGAAAAAATTCCCACCGGCTTCCGGGGACTTCCCTGCTGTAGCGGTCCGGCCGGGCCGTTAAATAGGGAAGGGCCGCGCCCCAGACGTTTTCCGGGCATTCAGTGTACCCTCCGCTGTTGGCATGAAAATAGGCCACGATCAGGTTGCCGTTGTAGGTCAGGACCTGGCCCTGAGTGGCGTCCACGGCCCGGTTGGCGGCCGGCATCTCCGCGTCATGCCCACCGTAGACCTGGGATGCCGTGGTGGCCCTGACATCAAAGAGCGGGTCCGCGCTTTTCTGTTTTACATAAAGGGCATAGGTGCGGGACGCCACGGCCTGGGCCATGAGGGCCTGTTCCGGCCAGGATGCCGGCATCTCCCGGGGCACCACGCCGTAAAGATAGGGCTCGATGTCCACGTGGTTGATCGCTGAAACGGTTCCGTCATCGGCCGAAACCACCACGGCGCCCCGGTACCGGGTGCCGTTTACGGCAATGGGCTGAGGGGATGTGATGCGGCACCGGGCCAGGTGGGTGGATTTTCCGTTGATTGCCAGCCGGCCCTGTTTGGCGCCAATGGCGGCCGTCTGTGACCGGAGCACCGATCCTTTTCCCGATGCCATATCCGTGATGGTCAGTCTTGTGTCTGATGCCAGGCGCACGGTATCGGCCGCCTCCACGATCAGCACGCGGACAGTGGTGTTCTTCCGGACCGCGGAAAGACTCTCCCGGTTCATACGAAGGGCCTGGTTGGCGGCAAGGTTGGCGGCGCTTTCGGCCCAGACCCCGGCGGTGTATCGCCGGCCGGTGCGGGGGTAGCGTTCCTGGTAGGCGGTAAACGCCTGGTATGCCATTGCATACCGCTCTGTTTTGTAAAGAACCATGCCCTTTCGGTACAGGGCCTCTTCAGCGGCCGCAGAGCCGGGCCAGTTGGTCAGAATGTAATCGAAGTAAACCAGGGCCTTGTCGTGCTGGTCCAGGTACTGGGCATGGGCATATCCCACCAGCAGAAGGGCCCGGGCCTTTTCCCCGGCGTCCGGAGAGGTGTCGGCCACGGTCTGGTAAAGGCCGATGGCTTCCAGATACCGGCCCGCCGCCACCTGGGTTTCGGCCTGGGCAAACAGGAAGTCGCTTTTCGCCGGAAGGCCGCCGTCGGCCGCGTGGAGCAGAACCGGCCACACCAGCAGCAGGCCGGCGACAAACGAGATGAAAGAGAACCGATTGCGCATGAAGGCTTAACCGCGATTCTTACTTGGTCATCATGGAAAAGGCCCCGTTCCAGTCTTCGGGGGGCGGATTTTCGGCATAGGCCTCGCACCGGCGGATCATGGTCAGGCTGGGGCCGTCATCCGGAGTGACGGCCAGGGCTTCCTTGAACCATGTGACGGCCTGGTCCCATCGGCGCTGACGGTATGCCGTCAGTCCTTTGGCATAGGCCTCCGTGGTTTTGACCACGGTTTCGTCCACCTCGCCCCGGCGGCCGAGGATCTCGTAAATGGCCACCGGCTTTTTTTTGCCCACCACGGTGACGGCATCCAGTTCCCGGGCGAACAGGGCGTCGGCCGCGGCCTCGTAGGTGGGCTGGCCGGCCATGGTGTAGGTGCCGTATATCTTGTTGACCCCTTCCAGCCGGGCGGCGGTATTCACGGTGTCGCCCATCATGGTATAGTCCATGCGGTTCCTGGAACCCATGTTGCCCACGACGGCCGGGCCGGAATAAAGGCCGATGCGCACCTTGAGCTCCGGCTTGCCCTGCCCCCGCCATTTGGCGCGAAGCTCGACCATCCGTTTCTGAATATCAATACAGGCCAGGCAGGCCGCCTCGGGGTGGTTGGGAAGTTCGTTGGGGGCGCCGAAAAAGGCGATGACCGCGTCGCCTTCGAATTTATCCACGGCCCCCTTGTACTGAAGGATGATGTCGGTGATCTCCGTCAGAAAATCATTGAGCAGATCCACCAGCTCTTCAGGGGCGAGCTTTTCGGAAATGCCGGTAAACCCCTGGACATCGGAGAAAAAGGCGGTTATCTCCCGGCGCTCTCCGCCCAGCACCAGCTTCTGGGGCGAAGAGATCAGCTGGTTGACCACCTCCGGCGCCAGGTACTTGGAAAAGGCTTCCCGGATGAATTTTTTCTGCCCCTCTTCGGACAGGTATTTGTACGATGTCACAAACACGTAGATCGCCAGAAACACGCACAGGGGGTAGACCATGTTGAGGATCCACCCCATGTGGGTGAAGAAAAACTGGCACAGCCAGAGGTACCCGCCGAACATGGCGGCCATGGCGAGACCGCCGGGCAGGGCGCTGGTTTTCAGCAGCACATAAGCCAGCAGCATACCGCCGCCGATGATCACCAGAAGGTCGAACAGCGCGGCCCAGGCCGGGTGAAACAGAAAATCTTCGGACAGGATGGAGTCGATCACGTTGAGGTGGACCTCGGGACCGGGAAACACCTTGGCCACCGGCGTCACGCATTCGTCGTGAATGCCGATGGCCGTGGCCCCCACCAGGACAATTTTGTCCCGGATCAGGCCTTCATCCACCGTGTCGTTGAGAATGTCGGTGACCGGAATATGGGGAAAGGTCTTTTCCGGTCCCCGGTAGTTGATCAGCAGGTCGCCCCGTTCATCCACGGGAATGGAAAGGTCCCCCAGCATCAGGGAGGCCACGCCATAGTCCTCCTCCACGGTAATGGAGAGGGGCTCCTCCAGGTAGGCGCCGGCCGCCTTCAGAGAGAGGGGCGCGTAAAGGGTATTGTTGAACTGCATCACCATGGTCATGCGGCGCACCACCCCGTCCGGATCGGCCAGCTTGTTGAAATATCCGGCATAGGAGGCGGCCTCTGAAATCGCCTGAATATTGGACTGGGGGGCCGCCACCCGGTAGAGCCACGCCTCCCTGGCCCGGTCCGAACTGAACCGTTCAATGGTGTAACGGCCGCCGGCGATTTGCCGGGTGTGTGTTTCAATCTCCGCTTCAGTGATGTGCAGGGCGTCTTCGGGGTTCATCTGAAAAAAGAACCCCAGCACCACCGTTGCCCTGGAGCGTTTGATGGCTTCCACCAGAATCCGGTCGTTGTCCGACTGGTTTTTCAGTGTGGCCAGATAGTCGTCGAATCGCTTGTTCCGCAGGGCGTTGTCCTTTGACGCCGCCTGAATGCGTCCGATGGTCCGGACCACCTCGGAGCTTTCCGGTTCGAAAAACCCCACATCAAAGGCGATCACCCGTGCCCCTTTTTCGGAAAGCTTGTCCACCAGGGCCGCTATCTTGGTGCGGGGCCACACCCACCGGCCCTCCTGCTTCAGGCTTTTTTCATCAATGGCCGCCAGCACCACCCTGTCGCCGGGTGGAATATCCCCCCGGAGCTTGAACCGCATGTCAATGGTTTTCAGTTCAATGATATTCAGGAAGCTGATGCCGGACATGAAGACAAGCGCGCCTGCCACCACGATGCAGAAAGAGAGCAGCAGGGGCTTGCGTGCAAAGACCGTTTTTATCGCGCGACCGCTTTTTTCCAAAAGGTCCATGGTGATGTTCTATCCGTATGGGGTGCATGGTTCCGCCGTTGCTGCCGTGCCCCACGGCTGCCCGCCGTTTTGCGTGCGGCCGGCGGTTTCGAGTTGCTTAAGCCGTGGTTATAGTGTAAAAAAACAAACAAGTCAATGTGCTTGCCCGTCCGGGACGGCGGCAGGCGACCTGTGCGTTCCACTCCCGTTGAAACGGTTACATGCCATGAACAGCCCGACAGGATACATCGGCCGAAAAACCCTGGCCTATATCAACCACCTGCAAAACATGGCCGCGTTTGCCTGCGATCTTTGCGCCGTCCTGCTGGCCTCCCCCCTCAAGGGCCGGGCCGTGGTCCGGTGGGGCGTGGTGGAGCAGATCTATTTTACCGCGGTGCAGGCCCTTTTCCTGATCATTCCCCTGTCCCTGCTGACCGGCAGCATGATGCTGATTCAGTTTGCCAAGTTTTCCGGCCAGGTTGACCTGGGCAAACTGATGATCATCCTGGTGGTCCGGGAGATCGGGCCGGTGGTCACCGCCATGCTGGTGGTGCTCCGCTCCGCCACCGCCGTTACCATTGAGATCGGCTACATGAATGTTTTCAACGAGATCGATTCCCTGGAAATGACCGGCATCGACCCCCTGCGGCTGCTGGCCATTCCACGGTTTGTCGGTATCACATCGGCCATCGTCTGCCTGTTTATCGTGTTCGACCTGGTCGCCATTCTGGGGGGCTACGGCGTGGTGCGGTTGACCACATCGATTCCGGTGGGCACTTTTTTGTCCGACATCGGAAGCGCCATCACCGGCGCCGATATCATCGTGGGCCTGGTCAAGGCCCTCTGCTTCGGCGTCGTGATTTCCGTGGTGACCCTGTATCGCGGGTTTGATGCCCAGAAACGGATCACCGTGATCCCCAAGATCACCTCCACCGCGGCCATTGAGTGCTTTTTTTACTGTATTATCACCAATATTTTTATTTCCGGGCTGTTCTATCTTTAATAACGGCCCACGGCCTGGCCTTTGTGCCGGAAAATGTGTACGCATGCCGCTGATTGAACTGTCCGACTACACTGTGGCCCGAAACGAGCTGCGCCTGAAACATATTTCCCTGGCAATCTCGCCAGGCCAGTGCTGGCTGGTGGCGTCTGATCTCCGGGAAAGCGCGGGCCTGCTTTTTGCCGCCCTGGCCACGCTTGTCACGCCGGAGACCGGTACCTTTCACTTCAAGAACGCGCTTCTGGATTTTTCCACCTACCGGCACCTGCTGGCCTGCAAAAAAGAAATCGGCTACATCTCCCCGTCCAACGTGTTGCTGAGCAACCGGACCATACTTGAAAACCTTCTGCTCTCGGATTTTTATGAAAAGAACACGCTGTCGGTGACCCTGGACAAAAAAACCGAGGAGATGTGCCTGCTGTTTCACCTTCGCAACCGGCTGGGCCAGAAGGTGACCGAGGCGGACCGCTGGGACCTGCGGATGGCCATGGCCGTCCGGGAACTGGCCAAGGACCCCGCCGTCCTGCTGGTGGAGTGGCCGGAGGAGGTGGTGCCGCCGGACCGGCAGTGGATGTTTGTCAACCTGCTGCAACAAGCCCTTGTGTCCGGCACCCCTCTGGTGATATTTTCAAGGGACCGGTCTTTTTGCGCAAATTTTTCGGCATCCGGAAAGATCGTCATAAAGGGAGAAAGGGTAACCGCCTCGTAAGCCCATGGAACTCATATACAGCAGAAGAGAAAAAATCGTCGGCCTGTTTGTGATCAGCATCATTGTGCTGCTCTTTTCAACCGTGGTGCTCATCGGGCGCGGCAAGAACTGGTTCAAGTCCTATGTGACCTACTACACGGTGTTTGAAGAGAGCTACAACCTTCAGGAAAACGCGGACGTCAAGTTTCAGAAAGCATCCATCGGCAAGGTCTCCCGTATCGATCTTACCGAGGACAAGGTCCGGGTGACACTGAAGATTCTGGAGGATTACCAGAGCCGTATCACCCGTGACACGGCGGTAACGGTCAAAAGCCCCACCTTTATCGGCGACGAGTACGTGGCGGTGATTCCGGGAAACCCCAGGGCCCCGGCCATGGACGAGGGGGAGGAGATCAAGTCGATTCCCAAAAAATCGATCGAGGATCTGCTGGTGGAGTTTCAAGTGGAACAGACCGCCAAGAAACTCTCAACCGCCGTGAAGAACATTTCGGACATCACCGAGGCGTTGAGAGATCCCGAGGGGCCCCTGTTTACCGCTTTTGAAGAGCTGGAGGCGATCCTGTCGAACCTGGCCGATGCCACGGCCAAGACCCCCATGGTCATGGACCATGTCAACACCAACCTGGTGACCATCAACAAAATCGGCAATGAACTTTACTTTAACCTGACCGATTTGCGGAACATGCTGGCCGATGTGGCGGCGAGCCTGCAACGGGTCAAGACGGCGCTGGCCAACGTGGAGGAGGCCAGCTACGATATTCCCGCCATCACCCACTCCACCAGCCTGGGAATCGATGAAATCCGCGGCGCCGTTGAAAGCACGGACCGTATCATCCAGTCGCTGAAAGAGAACTTTCTGATAAAGGGCAACCTGCCGCCCACGCCGGAAGGGGCAAACATCGACGCCGGACCCCGGCAGTAACCAGGGCTGAGCAACGGAACGCTTTCTTGCCGGAACAGCGGCAAGTTTACATATCACGGCAACAACGGGGGGAACAGCCCCCGGCCGCCTTTCCTGCAGAACGTTCCCTCCGATTAATCTGTTCACTTGACCCCTTGAATCCCCGACTCCTTAAAAACCATTCTGCATAAACGGATTGGTCTGTTTTTCATGGCCGATGGTGGAAACCGGCCGGTCTCCATAGTCGTGGCCGGGCCAGACAAGGGTGTGGTCGGGAAGGGGAAAAAGACGGGTGCGAATGGAGGCGTGAAGGTCTTTGATTGATCCGCCGGAAAGGTCGGTGCGTCCGGCCGACCCCACAAACAGGGTGTCGCCGGCAAACAGGTGGCCCGGCAGATAGAGGCAGATGCCGCCCGGTGTGTGGCCCGGTGTATGCAGCACGGTGAGGGTGGTCTGTCCCAGCACCATCGCTTCACCGTGCCGCAACACAACATCGGGGGGCGGCGACGGCCGGCCCCCCAGAAGCCGGCACAAAACGCCGTTAAAAAATCCGGTCAGCCGCCGGGCGTCTTCTTCGTGAATATGCAGCCGTGCACCGGTGGCGGCCATGACGGCGGCGTTGCCGCAGCAGTGGTCCGCGTGGCCGTGGGTGTTGACCACGGCGGTGATGGTAAACCCCGCGGTTGCGGCCGCGGCCAGAATCCGGTCCATGTCAAAAGCCGGATCAATCAGCAGCCCGGTTCTGGAGGCCGGGTCCCCTACCAGGTAGCAGAAGGTCTCCATGCGGGACAGTTTTATCTGCCGCACCACCACCGGGCCGCTGTCCGGATCTTTCGTTGAAAAACGGCTAAAACTCAAACCCTGTTTCGGCAAAAAAGCCGTCCACCTGGGCATCGAGCCGAAGGTCTTCTTCATCCAGCTTGATGCTGTCGTACCGGTAACCGCCGGCGATAAAAAGGGGACCAAAAGGCTTGACCTTTACCCGGCCGATGACGTTGAACAGGTGGTTGTCGCTGTAGGAGATGCCCCGGCCTTCGGCCTCGATGGCCAGAAGGTCGATGGGGTTGATCTGGATCGCGGCAAAGGCCATGGGAACGGGCAGCACATAGTCCTCTTTTTCAGAAAGGCCGGTGTCCGGCTGGGTGATTTCCGCGGACAGGTCCGCCACTTTTATGTTGAGGCCCAGGTCGATGTTGAGTTTGTTAAAGGTGGCCATTTTCAGCAAGGGAATGCTGTAGAACAGGCCCACGTCCACATGGTTCATGGAGAGTTTGGAAGTATAGGGAATGTCTTCCTCGAAGGTGTCGTTGCCGAACTTGAACTCGAAGGTCTGCTGGCCGACGCCCTCAAACTCCATGGGGGTTGCCATCACATAGATGTTGGGAATGATAAGGGGCATGTCGATGCGCACCCGGCCCATGACCCGCGTCTCACTGTCATAGCCCAGGTCCCTTTCAAAGTCGATGACGTCGGTGATGGGGTTGAGGGGTTTGTATGCCATGTCGCCGGATATATCCTGGCCCCAGCCGCCGATGGCCGCTTCCAGGCCAATGGCAAACGATGTGGCGGGCACGGCCAGCAACAGTGCAAGGCCCAGGCCGATCCATGATTTTCTCATGAGCCGCTCCTCCTTTAACGGGTTATTAGTGCGTTTTTTCAATGGTTTTCACCGGTTTTCCCCGACCGGTGAAATACTCGTTGTAATGTATCTGTTTTTTTGATAAAAAAAAAGCCTATTCTGTGACCCTGGCGTAAAAACACGCCGGCCGAACGCTGCGGCGAGCCCCGCCTGCCGTGCAGCGTCTTTCAATCGCCCCGGCCGGGGAAGCGTGAGCCTTTATTAAAAAAGAGGAGAAGGAAGGAGTGTGCCATGACAGAAACCGCTACTATTGTAATTAATGGAAAAACATATGAATTCCCGGTAATTACAGGAACAGAAGGCGAAAAGGCCATCGACATTCGGGAGCTTCGGGCCAAAACCGGCTACATCACCTTTGACCCGGGTTTCAGCAACAGCGGCAGCTGCACCAGCACCATCACCTACATGGACGGATCCAAGGGTGTCTTGCGTTACAGGGGGTATCCCATTGAACAACTCGCCGAGACAAGCTGTTTTGTGGAGGTGTGTTACCTGCTGTTAAACGGAGACCTGCCCTCCCGGGCCGAATACCAGCGCATGAGCGTTATGCTCAACGACCACTCCCTGGTCCATGAGGACATGCAGATTTTTTTCCAGAATTTTCCCCGGTCGGCAAATCCCATGGGCATTCTCTCCTCCATGGTCAATGCCCTGCGCAGCTTTTATCCCGAACTGATGACCACGGAAGAGGCCATGGAGACCACCTTTCTGCGGCTGATCTCCAAGGTGCGCACCATGGCGGCCATGTCCCACCGGATTTCCCGTGGTCATAAAATCGTCTATCCCCGGCCCGACTACTCCTACTGCGCCAATTTTCTGAACATGATGCACGATTCGCCGGTGCGGCCCTATGAGATCAAAAAGGAGTTTGTAGACGCGTTGAACATGTTCTGGGTGCTGCACGCCGACCATGAGCAGAACTGCTCCACCTCCACGGTGCGTGCCGTGGGCAGCGCCCGGGCCAATATCTACGCGGCCCTGTCCGCCGGCATCGCGGCCCTGTGGGGCCCCCTGCACGGCGGGGCCAACCGGGCCGTTGTGGAGATGTTCGAAGAGATTCGCAAAAGCGGCGGGGATGTGAAAAAGGCGGTGGCCCGGGCCAAGGACAAGAACGATCCGTTCCGGCTGATGGGGTTTGGACACAGCGTTTACAAGACCTACGACCCGCGGGCTAAAATCATGAAAAAAATGTGCGACAAGGTGCTGGCCGTGGCCAACACCGAGGACCCGCTGCTGGATATCGCCATGGAGCTGGAGGATGTGGCTTTAAACGACAGTTACTTCAAGGACCACAATCTCTATCCCAACATTGATTTTTACAGCGGCATCGTGCTGCGGACCCTGGGCATTCCGTTGGAGATGTTTACCGTGATGTTTGCCATCGGCCGGTTGCCGGGGTGGATCGCCCAGTGGAAAGAGCTGATGGATGATCCCTTCAAGAAGCTTTTCCGGCCCCGCCAGATTTATGTGGGCGAGACCATGCGAAAAGTGCTTCCCATAGACGAACGGTAGCCGAACCGGCATGAAATATCCGGAACAGGCGAAGCGGCCTTGAATCATAATGCTGATGGCCCAGGGGCGACTTTTAGGTCGCCCCTGCTGCTGTTTTTGCCACTGGGACCATCATGTCCGACAGCCGATACATAGAGGTGGCAATCCACCTGCCGGTTTTTCAGACCTACACCTACAGCGTTCCCGAACCGCTTCTTCCGCAGGCGGTTTGCGGCCGGCGGGTGCAAGTACCCTTTGGCCGGCAGATGGTTTCCGGTACGGTGCTTGGTGAAGCGACGGCCTGTGACGGTGCTGAAATAAAACCTGTCTCAGCCGTTCTGGACGCCGGGCCCCTGTTTCCCGCCACCATGATTCCCTTTTTCCGGTGGGTCGCCGATTACTACCTGTACCCCCTGGGCGAAACCATTGCCAGCGCCCTGCCGGCCGGAGACCTGCCGAAGAAAAGCGCGCCGCCGGCCGGAAAAATTCCGAAAGACGCCGTGGGAGACCCCATTCTGCCGGATGCGCCGCCGGATTTGACCATCGACCAGGCGGCCGTGGTGGCGGACCTGGTTTCCCGTCTGGGCGCGGGTTTTTGCTCCTGCCTGCTGGCCGGCATCACCGGCAGCGGCAAAACCGAAGTCTATATGCGGGTGGTGGCCGCGGCCCTGGCCATGGGCAAAACCGCGTTGGTGCTGGTGCCGGAAATCGCCCTGATCGCCCAGGCCGAGCACCGGTTCTGCGCCCGGTTCGGCCATACCGTGGCTGTGCTGCACAGCGGGCTTTCACGGGCCGAGCGCTGGCACCAGTGGTCAAGGATTGCCCGGGGTGAGGCGGCCATTGCCATCGGCACCCGGTCCGCGGTGTTTGCGCCCCTGGACCGGCCGGGGGTCATCATCGTGGATGAGGAGCACGACACCTCCTACAAGCAGGAGAGCGGCCTGCGCTACAACGCCTGCGACCTGGCCGTGGTCCGGGCCAAGCTTTCGGACGCCGTGGTGCTGCTGGGGTCGGCCACGCCCTCGATCCAGTCGCTTCACAACGCGACAACCGGCAAGTTTTCCAAAACCTACCGGCTGGATCGGCGCATCAACCGCCAGCCCCTGCCGGCCATCACCGTGGTGGACCTTCGGGACCAGCAGGCCCGCCGGGGCCCCCGGGCCTATATCAGCGATGAACTGCACCGCGCCATGGCGGAAACCCTGGCGCAGGGCAACCAGGTGCTGCTGTTTCTGAACCGCCGGGGGTTTGCCAGCCTGCCGGTGTGCGCGGCCTGCGGCAACACCATTAAATGCAAACACTGCGATATCTCCCTTACCCTTCACAAGGGGGCCAATGCCTTTCGGTGCCATTTCTGCGGCTATTCCCGGGCCGCGGCCAAAGGCTGCGACATCTGCGGGTCTTCTTCCATCAAGCTGCTGGGCCTGGGCACGGAAAAGGTGGAAGAGGCGGTAAAGCAGCTTTTTCCCGAGGCCTCGGTGGCCCGGCTGGACCGGGACACCACCACCCGGAAAGGGGCCATGCTCCGTATTCTCAAAGACCTGAAAAACCGCAAGATCGACATTCTGGTGGGCACCCAGATGATCGCCAAGGGCCACGACTTTCCCGGCATCACCCTGATCGGGGTCATCTGCGCCGACCTTTCCCTGAATTTTCCCGATTTCCGGGCCGGCGAGCGGACCTTTCAGCTTCTGGCCCAGGTGGCGGGCCGGGCCGGCCGGGGCAGTGATCCCGGCCGGGTGATTCTGCAGACCTACAACCCGGATCACTTGTGTATCGCCGCCGCCACGCGCCAGGACGGGTCGGCCTTTTACGACCAGGAGATCGCCTTTCGCCGGCAGCTGGGCTATCCGCCCTTTTCCCGGATGGTCCACCTGCATATCTCGGCCACGGACCCGGCAAAGGCAAAGGCCCGGGCACGGGAGGCCGGGGATTGCTGCACGGCCCTGAAAAACAGCGCCCCCTCGGCCTTTGGCGCCGTGGAGGTGCTGGGCCCGGTGGAGGCCCCCATTCACAAGCTGGCCAGCCGCTACCGGTGGCAGATCCTTTTAAAAAGCCGGTCCGCGGCGGCGGTAAAGTCCTTTGCCGCCCGGCTTCTGGCCGAGAACGGCCCACGGCTCAGAAAGGGAAACGTCCGGCTGGTGGTGGATGTGGACCCTTTTTTTATGATGTAAGGGCATTCAGCAGGACGGTATCAAACACCAGTCCTTTGACGGGTGCCACGGGCCAAGCGCCAGCTTGCCCGTGCCCCACTCCCGTGCTGCCGCTCGCTCACGGGCAAGGCCGTTCGGCCTTGGCCCGTGCCACCCGTTAAAGAATAAGACGCACCTGTATGCAGTACTCCCACAAAGAAAAGCCGGCCATGCACACCCGGGAGCGCCGCACCCCAGTGCGGCAACTCAAAGGCAGGCCAAGCTTCACCAAATTTCCATGTTCCGCACGATCCTCCCGCATCCGTCATTACCCGGCTTGACCCAATACTGTTCACTTAAGTTAGTTTTTATGTTATACTCCTTTTCAAACCACTTTGAAAAGGAGGATCTGCCATGGCAAGAAGCGTTGCGGAACTGCCTAAAGGGACGAGAATCACGGAT